>JALSIH010000056.1 GCA_026981615.1 Chitinophagales bacterium
AAAGCCGTGAGCATAAATACGAAACCGCTCCACAACCAGAAGACAGGCGCTTCAATGCGATGGAGCAGGGGATATCCCGAAAGGATGAGCCCGGTGAGAAAGAGAAGAATGGCCCAAAATAAACGATAGTTCCTGTTGCGTTTTTCTATGTGCTCAATCACAAGCCTTATGTCGCGGTACATGCCTTAAAATTACACATTGCAATGAGAGGAAAGAATGAACGTTTTTACCATGGGTCACGCTTGTATACACCGTGCCGGAAAGATGTGTAAAATTAAATCGCAGTAGATTGCCCCGCACCTTATTTTTATCCTTACCCCGGGGCTTGGTTTCCGGCCTTGCAGCGGGGGAAAAGAGAAAAAAGACTGAGGATATTTATGGCCAACGGAAATTATACGGAAGAACACATTAAATCGCTGGATTGGCGCGAGCATATCCGTCTTCGTCCGGGCATGTATATCGGCAAGCTGGGAGACGGCTCCGCACCCGAAGACGGAATCTATATTTTGCTGAAGGAGGTGCTGGACAACGCCATTGACGAGCACATGATGGGCTACGGCAAGGTGATTGAGATAAGCATTGACAACAAGCAGGTGCGGGTAAGGGACTACGGGCGGGGCATCCCCTTGGGAAAAGTGGTGGAGTGCGTATCAAAGATCAATACCGGGGGAAAATACGATACGGCCGCTTTTCAGAAATCAGTAGGCCTCAACGGAGTGGGTACCAAAGCCGTGAATGCATTGAGTACGCGCTTTGTGGTTCGTTCTTTCAGAGACGGAAGAGTGAAGGAGGCCGTCTTTGAGCGGGGCGTGCTTGAGAAGGAGTACCGCCTGGAGAAAAGCACGGAACCGGACGGAACAGAGGTGATTTTTGTGCCGGACGAAAATATTTTCAGAAAGTATCAATACAATCCCGACCATCTGGAAAATATGCTCTGGAACTATGCCTACCTCAACGCGGGCCTCACGATTCGCTTCAACGGGCAGAAGTTTCAAAGCAAAAACGGCCTCAAAGACCTCATCAGCGACAAAAGCGATGAAGGAGAATTGCGATATCCCATCATTCACCTGCGCGGAGAAGACATAGAGCTGGCACTGACCCACGGCAGCCACTACGGAGAAGAGTATTACAGTTTTGTCAACGGGCAGAACACGACCCACGGAGGAACCCACCTGGCAGCCTTCAAGGAGGGCATTGTGAAGGTCTGCCGCGACTTCTACGGGAAAAATTTCGACACCACGGATGTGCGGGCTTCCATCATCGGAGCCATATCCGTGCGCATTCAGGAGCCGGTGTTCGAATCGCAAACGAAAACGAAACTGGGGTCTACGAGCATGGCCCCGGACGGCCCGCCCGTGCGCAGCTATATTGTCGATTTTCTGAGCAAAGAGCTGGACAATTTTCTGCACCGCACACCGGAGGTGGCACAAGCCCTCCTCAAGCGAATTCAGCAGAGCGAGCGAGAGCGAAAGGAGATGGCGGGCATTAAAAAACTGGCCAACCAACGGGCAAAAAGGGCCAACCTCCACAATAAAAAACTGCGCGACTGCCGGGTGCACCTCAACAATCAGAAGAATGAAAGACGCCTCGAGTCTACCCTCTTCATTACCGAGGGCGACAGTGCCAGCGGCTCGCTGACCAAAGCCCGCGATGTACAGACACAAGCCGTCTTCTCTCTTCGCGGCAAGCCCTTGAACAGCTATGGCCTGAGCAAAAAGATTGTCTACGAAAATGAGGAATTCAACCTCCTGCAGCATGCCCTCGGCATCGAAAACGGGATTGATGAATTGCGCTACAATCAGGTGGTCATTGCCACAGATGCCGATGTAGACGGCATGCACATACGTCTGCTTCTGCTTACATTTTTTCTGCAGTTTTACCCCGATCTGGTAAAAAACGGACATCTCTTCATTCTGGAAACACCCCTTTTCAGAGTGCGCAACAAGAAGGAAACTTACTATTGCTACAGTGAAGAGGAAAAGCGGCAGGCAATGGAGAAAGTGGGCCGCAAAAGTGCCGAAGTGACAAGGTTCAAAGGCCTCGGTGAGATAAGCCCGGGCGAGTTCAAGCAGTTTATCAGTCACAATATTCGTCTCGAACCTGTCATTTTGAAGAAAGACAGTACCGTGCCGGAACTCCTGCGCTACTTCATGGGGCGCAATACTCCGGAGCGACAGCAGTTTATCATCGAAAGACTTAAAGTAGAAAAAGACCTGATAGAAGAACCGGCATGAAAATGGGCCGGTGAAGAAAAAAGCGATGGAAGATAAAAAGAACGAAATCACAGGGTTGAAATCATCGACCGCCATTGGCGGCATGTACGAGAACTGGTTTCTGGATTATGCCAGCTATGTCATTCTCGAGCGGGCCGTTCCGGCACTTTATGACGGATTGAAACCCGTACAGCGCAGGATCATGCATGCCATGCGTGAAATGGATGACGGACGCTTTCACAAAGTGGCCAACATTATCGGACAGACCATGATGTATCACCCGCATGGCGATACGGCCATCGGTGATGCCCTGGTAGCCCTCGGGCAAAAAGAGCTCCTTATCGAAACCCAGGGCAACTGGGGCGATGTGCGGACGGGCGACAGCGCGGCCGCTCCCCGCTATATCGAAGCAAGGCTTTCGGCATTTGCCAAAGAGGTGGTCTTCAATCCCGAAATCACGGAATGGCAGCTGGCCTATGACGGCCGCAAGAAAGAACCCCTGCAACTTCCGGTGAAGTTTCCGCTTGTGCTGGCACAGGGGGCCGAAGGCATTGCCGTGGGGCTGGCAACCAAGATCATGCCCCACAACTTCAGGGAACTCTGCAAGGCTTCTATTGATGTGCTCAATGGCAGGAAAACCCGTATCCTCCCCGATTTTCCGACAGGCGGCACGGCCGATTTCAGCAACTACAATGGCGGGGAACGCGGAGGCCGCATACGGGTGCGGGCCGATATCGAAGTGAAAGACAAGCGTACACTGCTGGTCAAAAGTGTTCCCTATGGCAGCACCACCACCGGACTGATTGACAGCATCATCAAAGCCAATGACAAGGGAAAGGTCAAGATTAAAAAGGTGACAGACAACACCGCTGAGTTCGTGGAAATTGAAATCGAATTGCCACCCAATACATCGCCCGACCTCACCATTGATGCCCTCTATGCTTTTACCGATTGTGAAGTGTCGATATCTCCGAATACCTGTGTCATTCTGAATGACAAACCCGTATTTCTGAATGTCAACGAG
Organism: Chitinophagales bacterium; assembly: GCA_026981615.1. Taxonomy (GTDB): domain Bacteria; phylum Bacteroidota; class Bacteroidia; order Chitinophagales; family S012-47; genus S012-47. The sequence goes on from JALSIH010000056.1 coordinate 3,238, forward strand.
TTGCTGCGCATATCCACGGAACATACCCGCGAATTGCTGGGGAAAGAGCTTGAGATCAAAAAGAAGCAGCTGGAAGAAAAAATCTTTTACTCGTCATTGGAGCGCATCTTTATTGAAGAGCGCATCTACCGCGATATCGAAGAGTGTGAAACCTGGCCTGATGTGATTGCCACTATCGACAGGGGTCTCGAGCCTTTCAAGGACCAACTCTACCGTGAAGTGAGCGAGGAAGATATCGTGAAATTGACCGAAATACGCATCAAGCGAATATCAAAATACGATATTTTCAAAGCCGATGAGGCCATGCGCAAGTTGCTCGAAGAGCTTGCACAAGTCAGGGAGGACCTGGCCGGCCTCACGGATTATACCATTCGCTATTTTCAGCATCTTCTCGAGAAATACGGCAAAGGAAAAGAACGCAAAACCGTGATTCGAAGCTTTGAAGACATCGACCGCACGCAGGTGGTGGCGGCCAATGCCAAATTGTATGTGAACCGCAAGGAGGGATTTATCGGTACGGGCCTCAGGAAAGACGAGTTTGTCTCGGAGTGTTCCGATATTGACGATGTCATTGTATTCAAAGAAGACGGCACGATGAAGGTCGTCAGAGTCGGGGACAAAATTTTTGTAGGGAAAAACATAATTCACATTTCGGTTTGGCAAAAAGGCGATGAGCGCACCACGTACAATATGATATATCGTGACAGCAAGAAGGGAATCAGCTATGTCAAGCGATTTGCGGTCAAGTCGATTACACGGGATAAGGATTATGTGCTTACAGCCGGCAACGAGAAGGATAAGATACTCTATTTCACGGCCAATCCCAACGGTGAAGCGGAGATTGTCAATGTGTATCTGAGCCAGGGAAGCCGCGCCCGGAAAAAGATATTTGAATTCGATTTTGCGGATATCGATATCAAGGGCCGGGGTGCCAAAGGGAATATCCTAACCCGCTATCCGGTGCGAAAAATAGAATTGAAGGAAAAAGGAAGTTCGACCATCGGAGGACTGAAAATATGGATTGACATGCACACCGGACGCCTCAATACCGAAGAGCGCGGCAAATATCTTGGTGAATTTGATACGGGAGATACCATATTGGCACTCTATCGGGACGGGACTTATGTTCAGACAAATGCGGACCTGGTCAATCGCTTTGATATTGAAAAGTTGCTTTGCATTGAGAAATTCAGGGAAGACATGGTCGTGTCAACGGTGTATTTGGATGGTGAACGCAGCAAATATTATGTGAAGCGCTTCCGGATCGAGACCCGCTCGGTGGGTCAGAAGTTTACTTTCATCACCGAGCACAAGCGTTCGAAAGCCGTGATCGCATCGCTGGCCAGCCGGGTTTGGGTCAGCTATGAAGAGATAAAAGGAAAGGAAAAGACCGGGGTACGGAAGGAAATAGAGCTTTCGGATTTTATAGATGTAAAGGGTTGGCGCGCAGTAGGCAATCAACTGGGCGAGCGGAGTTCCGTCAAAAAAATCAAGCTGGAAAAAGAGGAATATCCCGAAATGCCGGACGGAAAGGACAAAGACAGTGCAGAGGGTAGCGCAGACAAGGGAAAGACACTTCTCTCCGAGAAGGAAGAAAAGACGCCTGCCGCGGAAGAGGTGAACGGAAACGGGGATGGCAGTGAACTGGTCATTGACTGGGAATTGGAAAAAAAAGATGCGCGCAAAAGCGAAACCCTTGTAAGATCAGGTACGGTGATTGAGTGGGAAATAGAGCCTGCTGACGAAAACCCGGCAGAGGAAAAGAAGGAGGACGAAGCCGGCCAGGCCACCTTGTTCTAACATCAGTATTTTTTCATTAGCAATGTAAGAGGAGCTTTTCCTTTCTAATTTTATTAACTTAGCAATACTCAAATCCAATATATGTGAGCGCATTAACCGATGCTTTCCGACTTTTTTTTGCCGATGACAACCGTACCGTCCTTTTGCTGGACAGGAAAAAGCGCATAGTCGATGCCATTGATAATCAGGGGCTCTTGGCTGAAGTGAACGGGCCTTTGCAGGCGCTTGAACAAATAAAAAATATCATAGGAGGCGCTCAAAATCTTAAAATTCTAAACGGAATATTAGAGCAAAAAGAGAATCCGGATGCTCTGCACGGCATTCTTCCGCTAAAGAGTCGGTCTACGCCCAGCTATATCATGGTGGAGCACAGGGAAATCAATTACTCCGGGGAAAAGATGCTGATCTTGAAACTCCGGGAAAAGCAGATACTGGAACTTCTTTCCGAGGCATCTATGTCGGCTGACGGCCTGTTCCCGGCACTCATTCATGAAAGCGTTACGGGGTTGATGGTGCTCCGTTCGGATGCACGCCTTGTTTATGCCAATCGCTCGGCATTGGAATTTCTGGAAATCAAAGAGGAGGACCTGAGCGGCAAAAGCTTGTGGGACTTTACCCGGGCCACAGATGTGAGCAGGGAAAAGGAGCTGCTTGAACGCCTTCTGAGCGAGGATCAGCATTTTGTGCTGGAGAAAGAGTTTAAAATCGGAGGAGGGCAAACAAAGTGGGGCAAAGTGCAGTGTACGAAGGTGAAGCTGAAGGGGGTGGATGAGTTTATTCATTACTCGATCACGGATATTTCGGAATTGCGAAAAACCATGTCCATGCTGGAAGAAAAATCCAGCCTCTATACAGACCTGGTAGAGCATGCCCCCGTGGGCATTGTGGTGCACCAGGAAGGCAAGGTGAAATTTGCCAATCGCGAGGTCATTCGCTCCATGGGCTTTGATTCGGTGGAAGACCTCCTCGAAAAGAATATTGATGACTTCATCTACAAAGATGACAAACCCTATGTAAAAGGTCGCATTGGCGAGATGCTTGTAAATGACCGGCTGATTCGCCAAACCGAGGAAAGGCTGATACGCAAGGACGGCAGTATCATGTATGCCATTGGCAGCGCCAACCGGGTCATCTATAACGGGAAACCGGCCGTGCAGGCTATCTTCAGTGATATTACGGAGCGCAAGAAAGTGGAGAACGACCGCCTGCGCCTCATGAAGCAGCAGGAAAAGCACAACAAAGACTTGCAGGAGTTTGCCTATGTGGTATCGCATAATCTGCGATCACCGGTTTCCTCCATTTTGGGCCTGGTTGACCTGGCCTATACCAAGCCCGATGATGCCGGACTCATACAGGAGGTGCTCAGGCGTTTGCGCACCACAAGCAAAGAGCTGAATACGGTGATAGAAGATTTGAGTGAAATACTGGTGGCCCGCAAAAGCGGCAGCAACCCCAAAAGTCCGCTCGATTTAGAGGAGCTGCTATATCCCGTTCTCACGGTGCTTTCGCGCGAAATTGAAGAAAGCAAGGCCGAGATCACCCATGACTTCAGCGCGGCCCCGGAGGTGACCGCTGTAAAAAGCTATCTGAACAATATCTTTTTCAACCTCATACAAAATGCCATCAAGTACAGCAAGCCGGGAAGAAACCCAAGGATCGAAATCAGGAGCAAACGAAAAGAAAATACGGTGGTGCTGACGATCAAAGACCACGGTATGGGAATAGATATGAAAGCCAGCGACAGGGTCTTCGGATTGTACCAGCGTTTTCATACACACAAGGATGGACGGGGCATGGGGCTTTACCTCGTAAAATCACAAATTGAATCGATGGGTGCGGAGATTGACATAAAGAGTGCCGTGGGCCGGGGCACTACTTTTACCATCACCTTTTACGAATAAGGAAGCGCGCTTACTTTCGTATGAATTTTACTTCCATTTCCGGAATCTCAATTTCCCAGAGTAGCTTTCCTTCGGCATCCAGGTCTTCCACCTTCAACACTCTTCTGTAGCGTTCACCGCTGACACTGAGCTTCATGAAATTGAGCTGATTGCTCAGTGTTCCTTTCACCCGCAGCGGGTTGGCAGCCTCGTCACCTTTGTCTATCGAATAATATGGCCTGGAGGAGATGGGCGAAGAGGTGATTTCATAAATCGGATAGATCCCGCTCTGCTGAAATTTCAGCACTTCGGAGTAGTGGCGGTCGCCCGAAAGAAAAATGACTCCGTTGATCCGGTATTCCCGGATAAATTCAAGCAGTTCCTGCCATTCAGCCGGGTAGTGGCAGAAGCACTCTCCGCGGCCTTCGGTGTTGAGCACCTGGCTGCCCGAAACAATAAACTTGAAAGGAGCCCGGGAGCTGGCCAGATTGTCTTTCAGCCATTGCATCTGTTTTTCACCGAGGTAGGTCTTATTTACCTTCACTCCGCTGCTGTCATGATAAAACTCCGGAGAGCGAAAACTGCGGTTGTCGAGCAGGAAAAAAGCACAGTCGCTCCATTCAAAGCTGCTGTAGAGACCCGGATTTTCCGGAGTTCCCATTTTCTGATTGCCCCAGTATTCTTTGAATACCCGGCTTACTTCTTCTTTCAGCCTCCATGAGCGATTGCTGTTGTTCGGCCCGAAGTCATGGTCATCGGGGATGGCAAAGTTGGGCCGGCTGGCCAGCAGCGTGGCCAGTTCTTTTTGCCTTCGGTCGTGTGAATAACGGTAGTAGATGCCGTCCAGAGAACTCCAATCGGCCTCTCGCAGGTAGACATTGTCGCCTCCCCAGATCATAAAATCCGAAGGGGTCCGGCCCATTGTTTCCACCATCCCGAGCCCTTGTCCGTAGGGGTCTCCGGGGCGGTCAAAGGGCGGATCATTGACATACATGCAGCTGCCGAAAAGAAAGGAAAAATCGGGGGCGGGCTCGCGCCATTGCCACAAGCGGGTGGTGCGGAAGGCCTGTTCCTGTCCGCTCTCAGCTTTTGTTCCGTCCAGAAAAATGTCATAATGATAGCGGGTATCCATGCTTAGGCCGGTGAGAACAACTTTGACCGGATTGTAAGACCGGCCCAGAGGGCCCAGGTAGTGCCGGCTGTATTTTTTCTCCGGCTTTTCTTCCGGCCAATAGACAATCTCCAGATCCTTCACTTCCGGGCTCACTTCCAGCCAGATGAGTTGTTCGTGATGGGCTGTATAGCCGAGCATGGGCCCCGAAATGAGTTGCTTTTGCTGGGCGCTGCTGCCTAAGGATGCGAAAAGCAGGCACACTATAAAAATCCACTTATTCATCATACTGCAATTTAGGGTTAATGGGCCTTTAATCCCACAGATTCTTTTTCAAGCCACTCCCTGTGTTCGGGATGGGCTATGCGGATCAGTTCCCGGATTCGTTTTTCGATGGATTTGCCGTACAAGTTGGCAATGCCGTATTCCGTCACCACATATTGAACATGGGCTCGGGTTGTCACCACTCCGGCCCCGTGCTTCAGGTAGGGTACGATTCTCGATTCGCCCCTTCGGGTAACCGATGGCAGGGCAATGATGGGTTTGCCTCCTTCCGAGAGGGAGGCCCCGCGGATAAAGTCCATCTGCCCGCCTACTCCGCTGTACATCCGTGAACCGATGCTGTCGGCACAAACCTGTCCCGTCAGGTCGATTTCGACCGCACTGTTGATGGCTACCATTTTCGGATTTTGACGAATCACACTGGTTGCATTTACATATTCGCAGTCCAGCAGAACTACTTCGGGGTTGTCATCCACAAAGTCATACAATTTCTGCGTACCCATGACAAAGGTAGAAACGATTTGTCCATTGTGAATTTTCTTTCGCTTGCCGTTGATCACACCTTTTTCAATGAGCGGGATCACACCATCGGAAAACATTTCCGTGTGAATCCCGAGATTTTTGTGATTCCCGAGTGCTGCCAGCACGGCATTGGGGATGGCTCCGATTCCCATTTGCAGGGTCGATCCGTCTTCAATCATGCCGGCAATGTGCCGCCCGATGGCCTTTTCGGTTTCATTCAGCGCTTTGCCTTCCACCGTGGGAATGGCTTCGTCATACTCCACCACACAATCGATCTTGTCGATATGCAAGAACCCGTCACCGTGGGTGCGAGGCATATGCTTGTTAACCTGTGCAATGACAATGCTGGCCGATTCAACGGCAGCACGGGTGGCATCAACACTGGGGCCAAGGGTGCAGTAGCCGTGCTTGTCGGGGGGCGAAACGGAGATGAGTGCAATATCCAGCGGAATGATGTTTTTCCGGAAAAGCTGAGGCATCTCACTGAGGAAAACGGGAATATAAGAGCCGCGTCCTTCGTTGATGGCTTTGCGCACATTGGGGCCGATAAATAGAGAATTGACATGAAAACTTTCGGCATATTCGGGCAGGGCATAGGGGGCTTCCCCTTCGGTATGCAACTGATAAATGTTGACCCCTTTCACCCCGGGTGCACGGGCCGTCATGGCTTTGATCAATTGCTGCGGAGCAGCGGCTACACTGTGTATGTACACGTTATCACCACTTTTTAGACGTTGCAGTGCCTGCGCTGCGGTCATCTTGTTCATGAGTTGTAATTTACAAATGCTTAATTAAACCTGTCTGAATGCGTTTTCCAGATCGGCAATCAGATCATCGGGGTCTTCCACACCGATCGAAAGGCGCACGAGGCGCTCGGTAATGCCAAATGCCAGTTTCTCTTCATCATCCACACCGGCATGGGTCATGGTAGCCGGATGTTCTACCAGCGATTCGGTCGATCCCAGGCTGACGGCCAGGTGAAAGAGCTCGAGGTGATTCATAAAAGCAAAAGCTTCTTTCTCTCCGCCTTTGATCTCGAAACTGATCATGGCACCGGGTTCGTCACACTGTTTGCGATAGATTTCAGCAGCCATGCTGCCGGGTTCGAGTTCATCGAGATAATGCACGCGCTCGACTTTCGGATGAGTTCTGAGCCAGTGTGCAATGATGCGTGCATTGTGCAGCTGGGTGTTCATTCTGATTTTAAGGGTCTCGAGGCTTCGGAGCAGCAGCCAGCCGGTCCAGGGGCCGAGGGTGCTGCCCAACTGGCTGCGCATCACCTTGATGCGGCCGATGAGGTCGGCAGAGCCCAATACGGCACCGGCAATCACATCGCTGTGTCCTCCGATGTATTTGGTGGCCGAGTAAATGACCAGGTCGGCACCCAGTTGCAGGGGATGCTGCCACAGCGGCCCGAGGAAGGTGTTGTCCACGACTACATACACGGGTTTCTCTTCCGTGCTCAGCCTGCGGGCCAGTTCTACACAGCGCCCGATGTCAAACAAGGCATTGGTTGGATTGGCGGGTGTCTCAATGTAGATCATCCCCACCTTGTCCATTGCCCGGTTTTTTTTCAGCAGGTCCATCAATTCCTCTTCTCCCATGCTTTCTTTAAAGCCCAAAGCCCTTATCTGAAATTTCGCCATGGTGTGTTTCAGAAAATGATCGGTTCCGCCATAGACCGGATCACTGTGGAGGATCACCTGTCCGGGCTGCAGCAATTCCATAAAAGTGGTGCTGATGGCAGCCATGCCACTCTTAAAAACGGCAGCGGCTTCGGCTCCGTCCCACAGGGTAAGGCGGTCTTCGAGTATCTCAAGGTCGGGGTTGTTGAGCCTGCTGTAGATAAGACCCGGCTTTTCTCCGGCTTTCGGCTCCCGCTTGCCGAGGGCCAGCTCGAAGAATGCCTTGCCGTCTTCGGCTGACTTGAACACAAAGGTGGAAGTCTGAAAAATGGGGCTTTTGATGGCGCCTTCCGACCATTCCGGATTGTAGCCGTAAGACATCATCAGACTTTCGGGATGCAGGGGCTTGCCCCCGATTTCTTTCTTTTTAAATGCTTTGGACATGGCTTGATATGATTTTGCGCAAAAATACTACTCCTTGCACTCTGCCTCTATGATTTATATCATAAATATTCCCCGTTTCGATGGGTTTTGACGGGGAATAATCGAATAAAAGCAGCCTCTTAACGAAAATTAAATAAATAAATCCAAGCGAAGTGTTATTTTTTAAATAAAATAGAAGAATACCTTTTATATTTGTATCGATAATATTTATTTAATTACTGTTATAAATCTATTAACATGTCAAATGCAAGAATTGATATCGAAGTGGGTGACCTTTACATATCTCTGGAAGGGTCAGAAAGCTTTGTAAAAGAGCAATATGCGTTGATTACTTCCCAGCTCGGGCTCTTCGGAACCCAAATACGGGAAAGTGCAAAAAAAGAAATTGCCGGTGTAGAGCCGGCAACGAAGGTGCTTGAGCCCGAAGCGGAAGAACCTGTAAAAGAAGTGGCTGAGCCTGTAAAAGCCGTAACAAAGAAAAAAGTGGTAAAAGCTGAGGCACCGGCTGCTAAGGAAGCACCTGCAGCAAAAAAAGAAGTGAAGAAAACGAAGAAGGCAGCAGATGAACCGCTGGCTCCGAGTGCCACTCTGACCGCGGCCATCAAGGCTAAATCGAGGAGAGTTGCCAAGAAAGCACCTGCCACGGCTGCTCCTGCAGCTGCCAAGCCGGCAAGCAAAACAACTAAATCCACCAAGCTGCCCAAAGACTTTAAAGAGTGGATCAATATGGTTTCGGGCAAATTGAATAAAACCGACCTGGCCCTGCTTTCCGGGTTTTATGTTCAGTTGAATTCAGACAAGCAGGCATTCAGAGTACGTGAAGCTTCAAAAATCCTCAGAAACAACGGATTTGATCTTTCGAATGCCAGCATTTTCATTAGAAATAACCTAAAATCCGGCAAGCTTTTCGAAAACTCAAAAGTGGGCTCCGAGGCTTATTACCGCCTCACGGACAAAGGGCTGGAGCGCGTGAAAAAGCTTCTCGGAATGTAATTGCCGGGGACGGCTTTTAAACAAATAGCAAGAGGGCACTCACATTGAGGGGTGCCCTCTTTTTTATCCTACGGTAATGTGTGCTTTCGGATAGCTGTAAGCCCTTGATTGATGTCCCGAACTGACGGCAAAAGCAAAAGTGAGCGATCCGACCCGTCCGATAAACATGAAAACAATAATAATGACCCGGCCATAGCTTGAAAGTTCGGAGGTAATGCCCCTGGAGAGGCCAACGGTATTGTATGCCGAGACCATCTCGAAAATGACATCGGAAAGCGGGAATTTCGGATCCGTAAGCGACAAAAGAAAGATGCCTGTAAACTGAAACATAACGGCAAAAGCGAAAATGGCCAGTGCTCTGTAGATAAGGTTTTGTGACAACATTCTTCTGCGAATGTCGGCTTCCGGCTTATTGCGTATGACGGCCATCACCGAGCGGATGATCACTACGAAGGTAGATGTTTTGACCCCTCCGGCCGTGCTGGTCGAAGAGCCACCGATAAACATCAGGAAAAGAAAGAAAATAATACTCGGAATGCTCAGCGCAGCGATATTTACTGTATTGAATCCGGCCGTACGTGTGGTGACGGACTGGAAAATGGAATGAACAATGGCCATGGGTGCCGGCATATCTTTGAGTGCAGCGCTGCGTTCAATCAGGAAGAAAAGAACGGCTCCGCTGACGATGAGCGTAATGGAAGAATAAAGGGCAATGCTGGTATTGATCTCCAGTTTTTTCCATTTTAGTTTTTTTCGCCTACGGATGGCAGCCGGACTGAAAAGATCGCGCAGGGCCGGAAATCCTAGTCCTCCCAAGACAATCATGAGGGCAATCACCATCATCAGGAGTGGGTTGTGAATAATGCTCCCGTGCATGAGATTGTCGGAGAAAAGAGAAAACCCGGCATTGCAGAAAGCCGAAACCGAGTGAAAAACGGCATAGAACAAGCGCAAAAAAGGTTGCTGGTAGAAACTTTCGGAAGGATCGTTTCCCAATTGGGTATAGAGAATAAATGCTCCGGCACTCTCTATGATAACGGTAAAGAGTACGATCTGCTTCAGCAGGTTGGTCGATGTCTTGAAGTTTTCCGTTCCGAAAATATCGGTAATGGCAAGCTGATGGCGAATGCCGATTCCCTGGCGCAGGAAAACGGTAAAAAAGGAAGCAAAAGTGATGATGCCAATCCCTCCGAGCTGCATCAGAACTAAGATAATGAGCTGGCCTTTTATAGAAAAGAAAGTAGCCGTATCGACTACAATGAGCCCCGTGACGCAGGTGGCACTGGTCGAAGTGAAAAGCGCATCGAGAAAGTTCATGCCCTTGCCGGAGGCTGTCATCTCGGGAAAAGTGAGCAGCACAGCGCCCACCAGGCTGAGCCCGGCAAAAGAGAGCAAGAAGAGAACGGCAGGCCGAACGGAAAAATTAAAAACCTTCTGACTTTGCCCGAATATCTCCGTCAGGGCAAAAAGCAGGATGGCAAATTGGCGGATGATGTGATAGGAGCCGTTCTCCGAATTCCCCACCAACTGGTAGGTGCCCCATTGGAAGATCGAAAATCCGAAAAAATAGTGGGAGACCAATTCTACGATAATCAGCAGGGCCAGCAGGGTTTGTAAAATATTGGACCGTATAAAGTGCCCGCGCCTGATGTGAAAGAGAAAGCGGGAAATAAACTCAAGCGAGAAGATCAGCAGAAAAAGGTCCATGAGTGGCCGGGCTACGGTCTCATAGGCATCGGGGAGCGGAAAGCCCACGTAGTAGGCCAGAAGGCCCAGGGCGATGACAGACACCAGAAAAATGAAACGATTCAGGAAGACATTGACCTTCTCGCTGTAATCATAAACCAGAAAGTTAATCCGGTCTTTCATGTTCTCGAAGCGACCCATGTCTATTGAATGTATAAGTCGATAAACTTCTTAATATCTTTCTCCTTCCCGATCACGAGCAGTACGTCTTCCTCAATCAGCCGGATTTCGGGGTCGGTTACACCGAGGAGTCTTTTTTTCTTTTTATCACTGTCATTGTCAAGGTCGGAGTCGCTTCTTTGAATGGCAATCACATTGATATTAAATCGTTTGCGCAGGTCCAGTTCGCGCAGTGACTTGCCTGCCAGTTTGCTTCCGGCATTGATCTCCGCAATCTCATAATCGTCAGCCAGCTTGAGGAAAGCCTTAAGCTCGGGCTGAAGGAGTGTTTCGGCCAGTTTTTCCGCCATTTCCACTTCCGGCAGTATGATCTCTTCGATGCCCATGCGCTCGAGGATGAGGCGCTGGGTATCGTTCATGGCCCGCGCAATGATATGCGGCACATCCAGGGTCAGCAAATTGACGGTAGTGAGCACCTGGCTCTCAAAATCGGCCCCGATGGCCACAATGCAGATATCAAAATCGCGTATGTTTTGCGATTCCAGCGCTTTGATGTCGGTGGAGTCAAGCGCCACGGGAAAAGCGACATCATCCTTTACAAACTCCACCCGCTCGGGGTTTTTGTCGATGGCCATGACCTCCGCCCCTTTTTCGGAGAGCGAAAGGCTCAATGTGGTGCCAAATCTTCCGAGGCCTATAACTGCAAATTTTTGCATGATCTATGAGTTTTGCCAATAATAGCGAGTAAAAAGAATCAGGACGGTAAACAACTCGAGGCGTCCCAATAGCATCAGAAAGGTAAGAAAAGCCTTGCCTTCATACGATATCCAGGCATAATTATCTACAGGGCCCACGCCTCCGAAGCCGGGCCCCACATTGCCCAAAGTGGCCAAAACACTGCCGGTGGCTGTCATAAAGTCCATTCCGAAGGCCGACATAATCACCGATCCGCCAAAGAAAATCATGACGTAAATCAGGGCAAAAGCGGTCACATTGTGGGTGACGTTCGGTGAGATGGCTTTGCCGTTGAATCGAACGGGAATGACAGCCGAAGGATGCAGCTGCCTGCGAAGCTCGAGGATGCTGTTCTTGATCAGCACGCGGTGCCTTACTATTTTTATCCCTCCAGCCGTGCTGCCTGCACTGCCTCCGAAAAAGAAGAGAATAAAAATCAGAAAAACCGCCAGGGGTATCCATTGTGTGTAGTCAGCGCTCACAAATCCGGTGGTGGTGAGGATGGACACGACCTGAAATGTGCCGGCCCGGAAGGCTTCTTCAAGGTTGTAGAGATCGGAATATAAATAAATCGAGAGAGAAACCAGCGCACTGACCACTACGGTGATGGCCGTATAAAAGCGAAATTCTTCGTTCTTCCAGATGCGCCCCAGACGGCCGGCAAAAGCCGAATAAAGCAAAGTGAAATTGATGCCGGCCAGAAACATGAATATCACAATAACCCACTGTATGAAGGGAGAGGGGAAAGCTGCAATGCTTGCATTGCGCGTAGAAAATCCGCCAGTGGCCATGGTGGCAAAGGCATGGTTAATCGCTTCGAAGAAATTCATGCCAGCGATGCGCAGCAGCGTCATTTCGAGGAAAGTGAGCAGAAAATAGACAATCCAGAGCCGCTTGGCCGTCTCGGTAATCCTCGGGGTCAGCTTGTCGGGCGATATGCCGGGTGCCTCGGCCACAAACAACTGCATGCCTCCGATGCCCAGCAGAGGCAGGATGGCAATCGTCAGCACGATAATGCCCATGCCTCCGATCCAGTGGGTCAGGCTGCGCCAGTAGAGCAGCCCTTTGGGCACCGCTTCAATGTCGGTAATGATGGTAGCCCCCGTAGTTGTAAAGCCGCTCATGGTTTCGAAGATGGCATCCACGGGATGCGGGATGACACCGCTGATGAGAAAGGGCAGCGAGCCAAATACCGACATGCTCACCCAGCCCAGAGTGACAATCAGATATCCTTCGCGTTTTCGGATCTCGGTGTGCTGCCTGGAGCGGCCGTAGAGCCAGAGCCCCAGCCCCGCGCTTATCGTTATGGCCGAAGAAATAAATATGGCTTCCCATGACGACTCTTCATAATAAAAAGACCAGGCAAGGCTTGTCAGCATCAGCCCCCCGACCAGCATGAGCAGGATGCCCAGCATCGAAGCCGTGATCTTCCAACTGAAACGCCCCGTATTGTTCATGCCTTATTTTAAGAATTTTTCCACTTTGTGAATCGAATCCGTACGTGCAAAAATCACGACTTTATCGCCTTCCTCTATTTTCAGGTCACCCGAGGGTATGATTGCGTTGTTCCTGCGGATCACACCGCCAATGACGGCATCTGGCGGAAAGTGGAGCTCTTTGATGGCTTTGCGGGTAATTTTGCAGGACTTGCCCACCTCAAATTCCAGCACTTCCGCATCCAGTCCGTGGATGTTGGTAAGCGCTACGATGTCTCCTTTGCGGATATAGCGGAAGATGAATGCGGCCGCAATGACTTTCTTATTGATCAGCGAAGTGATACCGATGTTTTGCACAAGGTTCAGATAGTCGACATTGTCCACGAGTGCAATGGTCTTCTTCACACCGTGATTTTTGGCAACCAGCGAAGAGATGATATTGATTTCCGAATTGCCGGTTACGGCTACAAAAGCATCCGTATCCGCGATGCCCTCTTCTTCGAGGGTGCGCACATCACTCCCATCCGCATGTATGACCAGCACATCCGGCAGTTCATCGGCCAGTTGCAGGCACTTTTCATATTCTTTTTCTATTAGCTTGATCTGATACTTTCGGGCCAGCTTTCGGGCCAGATGACGCCCCGTGCGGCTGCCGCCAAGCACCATTAATTTTCGTATCTGCTGCTTATGACGGCCGCTCAGCTTCATTAAGTCTTCCATCCCTTCTTCCATGGTGATGAAATAGATGCGGTCCTCGGGGTAGAAGCGGGTATCGCCTTTCGGAATGATCACCTGATTGCCCCGGCTGATGGCGATGATGACAAAGCGCCTTTCGGGTATCGTTTGCATGGCCTCGGCCAGTGTTTTGTCCAGCAGGGGCGAGCTTGCTCCTATCTGAATGCCCGTGAAAACGAGTTTCCCGTTTTCGAAGCGAAAGGAATCGGTGGAAAGCGAATCTTTTAACAGGTATTTGATCTCCCGTGCGGTCAGTGATTCGGGCGAGATCAGTTCGTCAATGCCCACGTCTTTTAGATCAAGGATGTCTTTGTGTATCAGGTACTCCATCTTGTTGATGCGCGTGATGGTTTGCCGTGCTCCCAGCTTTTTCCCGATAATGGCCGTGGCAATATTGGTGGCTTCCGAAGAGGTGACGGCTATCAACAGGTCGGCTTTGGAGATTTCGGCCTGCTGCAGCACGGCATAGGAAGTGGAGTCGCCCGTTACGGTCATCAGGTCCAGGTTGTGCTCCACATATTCCAATCTTGCTTTATCGGTGTCGATAAGCAAAATATCGTGGGATTCTTCGGCCAGCAGGTGAGCCAGGTGATAGCCCACCTCGCCTGCTCCGGCTATTACGATTTTCATTTATGGATTAAGCATTTCATTATGAGGGCTCAAAGGTAGCAAAGCGCCAAAAATATCAGGGGATACCGGGGCGTGAATTTCTCCCTGCTTTCTTTTTCAAAATGCCGGAAGAAATTCCTTTTTTCCGGCCCATACGGAATTAGTATTTATTCACTCAATTTATCATCGATTGATCGTGCTTCGCCTTATTTTCGCAGGCAAAACGAAAGAGATGGAAAAAAGAAAAATATGCATTGCCCGCGGAGACGGCATCGGCCCGGAAATCATGGAAGCCACCCTTCGTGTGCTGGAGGCTTCCGGAGCTCCGCTGCAGTATGATGAGATTAAGGTGGGAAAAGCCGTTTACGAAGCAGGGCACAGTTCGGGGCTGGAGCCGGACGCCTGGGATAAAATCAGGGAATCGAAGGTATTGCTCAAGGCCCCCATCACCACTCCGCAGGGGGGCGGCTACAAAAGCCTCAATGTGACCCTGCGTAAAATGCTCAGCCTCTATGCCAACGTGAGGCCCTGCGTAGCCTATCACCCTTATGTTTTTACGCGCCATGCCAAAATGGACACCGTCATTGTCCGTGAAAATGAGGAAGACCTCTACGGAGGCATCGAATATCAGCAATCGAGTGAAGTGACACAGGCTTTGAAGCTGATCTCGCGACCGGGCTCCGAGCGCATCATCCGCTTTGCTTTCGAATATGCCCGCCATTACAAGCGCGAGAAGGTGACCTGCTTCAGCAAGGACAATATTATGAAACTGACCGATGGCCTTTTTCATAAAACCTTCGACCGCATTGCGGCCGAATATCCCGAAATCGAAGCCGATCATATGATCATCGACATCGGCTCGGCCCGTCTGGCCGATACTCCGGAGTTTTTTGATGTCATTGTGACGGAAAATCTCTACGGTGACATCATTTCGGACATTGCCGCCCAAATAGCCGGATCCGTAGGGCTGGCCGGCTCTTCCAACATCGGACGTAACTATGCCATGTTTGAAGCCATTCACGGCTCGGCACCCGACATTGCCGGGCAGAACAAAGCCAACCCATCGGGCCTGCTGCTGGCTGCCGTGCAGATGCTGGTACATGTCGGACTCAACGCGCATGCCACCCGGGTGCACAATGCCTGGTTGCGTACGATAGAGGATGGAATCCACACGGCAGACATCTATGACACCTACACCAGCACCCGCCTGGTGGGCACCCGCGAGTTTGCCGAGGCGGTGATAGAACGCCTCGATCAAAGTCCGCGAAAACTGACCGTTGTAGATTATGCCGGCAGCGGCACCATGACCGTACCCGAAGCAGAACCCACCCCCCGTGCCGAAAAGAAGCTGGTGGGCGTGGATATCTTCCTCGACTGGGACAAAGACAACCGCGATGCCGGGCGCCTGGCGGAAATCCTTAATAATTGCCGGGCGGGAGCCTTGAAAATGCAGATTATTACCAATCGGGGCACAAAGGTCTTTCCCGGGGGCTTTCCCGAGACCTACCACTCCGACCACTGGCGCATACGCTTTGCGGCAGACGATTATGCAGAAATTTCTCCGGCCGATATAATCGAGCTGCAGCGGCAGGTGCTGGCCTGCGGCCTTGATTTGATCAAAACGGAAAATCTCTATTATCTGGATGGAGAGCCGGCATTCTCGCTCGGCCAGGGCGAGTAAAGCCGGGCCCTGAGATACTCAGCCCTGTTTTTTCTTCTTTCGCTTCCCGTAAGGGCAGTGCCGGCATTGGTTTTTGCAGCAATAGCCTCGCTTGAGATGGTATTTCTCGGTGAATACAAGAAGACCACCGGGATCCATGTAATAGTCTTCCCCTTTGACCGGCTGCTCTTTTCTATCCGAGGGCATTTCCCGTGTAGTTTTGAGGGGTAATGGCCTTTAGTTCGGATTTGACGGCTTCGCTGACGTCCAGCTCGTCAATGAAACGGTGGATTTCTTCTTTGCCGGGTTTGCGATCTGTCCTTGTCAGTGCCTTCAGGGCTTCATAGGGCTGCGGGTACCCCTCTCTTCGCAGAATGCTTTGCAGGGCTTCGGCCACGACCATCCAGTTGTTTTCCAGGTCTTCATTGATCTTTTCACGGTTCAGACTCAGCTTTTTCAGTCCTTTTTCCAGCGAAGCCAGTGCCAGCATGCTGTGTGCACAGGGCACCCCGATGTTGCGCGTGACGGTGCTGTCGCTCAGGTCGCGCTGGAGGCGCGAAACCGGCAGCTTGTTGCTCAAAAAGTCGAAAAGGGCATTGGCCAGGAGGAGGTTGCCCTCCGCATTCTCGAAGTCGATGGGGTTCACCTTGTGGGGCATGGCCGATGAGCCGACTTCGTTTTTGTGGATTTGCTGTCCGAGATAATCCATGGAAATATAGGTCCAGATATCGCGGGCGAAGTCTATGAGTATCACATTGATGCGCCTCATATTGTCAAAAGCAGCGGCAAGTTCATCGTAGTGTGCAATCTGTGTGGTGCTTTGCTGCCGTTTGAGTTGCAGCTCTTCTTCCAGAAATCGATTGGCAAAGGCCACCCAGTCAATCGCGGGCAAGGCGGCATAGTGGGCATTGAAGTTTCCCGTGGCTCCGCCAAATTTGCCACTGACGGGCAGCTTTCGGAGCGTCTCAAACTGAATTTTCAAGCGTTCGGCAAAGACGGCCATCTCTTTTCCCATGCCCGTGGGCGAAGCCGCCTGACCGTGTGTGCGGGCCAGCATGGCCTGGTCTTTCCATTTTTCCGAAAGGGACTGCAAGTGCTTCAGGAATTTGTCCACCGCGGGCAGGTAAAGCTCGTTCAGAAAGTCGCGGAAAGAGAGGGGAATGGCCGTATTGTTGATGTCCTGCGAGGTAAGCCCGAAATGCACCCACTCCCGGCAGTCCCCGAGCCCCAGTGCTTCGATCTTCTCTTTCACGAAGTACTCTACGGCCTTCACATCGTGGTTGATCTTTTTCTCCGTGGCTTTTATTTTGCGGGCATCGCTTTCGTCAAAGTCTTCATAGATTTTTCGCAGCCGGACCAGGGTGTCGGCATCGGGCTCTTTGCAGCTGCTGATGCCTGCATTCATCAGGGCAATGAAGTAGGCCACTTCGACCCGCACCCGGTAGCGCATCAGGGCCAGCTCGGAAAAATAAGCTGCCAGCGCTGACGTTTTCTGGCGGTAGCGCCCGTCCAGGGGAGAAATTGCCGAAAGTTCTGTGAGTTTCATACGCTTCTCTCTAATTTGCGCCAAATTTAAACATATGCCCTATTACAAGATAGTGAGATCCTTTTTAATTGTGATCTGCCTTTTTCTTTGGAGGCCCGTCTCTGCACAGTTGACCACCAATGCAGCGCTGTTGGAATTCGGTGATGTACAAAGCGGTGAGCGCGACAGCCTCTGGCTCGTCATCAGCGGTACTTCGGAAGGGAAATGGGAGATTGAAAACTATTTCGGGCCGGCCTTCACGGTCAGCGACAGCATAGCTCCGGCCAACGGCAGTGCGCCCGACAGCATTTTGGTCTATTTCTCCCCGACACAAAACCTGGAATACCACGGGGTGCTTTTAATCCGGCACCGCCAGCCATTTGCTACCGACCTGCTTGCCGTCATTCAGCTGAGCGGCAACGGTCGCTTCAACGACCCCTACTATGCCACCACCTTCAACCTGAGCGAAGAGGCACTGAAGCTGAAACTGAAGGACCTGATTGACGGACATGTGTCGCTGGGCTACAACTCGGCACGGAATGAGATGTTTATGAAAATTGACAACAAAAAGGTCAATGGCCGGGGCGCTGCGCAAAATACCCTGGAAGGAGTGTATACGGGAAAGGAAGCGGTGGGCTACAGCAGCCGCAGCGATGCGCAAAACCGCTTTAACTTCAATACCGAACACACCTACCCTCAGGGACAGTTCAACAAATCGGAGCCCATGCGCTCCGACCTGCACCATCTTTTCCCGACCAAGGTCTACGCCAACAGCGAACGCGGCAACAAGCCCTTTGGCATAGTGACAAATCCGAGCTGGCAGGAGGGCGGCTCGAAGTCGAACAACAACTACTTCGAACCGCGCGATCAGCAAAAAGGCCCGACCGCCCGGGCCATGCTTTATTTCCTGATCCGGTACAAGAATTACAATGGCTATGTATCAAACAAGAATCAGCAGCTGCTGATGGACTGGGCCCGTAATTTTGAGCCCACGGCAGTGGAAAAACGCAGAAATGAAGACATCTTCAAAGTGCAGAAGAACCGGAACCCTTTTGTAGATCATCCCGAGTTTCTTGAACGCATTCACAACTTCATCGGGCCTTCCGAAGCACCCGAAAACTATTCCTACGGCCTTTCTTCCGAAGATTTGCTGCTCCGTATCTCAAGCGGTGGCTCACAGCAGCTTTTTGCAATTGCAAACAACGGAAATGTCACCGTGCAGGTCAACAGCGTAAATACCGCAGCCGGGCATTTGCAAATTGACAGTTTTGATGCCGCGGCAGCCCCCGGTGAAGCAGCCGTTTTTTACCTTAGTTGGGATATGAACAGTGCTGTGCTGAGTGACACACTGCTTCTAAATCTTGACAATGGGGATCTGGTGCAGGTGCCGGTAAACGTTGTTCTGGAGCTGGGCATCGAAAAGGCGGAGGCCGGGAATGTTTCAATCTATCCCGTTCCGGCATCCGATTACCTTGAGGTTCGCAGCAGAAGACCGCTCGAACGCTATCTCATTGCCGGAGCAGACGGAAAGGTGCTGGATTCGGGACTTCTCTCGGGGCTGAGCGGGCGGATATCGCTGAAGGATTTGCCGCAGGGATTTTATCTCGTAAGGATTGGCGGCCGGGGTTTCAGTTTCAGCCGTCCGCTGATCATTGCCCGTTAGTGACAATTATTTTCGAATCAATTGCTTATTTTACGGGCTAATCAGAGCCTATGAGCAGGAAACAAATATTTGCCGGCAGCGGTCTTGCTGCCTTTATCCTTATTTTACTTTCCCTCTTGCTTTTTAAGGAAGAGGACGGGAAGCTATTGTCCCCCGGTCTAAAGGAGGGGAGAGGACCCGGCCATCCCGGATGGATGGCTCAGTGGAAGGAAATGAAAACCCTCGGGACCGGCCGGATAGACCGCAGCCTGATTGCTTCAATCCGAAATGAACAAAAGCGGGCCGGCCGGAGGCAAAACGGCCATCTCACGGACGTGAAGGAAATCGGACCGGATAATGTGGGAGGACGCACACGTGCGCTCCTCATCGACTGGTCCGATACCGATCACCTGCTGGCCGGAGGTGTATCGGGCGGGCTGTGGCAGTCCTTCGATCGCGGAGCCGGCTGGACGGCTGTCAATGACTTTGCTTCCAATCTCTCGGTCTCTGATATCACCCAAAGTCCATTTGATCCCCTGATTTTTTACTATTGCAGCGGTGAGGCAGCGGGCAACAGTGCCGGCATTCCGGGTGACGGTATTTACAAGTCGGTGGATGGCGGGCAAAGTTTTGAGCAATTGCCTTCCAGCGCCATAGCGGCATTTGATTACTGCTGGAAAATAGCGCATTCGCCCGTGGATTCGAATACGGTCTATGTAGCTACCCGCAATGCAGGACTTTACCGCACGACAGATGCGGGTCAAAGTTTTAAGCTGATTTTTAGCGCAGGCGGGCGCGGCATTACCGATGTCGAACTGTTTCCCGACTCCTCCGTCCTCATCGGGGTGCACAGCATGGGCATCTACTATTCGCCCAAGGGAGACAGCGGCAGCTTTGTCCGGCAGGATACGGGCCTGCCCGCTTCGGGATTTCGAAGAGTTGAAATGGACTATTGCGACAGCGTTCCCGGGGTGGTGTACAGCCTGCTGGAAAGCAGTGACGGGGCCGGCATTACCGGTCTTTACCGCTCGGATGACGGAGGCATGCACTGGGACTCGGTAGGCAATCCTGCGGAAGGATTGATCAGCTTTGCCTTTCCCTGGTATTGCATGACCCTTGCCGTCAAACCCGATGACCCGGACTATGTGCTGGCCGGATCCGTGGGTATGGGCTATTCGCAAAATGCAGGGAAAACGTGGGTCGGGCTTGAATACAGCCATGCCGACAATCATGTGACAGTCTTTGACCCCCTCGACCCCGAAACCTTTTATGTGGGCAATGATGGCGGGGTGTATCGCTATCATACGAGCAATGCCAAATTCAAAACGGAAGACCTGAACAACGGATACAATGTGACCCAGTTCTATGCCGGCTCTTTCTTCCCCGAGGGCATCGACTTCTATGGCGGAACCCAGGACAACGGCACCCAGTCCACAAAAAACGGAGATCCTGAATTTGACCACATTTTAGGAGGTGACGGCTCCTTTAATCAGATCAACCGGCAATTTCCCACGGTCGCTTATGTGAGCTGGCAGAGCGGCCACATTTATGCTACCTACAACGCCCACAAGCGCAAGCCGGCCTTCTCGAATATCATGAATGAGATGGATGCCGATGGCGACAACAACATTGATGACGGAGCCTGGTTTATCAATCCCTTTGAGACCAACCGGAAAGACGGCTTTCAGCTTTTCTTCCCCACGCGCAAGCGCCTCTGGATGAGCATCACCGGTGGCAGCAACTGGGTGCCCGTCACCCACAACCTGAGCTCCACGGGCCAGCCCTATGCCGTAGGGGTGAGCAAAAACACCGACCCTACGGTCTATGTCGGGGGCAGCAATGCCATGCTATTCAGAATAGACAGTGCCTATACGATGACAGGGCCGGAGCCCGCAGCCAACCTGAGCAATACCGTGCCCGACAGTGTCGGCAACGATTTCATCGCATGCATCGCGGTGAGCCCTTCGGCAGACTCGGTGATTTATGTGGCTTTCAGCAATTATTCCGTGAATCCGAGGATTTACAAAGTGATCGATGCCAATACGGATACCCCAACATGGATATCGCTGCAGGGCAACCTGCCGGCCGGGCTGCCCGTGAACTGGGTGGAAGTGAGCCCTCTGAGCGACTCGGTGCTTGTGCTGGCTACCGACTTCGGAGTGTACACATCGCTGGATGCCGGCAGCAGCTGGCAGCTGGAGCCCGATCTGCCCAAAGTATCGGTACATCAGATTCGCCTGCGCCACAGCGATGGGAAGCTCTTCATCTTTACCCATGGCCGGGGCGCCTTTACCGCTACGATTCCGGGGGATTTCTCAAATCTGCCGAGCGGACGCGAAGATATTTTGTCCGGAGATTCGTATGCATTGAAGGTGTTTCCGAATCCGGCCGGGGCGGAGCTCAGGGTGGAGCATACATTTGAAAATGAACCCGTACATTACCGGATTCTTGACCTGAACGGACGGATACGACTTAGCGGAGTACTGCCCGGTGACGGGCGCATCAGCCTCCAAAGCCTCGAGAGCGGAAGCTTCCTCCTTTTGCTTCGATCGGGCAAAGTATCGATGGGCAGGCGGATTCTTCACATCAGATAATTAGCTTTGCAGGGTTTCCTCTTTCCATTCAAGCAGAACGAAAAAAATATGACGATTCGGATTTTTGTGACGGGCGGTACTTTCGATAAAGAATATGACGAAATCAAGGGCCGGCTCTATTTTAAAGACACCCATCTGCCCGAAATTCTGAAGCTGGGCCGCTGCAACCTCGATGTGCAGATTCGTACATTGATGATGATCGACAGTCTGGAGATGACGGAAATGGACCGCAAGACCATTGCCGACAACTGCGAGAAGTGCGAAACGGACCGCATACTTATCACCCACGGAACCGATACGATGGTAGAAACAGCCCGGGTGATAGCGGCCCGTAAAATTCCGAAAACCATCATTCTGACGGGAGCGATGATACCGTATAAATTCGGGAGTTCGGACGGCTTCTTTAATCTGGGTGTAGGGCTGGCTTTTGCGCAATGCCTCGGGCCGGGGGTCTATATAGCGATGAACGGACGCCTTTTTGATTGGGACAATGTGCGCAAAAACAGGAAGACGGGCATGTTCGAAACCCTTAGTGAAAAGGAGTAGCCGCATGGGCAGCTGCCGTCCCTGAAAAAGCAGCTCTTTCCGGAACATTTTCTTCATTTTCCCATTTATCGGGCTGAGGGCAAAACCCCGCGGGGCAAGTCCCACAATGCAAATGCTTCAATGCTTTGGCAGATTTGGAAATATTATTTTCTAACCTGAAAAACGATTGGTCATGAGGAAGGAAATGAGGAAGCTATTCATGATTCTTTTCTTTGCACTGTCATTTGCCGTGACATCCTGCGGAAGGCCGAAGGCCGAGGCGAAGAGAAATGCCGAAGAAACCGCTACGGAATTTATGCAGCGCCTGACAGAAGGAGATTTGGAAGGAGCCAAAGCGCTGGCAACGGAAGAAAGCGGTCCCGTATTGGCAGAGATGGCCGATGCCGGACAACTGCCAAGGGGCGCTGAGTTTACGCTGGAGTCGATGAGCGAAGGCGACAGCACGGCCCGGGCCATGGTGGTGATTGCAGGTGAAGTACAGTCTTTGCATTTGATCGAAATGCCGGACGGATCGTGGCTCGTGTCTTATGTGGCTGCCGCTCCGGTAGAGATCAAAGCCGACAGCAATAAGGAAGTGAATGAGGAACTGCCGTCCAATGCAGCCTCCGGAGTAGTGCAATGAGAAATCAGCGAGAGAGGCAGGAAAGAATTATACAGGTGGGCGGAAATGACCTTTTTGGGAGAAAGAACGGCAAAGCGCTATTTTTACGGGTAGCGCTTTTTTTAAAATTAACAGAGTACAGACCATGATTAAAATTTATCACAACCCGAGATGCGGCAAGAGCCGGGCAGCTTTGAAACTGCTGGAGGAAAGCGG
>JALSIH010000057.1 GCA_026981615.1 Chitinophagales bacterium
TTTCTCAGCCATCGACCTGGGCCCACCGGGCGAGGAAAACACCTACGGCCGGGGCATCATCCATCTGCCGGCTGCTTTCGCCTATCTGAGCGCGCAATATACGCCCGTGCCGCCCCGTCAGCGCATCTACGACCTCCGGGTCGAGGCCCTTCGAATGCCCGATGAGCTCTTCGTTTGCTCCGATTCCCTTCTCGTGCAGGCCGTTATCGGCAACCGGGGCGACAGTGCCGTGACAGACCCCCTGATAACGGTTCTGAAAGGAAAGGAGCCGCAGTATTCTTTCACTTATCCGGGCCGCCTCGAAGCCGGCAGCAGCGATACGCTTTATCTCTATTTTACGGGCATTGCGGGCAATGCACGGCAGGAATACGGTGTGCGAATTGAACATGCCACAGCGGTGGAAGACTACGACCCCGTGGACAACCAGCGCTACCTGCGATTTTACAGCCGCAGCCACGACCCCGCACTCCGCTACGGAGCCACTTTCACGGCCGATTCCCTTTTTCTCAGAGAGGGCTACTTCGTACGCGTCAATCCCGATGACCTCGGCACCTGGGAAAGCGTCTATATCAACAATGACTCGAGCCGGAAGGTGCTCCTCCTCGATTGGAGCCGCTACCTCCCCCGCCTCGGTCAAAACGATTTTCTTTATTTTCCCCTCTTCAGGGCCGTTGACGGAGCGCTCAGCTTTCACATGGAATATGCGTATGCCGGCCGGAGCCCACTCTTCAAAGACAGCCTGATCGTGGAATACACTACGGACTGCGGGCAAAGTTTCTCAGCGCCCATTTTCAGCCGCAGCGCTGAGCGCCTGATGAGCTATGGAGACATGAACAAAGACCCCGGTGACAATGACTGGGTATCTTTCGATACTACTTTTTATGTGTCTGCCAACTCGGATGTAATTCTCAGAATCAGGGGGGTGAATGACTACGGAGGAAAGATATTCATCCGCAAAATGAAAGTGGGAGTGCCCCGGCTGACCGGTATGGCATTAAAGGAAGCGGATATCCGTATCTATCCCGTTCCGGTTCGTGAGGTTTTGAAATTGAAACTGTCGCCTGCGGCCTACCCGCTGCACTGCCGCATTTACAACGCGGCCGGGCGGTTGATGCTGCAAAAGACCTTCTACGAAAGCCCGCGGCAAATCGGGGTGGCCGCTCTTCCTGCAGGGCTTTATATCCTGCGTGTTGCGGGTCCCGGTGTGGTGCTCAGCCGGAAGTTTGTAAAACTCGATTAGTTCAGTAGTTTGATCTCAAATACCGCAGCGGGTTCGTCTCCGTACTCGTCCACGGGCGGGCAGCTGCAAATCAGGTTCCGGTCGCCATAGGCATTGTCAATGCGGCCTACCGGAGGCCAGTATTTGAAAGTATGAAGATATTCGGCCGGGTAGGCGGCTTCTTCGCGGCTGTATCCTTTTTCCCAGCTTTCCGTCAGCAGACTCATTGCCGTATGGGGGGCATTCTTCAGCAGGTTGTCTTTGGCATCCGTGCGCCCTTCTTCCACGGCACGTATTTCTTCGCGGATGGCATACATTGCCTCGGCAAATTTGTCGAGTTCCGCCTTGCTTTCGCTCTCCGTAGGCTCGATCATCAGGGTGCCGGCCACCGGAAAGGAGACCGTAGGCGCATGATATCCGTAGTCGATCAGGCGCTTGGCAATGTCTTCCACTTCAATGCCGATGCTGTGCTTGAACTGCCGTGTGTCGAGGATAAATTCATGTGCCACGCGCCCGTTTTTGCCGCTGTAGAGGATGGGGTATTTTTTCTCCAGCAGGGTTTTCAGGTAGTTGGCGTTCAATATGGCATAGGCCGTGGCCATCTTCAGGCCTTCGGCTCCCAGCATGCGGATGTATCCGTAGGAAATGACAATAATGCTGGCGCTGCCGTAGGGCGTGGAACAAACGGCCGGGATGGCTTTCTCACCGCCCGTCTTCACCAGCGGATGCCCCGGCAGGTATGGCTTCAACTTCTCGTTTACGCAAATCGGGCCCATGCCCGGGCCGCCCCCTCCATGGGGTATGGCAAAGGTCTTGTGGAGATTCAGGTGGCAGACATCGGCCCCGATCATGGCCGGTGAGGTATATCCCACCTGGGCATTCATATTGGCCCCGTCCATATACACCAAGCCCCCGTTTTGGTGAATGATTTCGCAAATCTCTGTAATGGCTTCTTCGAAAACTCCGTGGGTCGAGGGGTAGGTGACCATGAGGGCGGCCAGGGTTTCTTTGTATTTTTCCGCTTTTTCCTTCAGGTCGCCTACGTCAATATTTCCCTTTTCATCGCATTTGACCACCACCACATCGAGGCCGGCCATGACCGCACTGGCGGGATTGGTGCCGTGGGCCGATGCCGGTATCAGCGCCACCGTTCTTTGCTTGTCTCCGCGGTCTTCGTGATAGGCACGGATCACGAGCATTCCTGCCAGTTCGCCCTGTGCGCCCGAGTTGGGCTGCAGTGAGCAGGCACTCAGGCCGGTGATTTCACAAAGCATCTTTTCCATGGTCTCCAGCATCTCTTTATAACCTGCCGCCTGATCGGCCGGCACAAAAGGATGCAGGGCATTGAACCCGGGGTGGCTCAGCGGCATCAGTTCGCTCACGGCATTCAGTTTCATGGTGCACGAGCCGAGCGGTATCATCGACTGCATCAGCGAAATATCGCGGCTTTCCAGCCTTTTGATATAGCGCATCATCTCGGTCTCGGAGTGCAGGCTTTTGAACACCCGGTGCTCGAGGAAGGGCGACTTGCGCCTCAGTGCTTCCGGTATTCTTGATGCTGCGGGGGCATTTTCCTCTGTTTTCGGAGCCGCTGTGCCGGCTGCCCCGGCAAATATTTCGAGTACCTCGCGGAGCTCTTTGCTTCGGAATGTTTCGTCCAGGGCAATGCCGATGTCTCCGTTGTCGAAATATCTGAAATTGATCTCACGGGCGAGGGCGAGGCTTTTTATCTTTTCGCTCAGGCCTTTGCCGTTCACGCGCAGGGTGTCGAAGAAATGCCGGTTTTTTTCTTCAAAGCCGAGGGCATCGAGTTTTTCGGCCAATAGCACGGCCGTTATATGAATGCCCGTAGCCATCTTCTTCAATCCTTGGGGTCCGTGATAAACGGCATACATGCCGGCCATGATGGCCAGCAGGGCCTGTGCGGTGCAGATATTCGAAGTAGCCTTTTCGCGTCTGATGTGCTGTTCGCGCGTTTGCAGGGCCATGCGGTAGGCCGGCTTTCCGTGGGCATCTATCGAAAGGCCGATGATGCGCCCCGGCAAGAGGCGCTTAAACTCCTCGCTGCACGAGAAGTAGCCCGCATGGGGCCCGCCATAACCCATGGGAACACCCATGCGCTGCGTATTGCCCACGGCTGCATCGGCTCCCAGCTCCCCGGGCGGGGTCAGCAGGGTCAGGCTGAGGATGTCGGCCGCCACCGCCACGTAAAGGCCTGCTGCTTTTGCCTTGCTTATGAGCTCGCGATAGTCTTCGATGCGGCCGTCCTGGGCCGGATACTGCAGCAGCATCCCGAAATAGCTTTCGTCAGGCGTGAAACTGCGGGGATCGCCCGTCACCAGCTCTATGCGGGTGGCCCGGGCACGTGCTTCGAGCACGGCCAGGGTTTGCGGCAATACCCCGTCCGAAACAAAAAATTTGGGGCGTTTCGCTTCTTTCGGCTTGCGGTTGAGCTTGGCAAAAAACATGTGCATGGCCTCGGCAGCAGCGGTACCCTCATCAAGGAGCGAGGCATTGGCTATGGGCAGTGCCGTCAGTTCGGATACCATGGTCTGAAAATTAAAAAGGGCCTCCATGCGCCCCTGCGATATCTCCGCCTGATAGGGCGTGTAGGAGGTGTACCAGCCCGCATTTTCGAAAATATGGCGCTGAATCACACCCGGTGTGATCGTATTATGGTATCCGAGGCCGATATAAGACCGGAAAACTTTGTTTTTCGAAGCCAGTGAAGCTATGTGCCGGGCATATTCCGATTCGCTCATGGGGGGCGGCAGCTCCGGGGCTTTCTTCAGCCGTATATGGGCCGGTATGCTTTGCGCTATCAGTTCTTCGATCTTCGAAACGCCCACGGTTCGGAGCATTTCTTCGCGTTCTTCTTTTCCCGGACCGAGGTGCCGGGGGAGAAATTCGTCACTTGGGTGCAGGTTCATGAATCCGTTTTTTCCGGTTAAAAAATTTGAAGCGCCTAAAATTACGATTTTAGCGCATGAACGACTACTTTTTTTGGCTCCTGATTATACGGGCTTCTTGATTATAAATGGTCCTTTTCTTCCGGATATATTTTTTTAACAATAAAAACGGCTGCTTGCATTTAAGCAGCATTCTAAGCGGAAATACATGCATGCCAATCTCTCCGTCAGGCAATGCAATAGGAATAAAATGAATATGATTTTGCCTTATTAGAAATATTTGTCTCTATTGCTAATCGAAAGATGAAATACGGAGATGCATAAAGCATCATTAATCCTTTTCGTGGTCTTTTTAGTCATCCCGCCATTGTATGGCCAGCGCCCGTCTGCTGCTGCTGCGCTAGGAGGGGTTCCTTGGTT
>JALSIH010000058.1 GCA_026981615.1 Chitinophagales bacterium
AAAAAGCGATCAGGAAAAACCGGCTCGAAAAATTATCGGACGAAGACCTGAGCAGAAAAATCTTCTATCAGCTCAAAGACAGCCCCCTCTATCAGCGCTACGCCAACGGGGAAGAAAGCGAAGGGGTGAGCGATGAGGAAATATTGCAGTACCTTTTCGAAGAGTTGATGGCCGACAACGAAGACTTCGAGAACCACATTGAAAACCTCTTTCCCGTCTGGTACGATGACAAGGAGATCATCTGTTTTGCCGTTCGCGAAAGCATCCCCTCCATTTGCAAGCGCTCCTTCCGCTTTCATGACAAGTTCAAAAGCAAGCTGGACGATGCCCTGGAGTTTGCTGTCGAATTGCTGCTCAAAAGCATTGACCACAGCGAAGAATACCGCGAACTGATCACACCCAAGCTGCAAAACTGGGACATTGAGCGCATTGCGGTGATGGACCTCCTGCTCATGCGTCTGGCACTGACGGAGATTTTGAATTTCCCGACCATTCCGGTAAAGGTTTCGATGAACGAGTACATTGACATATCGAAGAATTACAGCACTCCGCGCAGCCGCGAATTCATCAACGGGGTACTCGATAAAATCACAAAAGAGCTGAAGGCCGGAGGAAAAATTTATAAAGAAGGGCCCGGACTCAAAGAGAATTGAGTTTCAAGGTGATGAATGCTTAAATTTGCGGAAAGCCTGCAACTTTTTCGATTTATGAGACGAATGATAACGCCCCTTCTTTTGCTTCTTTTAATGGCCTCGTGCAAAGAGGAGCCGGCCGGCAAAGACGGAAAGCTGACGGTCAAAGACATAAAAAACCCGAATTCGCTGATAGAAGCAGCGGACGATCTTTATCCCGTCATGGAATTCGAAGAGGATCATTTTGACTTCGGCACCCTGCGAGCCGGTGAAGTGGTAAGTCATGAATTCAGATTTAAGAACACGGGAAAGGCCCCTCTGATCATCACCTCGGCCAGCAGCAGCTGCGGCTGCACGGTTCCCTCCTACCCGCGCGAGGCGATTGCCCCGGGCGAAGAAGGAGTGATAAAAGTGGAGTTTGACAGCGGTGGCAGAAGAAATAAAGTAAAAAAGACGGTGAATATCTCGGCCAATACGAATCCGGCCATACAAAAGATAAGCATCGAAGCATTTGTAAAAACCAATTAAAACCAAGGATATGAATTTCAACGCAATTGTACTGATGATGAGCCAACAGGGCCAGGAAGGCGGGGATGGCACCAGATTTTTCCTCTTTCTCGGCTTGTTTTTCGTAATCATCTATTTCTTTATGATCCGGCCCCAGAGCAAAAAAGCCAAAGAGCAGAAAAATTTTCTGGCTGAAATAAAAAAAGGCGACCGGGTGGTCACCATCGGTGGCATACACGGGAAAGTTGTAGGGGTAGATGAGTTTACCTATCTGCTGGAAGTGGATACCTCGGCCAAGCTGCGCATCGAGAAGAGCGTGATCAGCCTCGAATTTACGAAAGCCCTGCGCGAACGAACGGGAGCTGCGGCCTCCGGAGACAAAAAATAGAGCTTTCTCGACAGGTTCCTGCTTTGCGTTCTTTTTTCTCTAAATTCATGGCGGGACCCCGGCAGCAATGAACAGCATTAAGCAAAAAATACGGAAGCGATTGCGGTTTCTCTTTACGAGAAACACCTACATCTTTTTGCTTTGCGTATTCATTGCCATGGTCTTCTGGCTGCTCACCAAACTCTCGAAGGAATACAGCACCGAGCTGGAGCTCAGGGTGGAATATGTCAACATTCCGGAGCAAAAAGTGCTGCGCAACAAACTTCCCGAAAAGCTCACCCTCACAGTGAAAGGGAGCGGATGGGAGTTGCTGCGTCAGCAGTTGAAACTTAGCTCGCGGCCGCTGCACATTGATGTGCACGATTTTGCCAAAAGCGGACGTATGCTGACGAACAACTACCGCAATTTGTTCGAATCCCAGCTGGGCGACCGCCTCGAGATTGTACGCGTCTCCCCCTCGGAGATCCGCTTCTCTTTCGAGAAGAAAAGCAGTCGTATATTACCCGTAAAGCTCAACGGAACGATCGGGATCGACCCTCAGTACGGTATTGACGGAGAAATCCGAATCGAGCCCGACAGCATCCTGGTGACGGGGCCTGCTTCGGTAGTCGATACGATGACGGCCGTGCGCACCGAAGCGCTGCACTTTGAACAACTGAACAAGACCAAAGAAGGCAGCATCGCTCTGGCCGATCCTCCCCTGAGCGGGGTTTCGTATGAAAGCGGGGAGGTCCGTTATCTTATTCCGGTTGTCCAGTACACCGAGACCAGTCTCAAAGTACCCGTGAAAATAATCAACGCTGACAAAGAGGCCCTGCTCCTGACCAAAGAAGCGGAGCTCTCTTTTCAGCTTCCGCTGGGCAAAATAGACGAAATCAAAGGGCGGGAGGCATCGGAGCTTTTCTCCGTGGTGGCCGACTTCAGTCTTGTGCAGGCGGGCGACAGCACGGTGCCCCTCATTCCCGTATCCGCGCCTCCCTATATCCGCAACCTGAAAATAAAACCCGGGCGAGAGGCTTTTTTATATATCAATCCATGATCAAAGTGGGCATCACAGGCGCCATGGGCAGCGGAAAAAGCACCGTCTGCCGGATATTTGCCACGCTGCATGTGCCTGTCTATGATGCCGATGAGCGGGCCCGCTGGCTCATGGAGCACGATGAGGCGCTGAGGACCCGTCTGCAGGAAACTTTCGGAGCCGGAATTTATCAGGAGGGGAAGCTTTTGCGAAAAAAACTGGCCGCACTTGTCTTTGACAATGACGAGCGCCTGCAGGCACTCAATGCTTTGGTCCATCCGCGGGTGCGCGAGGACGCCCTGCAGTGGATGAATAAGCGGAAAAATTATCCCTACGTGATTCGCGAAGCCGCCCTGCTCTTTGAAAGCGGCAGCGACCGCGACCTGGACCGCATTATCACCGTGACGGCTCCTCTCGAACTGCGCCTCGAGCGCATAAAAGCCCGGGACGGCACCCCCCGCGAAGATGCATTAAAACGCATGGCCCGCCAGTGGCCCGAATCCGAAAAGGTCAAACGCAGCCAATATGTCATCGTAAATGACGGCAGGCAACTGCTCGTCCCGCAGGTGATGCATATCCACGGCAAAATATTAGCTTTGAGCAAAGAAGAAAAGAATGCGCATGACCTTTGAATCCCTTTGTACCCGCGATTTTCTGCCCGGGGATGCCCGTGATCCCTTTGGCGCACACATCTTACCCATTTACCAGACTTCCACATTCGTATACGAAAGTCCGGAAAAGATCATGGAGGTCTTCCGCGGCAAAGGAGAGGCCTATGTCTATTCGCGCTGGGGCAATCCTACGGTAGATGCCGTAGAGCGCAAGATTGCGGCTCTGGAAGCCCACGGACTGCAAAAAGACGCCAAAGCGCTGTCATTGAAGGCGCTGCTTTTCAGCAGCGGGATGGCTGCCATCTCGGCTCTGTTCATGGCCGCCCTCAAGCCCGGAGAGAAGATACTCACAAGCGGCAATATCTACGGCACGACCGTAGAGCTCCTCAACTCGCTGATGCACAGCCACGGAATCGAAACCGTGTACAGAGACCTCTCGGATAAATCCGCGCTCGAGGAGGCCCTGAGAGACGACAAGAAGATACGGATGATTTATTGCGAATCACCCAGCAACCCGACTGTCCGGATTTATGATCTTGCCATGCTCTCGGAGCTGGCGCATCGCCACGGTGCCACGCTGGCCGTTGACAATACATTTTCCTCTCCCTACCTGCAGCAGCCTTTTCGCTGGGGAGCCGACTATGTGCTGCATTCCACCACCAAATATCTGAACGGCCACGGAACGGCCCTGGGCGGCATACTGCTTTCGGCCGATGCCCGCTTTATGGAAGAAAAGGCGTGGAAGATGCGCAAGATACTGGGCGGCAACAGCAATGCAATGGAAGCCTGGCTGCTGAACAACGGATTAAAGACCCTGCCCCTGCGCATGGACAAACATTGCGACAATGCAGCCCGTCTGGCTACCTTCCTCGAAAGCCACCGGGCGGTGGAAAAAGTGCATTATGCCGGACTGGATTCGCATCCTGATTATTTTCTGGCCAAAAAGCAGATGCGCCTGCCCGGAGGCGTGCTCGGTTTTGAGCTGAAAGGAGGATTGCGGGCCGGCATTCGTTTTATGAAACACATTCGTTTCTGTACGCTCACCTCTACCCTCGGCACACCCGACACCCTGATCACTCATCCTGCCGGCATGACCCATGTGAGTGTGCCGAAGGCACAGCGCCTGGCCAATGGCATTGGTGAGGGACTTATTCGAATGAGTGTGGGACTGGAGCATGTAAACGACATCAAAGCGGACCTGGAGCGGGCGCTGGCCGCAGTTTAATCTTCCGTTTTGCGGATAAGCGGACTGTGCACTTTAACGCTGCGATCAATCTTTCGGATGAGCCCCTGAAGCACACTGCCCGGCCCCACTTCTATAAATTCATCGGCCCCATCGGCTATCATATTGCGCACCGTCTGGGTCCAGCGCACGGGGGAAGTCAATTGTGCAATCAGGTTTTTCTTAATTTCTTCGGCATCGACATGGGGCCGCGCATCGACATTCTGATAAACCGGCACCCTGGCATTGCTGAAAGAGGTCTGCGCGATGGCGGCTTCCAGCTCTTTGCGGGCAGGCTCCATCATGGGCGAATGAAATCCACCGCCCACTTTGAGGATGACCGCTCTTCGTGCCCCGGCTTCCTGCAATTTCTCCACGGCCTTTTCGATGCCCGGCACACTGCCCGAGATCACCAGTTGCCCCGGGCTGTTGTAATTGGCCGGCACCACCACATCGTCAATCGAAGCACAAACTTTCTCTACGATTTCGTCATCAAGGCCGAGGATGGCTGCCATGGTCGAGGGTGCGGCTTCGCAGGCTTTCTGCATGGCTTCCGCCCGTTTTTTGACCAGGGTGAGTCCATCGCGAAAACTCAGGACATCGGCAGCCACGAGGGCTGAGAATTCGCCCAGCGAGTGACCTGCCACCATCTCCGGCTCATATTCGTCACCGAGGGCTTTGGCCGTGACGATGGAATGGATAAATACGGCAGGCTGCGTGACCCGGGTCTCTTTGAGCTGCTCGATGCTGCCCTTGAACATGATGTCGGTGATCGGAAAACCCAGTACATCATTGGCCTGCTCAAAGATATACTTCAACATGGTGTCCATTTCGTACAGGTCCTTGCCCATACCTTCAAACTGAGACCCCTGCCCCGGGAATACAAATGCCCTCATAAATTGCTTTTAATCGCTTTGAAAGAATAAAAATACATTTTCCTTTTTGCATGGACAATTTTCAAATCCCCGCTTTTAGCGATTCATCAGTTTTGATGAGATTAAACTGATGAACTCGCTTCTTGTACTTTGATTTTTGAATTCTCCGGTGAAAGCGGATGTAGTGGTAATGGAATTCTGCTTTTCGGCTCCGCGCATCATCATACAGAGGTGCTGCGCCTCAATGACCACTGCCACACCCAGAGGCTTAAGCACTTTATCGATGGTTTGCATGATCTGGCAGGTCAGTCGTTCCTGCACCTGCAGTCTTCTTGCAAATACATCCACGACTCTCGGAATTTTGCTCAGCCCCACAATCCTGCCATCGGGGATATAGGCCACGTGGGCCCGGCCGAAAAACGGCAGCATATGGTGCTCGCAGAGGGAGTAGAGTTCGATGTCCTTGACAATGACCATTTCGCTGTGCGACTCGTTGAAAAGCGCACTGCTCAATATCTTCACGGGGTCGAGGTGATAGCCGTGGGTGATAAATTGCATGGCCTTGGCGGCCCGTTCGGGGGTTTTCAGCAGACCTTCGCGGCCGGTATCTTCTCCGATCCGTTCAATGATCCCTTTGTAATGACTCTCGAGTTTATCCAGGGAATCGGGCTCGAAAATTTCTTCTTTCCTGTAGAGGGGGCCTTCCGGCCGCTCGTCCCTGTCATAATGCTCATTCTCCATAATAGTCGGCATAAATGTTTTCGGTTTCATAAATCCGCACCCGGTGCAGTGCAAATCCTTTGGCATAAGGTGCCAGACGCTGCCAGATGATTTTCACAAGATTCTCTGCCGTGGGCATAATGCCCTGCATAAATTCCACATCGAGGTTGAGGTTCTTGTGATCCAGGTGATCAATCACCTCGCTTCGTATTATTTTTTTCAGCTCTGTGGCATTGATGATCATCCCTGTTACGGGGTCGGGCTCTCCCTTGACGGTCACATAAAGGATGTAGTTGTGACCGTGCCAGTTTTTATTGGAGCAGTTTCCGAAGATTTCCATGTTTTTTTCATCACTCCAGCCGGCAACAAAGAGCCTGTGGGCAGCACAAAATCTTTCTCTACGCGTCAAATAAAGCATCGGAAAATTTTCAGGCAAAGATAAAGAAAAGCATGCGTGGCTGCTTACTGCAAAACAAAGCGAATGGCAGCTTCGGAAAAGCCTTCATATTCCCTGAGCGAAGCCGCTATTTTCTCTTCCCAGAGTCGCTGCACCCTGGCGCGTGTGCCGTGGTAGCTTTCCCGGTCATAGCGTTCCTGCATTTCCTGCAGCGCGGCATTTACTTCATCAAAATTCTGCTCAAAGACGAGCGCCAAATCCCGGTCTTGCCTGAAAGCTCCGATCAGGCGCTTGCGCAGCATGCGGGCGTGCAGCTCGGTAATGTCGAAGTGCAACTGCTCATGACGCAATAATGCCGCATCATCGCGCACCCGTGTCCATGATTGCGCGGGAAGAAAGTAGGCATGTACCTCAATGAAAATGCTGTTGTCGATGTTCCTGACCGAGGCATCGAGCATGCAGTGGCTTTGGGCGTGATGGGGATTGTCTTTTTCTGCTGCTCCGCGAAACTGGTCCCAACTGAGCGTCATTCCTTCATTCCAGGCAATCATTCCTTCTTCGCCCGCGGGCGTAAAAGCCGATAATGAGAGGAAAATGAAGAGAAGGGGAAGCAGCCGTTTCATGTGCTTAACGTTAAGTTAACATTAACTTAAACGTGAATTTACACAAAATGATACGCAGGCACAAAATAAAAAGGGATAAAGTCTTTCTTCGGCAGACGGAAAAAACGGAAGGACGGAGAGAAAGGGAAAGGCTGAGTGTCAGACCTTAAGGGCAATCAACTGCTTTTCGATGGGCTGCAGGGCCGCTTGCATCTCTTCCACAAAGGATGGGCCGTATTTGGCATAATATCCGGCTATGTTGTCGAGTCGTTCGTGCAGCTTGCCTCCCGGCAGGAGCCGCTCCTTCAGTGTCCGGATTTGGCGGATCAGGATTTCGTGCTTTTTTTTCTCTGCGCGCAGCATCTTCCCTTCCAGTTTATCGAGGGCTTTGAGCATTTTCTGCGTTTCCCCCTCTACGCTTCGCCCGAGGGTCGGGTCAATGTGCATCGCCAGCTTCTTTACCCGCTCCATGGCCTTCCGGATTTCCGATTTCTCCTCCTCAAGGCTGACAAGGCCACCGCTTTGCTGCATGACGAGCGAACGGATCAACTGCTCTTCCTCTTCAAATACGCGCTGCAGTTCCAGATGCAGCTGCTCCATTTTTTTCTGCACATTCTCCTCCACAATCATGACACTGTTTCGGACGACCAGCATGGGGAAGTTGACGTGATACAACTCGAATACAGCTTTCAGTTCCATCCAGTATGAGATTTCACCGGCCCCTCCCACATAGGCCAGGTTGGGCAGTATCAATTCCTGAAAGACCGGCCGGAGAATGACATTGGGGCTGAAATGGTTGGGACATTTGTGCAGCTCGGAAATCATCGTTTCGCGATCGAAATAAAGATGGGTATTCAGCACCTTAAAAGCATCTTCCTCCGGCTGGTATTCAATGCGCTCGCGTATGCCGTCATTGAAGTAAAAAAGATTAATCTCCCTGGCATGGGCCTGTGCCCTGTAGCCGTTCTCTTCCATGAGCCGCACTTTCTTTTCCACTTCTTCCCGGCTCTTTCTTTCAAGCAGCTCGCGCTCCATCACGGGAAGGAAGCGCTCTTTCAGGTCCTTCCGGTCGCCTGTCATAATCAGCAGGCCGTGGCTTGCAAACAATTCATTGACCAGCCCGAAGGTGGCCCCGGCCAGGGTATGGCCGTCACGGTAGTGCTTTCTCAGGATTGCCAGCCACTCAACGGCCCAGGCACTGTCGCCCAGTATTTCGGCAAGTTCGTCAATGACGGCATCAATGCCTTTCAGTTTCAGACGCCCCACGGGGCCTCCGGCCTCTTTCTTCCATTCGACCCGCTGCCTGTGCACAAAGAGATGATTGATTTCTTCAAAATCATGGTCTTCACTGCCCATCCAGTACACCGGGACAAAATCATTGTCCGGATATCTTTTTTTAAGCTCTTCGCTCAGGCGGATCGTATCGGCAATCTTAACAATAAAATACAGGGGACCGGTCATCAGGCAGGGCTGGTGTGCGGTGGTCACGGTGAAGGTGCTCTCCTTCTCCAGAAGGGCAATGTTTCTTCGTACGGCATCGCTTTGTCCGAATGGGCCGTAGAGCTCGTTGAGCACCGATACCAATAGTTTGCGGTCCATATCCTGCACCTGCTTTTCCTCCATGATCCGGGGGATAATATCGAAAGACGGGGGATATTTATAAAGGTGCCGGGTCTTCTCATCGCCCTCCAGGTAGTCGCAAATCAATCGGGGAAAAATCCCGGTATCTTTAAATGAGAGATAGCTGGCGTTCATTCGCTGGGTTTAATCATTCCGTAAAGGTCGAATTCATTGGCATCCGTGATGACAATATCGGCAAAATCTCCGATACGCAGGTATTGATTTTTTGCATCGACCAGCACTTCGTTGTCTACTTCCGGAGAATCGAAGGCGGTGCGGCCGATAAACCAGTCGCCCTCTTTGCGATCGAAGAGCACCCGCTGCACCGTGCCTATTTTGGCTTTGTTCTTTTCGAAGGAGATAGCCGACTGCAATTCCATCAGCCGGGCAGCGCGTTCTTCTTTGAGCTCTTGCGGCACATCGTCCTGCAGTTCATGGGCAGCGGTATTCTCTTCGTGAGAGTATGTAAATACCCCCAGGCGTTCGAATTGCTGAGCCTGTACAAAGTCCATCAGCTCCCCGAAGTCCTGCTCGCTTTCGCCCGGAAAGCCCACGAGGAGGGTGGTGCGGATATGAATGCCCGGCACTTTGCCCCGGATGGTATCGAGAAGTTTCTCCGTTTCCCTTCGCGTGATTTGCCTGCGCATTCTTTTCAGTACCGGGTCGCTGGCATGCTGCAGGGGCATGTCCAGGTAGGGAAGCACTTTTTCCTCTTCGCGCATAACATCGAGCACATCGAGCGGAAACTTGCCCGGGTAGGCATAGTGCAGGCGAATCCACTCGATGCCTTCCACCCCGGCCAGGGCCCTCAGCAGGCGGGCCAGGGCTCTTTCTTTGTAGATATCCAGTCCGTAGTAGCTGAGTTCCTGTGCAATGAGTATCAACTCGCGTGTGCCGTTGCGGGCAAGGAATTTTGCTTCTTTTACCAGCGCTTCGATGGGTTTTGAGCGGTGGGCGCCCCGCATCAGCGGAATGGCACAAAAAGCACAAGTCCGGTTGCAGCCTTCGGATATTTTCAGGTAGGCATAGTGCGCGGGCGTCACCGAGACCCGCTCACCGAGCAGTTCGTGTTTGTAGTCGGCCTGAAGACGCTCAAGCAAAAGCGGCAGTTCCATGGTACCGAACCAGTCGTCCACCTCCGGAATTTCCTTTTTCAAATCATCGCGGTAGCGCTGCGAGAGGCAACCCGTGACCAGCAAGCGCTCAATGCGGCCGGCTTTTTTCCAGGCTGCATATTCCAGGATCGTTTCAATCGATTCCTCCCTGGCCCGGTCAATGAAGCCGCAGGTATTTATGATCACAACATTTGCATGCTCATCTCCCGACTCATGAGTGACTTGGAAGTCATTGGCTTCCAATTGCCCCATCAACTGCTCCGAATCCACCAGGTTTTTCGAACACCCCAGTGTGATCACTTCCACCCGCTCTTTCCTGTAATTTTTAGTTTTCATCAGGCATCAGGGCTTCCGGAATAAGGCATCCACAAAATCGCGGCTGTTGAAGACCTGCAGGTCTTCGATGGCCTCTCCGATGCCGATAAACTTGATAGGTATTTGAAACTGATCGGCAATGCCCAGCACCACCCCGCCTTTGGCCGTGCCGTCCAGCTTGGTGACAACGATGCCCGTGACGGGCGTGGCCCGGGTAAAGTGGCGGGCCTGCTCGATGGCGTTCTGTCCGGTAGAGGCATCCAGCACGAGAAGCACCTCATGCGGTGCACCGGGCAGCACTTTGCTCATCACTTTTTTCACTTTCGTAAGTTCGTTCATGAGGTTGACCTTGTTGTGCAGTCTCCCTGCCGTATCGATAATCACCACATCGGCCCCTTCGCTTACGCCTTTCTGCACCGTTTCGAAAGCTACCGAAGCCGGATCGGACCCCATCTCCTTGCGTACCAGCTCCACTCCGGCCCGGCCGGCCCACACTTCCAGTTGGTCGATGGCGGCCGCACGAAAGGTGTCAGCGGCTCCCAGGATAACTTTATTGCCCTGGTCTTTGAGCTGCCTGGCCAGCTTGCCGATGCTGGTGGTCTTGCCCACTCCGTTGACACCCACCACCATGATTACATAGGGTTTCTTGTCATCCGGAATAAAATAACCTTCCTGATCGGTCGATTTATTCTCATGGAGCAGTCCCATGATCTCTTCGCGCAGCATGCTGTTGAGCTCGCTTGTGTTGATATACTTGTCGCGGGCCACGCGGGCCTCTATGCGATCGATGATTTTAAAGGTGGTTTCGGCACTCACATCGGAAGTGATGAGTATTTCCTCCAGATCATCCAGAAAAGATTCATCCACTTTCGACTTGCCGGCTACGGCCCGGGTCAACTTGCCCAGAAAACTGTCTTTCGTTTTGCTCAGGCCCTTATCGAGTTCCTGCTTTTTGTCTTTTGAAAATATTCCGAAAAATCCCATTGGCCTCTTTTTGTTTTAATGAACAAAGATCACGGATTTCCATTCATACAAAAAAAGCTTCCCTTGTGAGAAGCTTTTCTGTGAATACATTATTTGAACTTCCCCATTACCGGGCTTTCAGTTCTTCTTTTACTTTGTCTTTGTGCACCATTTTCTCCTTGTAGGAGTAGGAACCGGTTTCGGGATTTTTTACCGCCACGATGATCTTCACCATGTCTTTTCCGCCTGAAAATTTACCCCGGTCCGTACGTGCGTTCTTACTGACTTTAGCCATGATTACTTGATTTCTTTATGAATGGTATGCTTTCTTAAAATCGGATTGTACTTTTTCAGTTCCAGTCGATCGGGCGTATTGCGCCTGTTTTTGGTCGTAATATAGCGTGAAGTGCCGGGCATGCCCGTTGACTTGTGCTCTGTACATTCCAGGATTACCTGTATTCTTGCGCCTTTTGCTTTCTTAGCCATTGCTCCGTTTATTTTGCGAGTTTGATTTCTTTACCTTTTTTCTTCATTTTCCTCAGGTAAGCCGCCAATCCCATTTTTGAGATGGTGCGAATGGCTTCGGTAGAAACTTTCAGCCTGTACCATTTGTCCTCTTCTTCGTGGTAGAATCGCTTGCTCTGCAGGTTCGGATAAAACTTTCGTTTGGTCTTATGATGCGAGTGCGACACATGATTGCCGGACAATGGTTTCTTACCGGTCAGTTCACAAATTCTTGCCATGATTTTTTGGTTTTTTCGAAACGAAGTGCAAATATCCGGTTTTCCTCAATATTTTCAAAGTATTCATCCCGAATTTATCCTCCTCAAAGATGCTTTTTTTGCTTCCCGCTGCCGGGAAGCTCGGCCCGGTCCGGAGCCTCTTCCTTTTTCAGCGCTGCACGCGCCCTTCCGGAGCCGCTTTCGCTTCGTATTTTGGAAATATTTTATTCACAAACCGTATGTTCATTGTCTACCACAAGACACTTCGCGTTTTATCCGAAAGAAGGGACGGGAAAAGGGATGCTGCCACACCCCCCGAAGCAGCAGGAAGGCAAGCGGGAGCAAGCAGAAGCATGAAAATAGAAACGCAAAGACCTGTGGTCATCATGCTTTTTTGACTCAACTCCATGGCGTGAAAAGAAAGATTTCGTAAATTTTTTGAATTCAATTTGTACAAACAACGGTAACTTTACAGTTAAAGGTGAGCCCCGAAAGGGAGAGGCCAGAATCATGTATCTTTTATCACGAGGGCATTTGCTTCTTTTTGCAAATTGAAATTAAAATGAAAAGGAAGAAATGTTGCTTTGAAAGCTAAACATCATGACGATGAAGGTGGAAGAACCCATTGAAGGCATTATTAAACAACTCTATCGGGCCGATCATCAATTGGTGTTGGGGGATACTTTCAAGACACTTAAAACATTTGATGACCAAAAATTTGATCTTGTAATAACCTCTCCCCCGTATAATGTGGGGAAAGAATACGAAACCAAACAATCCATAGAAAAGTACCTTGAACAACAAGAAGAAGTAATTGCAGAATTGATCCGGGTAACTTCAAACAAGGGGAGTATTTGCTGGCAGGTTGGCAACTACGTTGACAAAGGGGAAATATTTCCGCTTGATATCTTCTACTATCAAATATTCAAAAAGTACGGACTAAAACTCCGCAACAGGATCATCTGGCATTTCGGGCACGGACTTCATGCTTCAAAGCGCTTCTCAGGACGCTATGAGACCATTTTATGGTTTACAAAAACGGATGACTACATCTTCAATCTTGATGAGGTCAGAGTTCCATCGAAGTATCCCGGTAAGCGGCACTTTAAAGGACCCAAAAAAGGTCAATTGTCCGGAAATCCAAAGGGAAAAAACCCTTCTGACATTTGGGAGATCGTTATCAGGGACTGGGAGAAATCGCTTTGGAACATTCCCAACGTCAAATCCAATCATCCTGAAAAGACAGAACACCCCTGCCAGTTTCCGGTAGAACTTGTTGAGCGTTGCATTTTGGCGCTAACCAGACAGGGCAGCTGGGTACTTGATCCATATGCAGGTGTGGGCTCTGCACTGCTTGCTTCCATAAAAAATGAAAGAAATGCAGTAGGCATAGAAAAGAAAAAAAAATACGTAAGCATAGCAGAGCAACGAATAAAAGATATGAAGGAGGGCAAATTAAAATTGAGGCCCATCAACAAGCCCGTTCATCAGCCAAAAGCAACGGACAAAATTGCCCAAATGCCCAAAGAATGGAAGAACCCCTCCTTATTTAACAACAATGGAAAACACGAATGAAAATAGCCCGAAAATACTCACATCTCAATGGAGAAGAGTACTTGATTGTTCATCACAATCATCTTTACAAAGAAATCAAGGAGGTAATTGCAGATATTGACGCAAGTAAATTGCTGACAAAGGTCAGCGAAGAAAAACGAAAAAAAGGAAGGAAGCTGTTTAGTCCGATTGACTTGAACCAAGCTTTTGCGAGGGCTTTTACAAAAAGAGCCTGGACAGAAAGTCGTTATAATTATTATATCACCCTCAACAGAGAACTCTTGGAGCAAAGTGTGCTCATGCCGGCAAAAGAGCAAAAGAACTTCCTGATAGAACATGGAGAAAAAGAACCGATTTACAGCTACAATCAGACAGATTTTGTTAAAGACAAGATTGCCGTTGAAGTCCAGTTTGGCAAATATGCATTTGTGGCATATGATCTGTTTGTTAAACACATGCTGTTCTATTCCGGTGGCGTTATCAACCTGGGAGTTGAGATTTTACCGACAAAGAAAATGCAAGCGGAAATGTCATCAGGGGTTGCTTACTATGAGGGAGAAGTGTACAATGTAATGAGACAAGGACGGAACAGCCCTCCTGTACCCTTGTTGGTTCTCGGTATTGAACCCTGACGGAACTAAAACCCTAAAAGGCGAAAACAAAAAATTAGTATGAAGAAATATAGGGAAAACAAGGAATAAAAAAATGACTGATTTCAATTTAACATAATCAAGAGTTAATACGTAAAAACACCCCTGTTGAAAAAAGGTAAGTGCCGGGCTTGAAACTGCAAACGGTGAGAAGGTTTGAAGCTGCACTCTCCCCGGCTTTCCCCGTTCACACCAAAGCAGGATCATTTCAAATGAGGATCAAAGGACGTTCTTTTTTTGAGTGCATGAAGAAAAAAACGGGTATATGGGAAAAGTAACGCATGCGGTTTATATCGGAGTGATGACATTGATCGTGCTGCTTGTGACGGCCTGGCTGGCCTACACAGGCTACTCCTATTACGAGCTTCCCCTCGAAGAGCGGTTTTATCATCCGCAATACCACTGGTTCAGGCCGGCAGGGCCGCTCGGACACGGGCTGGGCATCATCGGCACTTTTCTTATTCTTTTCGGTGTGATCTTTTATATCGCCCGCAAGCGCTATGGCTTTATGGAACGCTATCTCCGCCTGAAATATGTGCTCGAATTTCACATCTTCCTCTGTGTGCTTGGGCCGATATTGGTCTTGTTTCACACCACTTTCAAATTTGGCGGCATGGTTTCGATTGCTTTCTGGAGCATGGTGGCCGTGGTACTGAGCGGGGTCGTGGGACGTTTTATTTACATTCAGATTCCGCGCAGCATCGAAGGACGGGCATTGAGTCTGGCCGAAGTAAACAATGCCAAAGAAGAAATAGCCCGCGAGCTTCGCCAGATGGAAGGGCTGGATAGCGAAACCCTCGATCTGATTCTAAAGGATGACGGGAAACAGCACGGCTATTTTGCAAGAAAAATACAGCTTTCCAAAATCAGACGCGAGTTACGTCACAAGCATATTGACCGGAGCAGGCGCAAGGCCATCATCGAGTTGGTCAAAGAGGAGATATCACTGGCCGGAAAAGTGAGCCGCCTGCGGCAAATGCAAAATCTTTTTAAATACTGGCACGTGGTGCATATGCCCTTTGCCATCATCATGCTGGTCATTGTGGTGATCCATGTGGTGATCACCGTATTGCTGGGCTATAAATGGATATTCTGATGAATATACTGACACAGGAAATATTGATTTACGGAGTGCTTGGCCTCTTCTGCCTGGCCATCATCTGGATTTATATCCGCAAAGGCCAAAAAGCCTCGGCCCGGGTGCGTGAGAAAGTGGACATCGCAAAAAAGGAAGGGCGTTTTGAGCCCCTGTCCCTGCATCCCTATATCGATCTGGACACCTGCATCGGCAGCGGGGCCTGCGTAAAAGCCTGCCCCGAGAAAGACATCATCGGCATTATCGACAACAAAGCCACGGTCATCAATGCCAGCAGCTGCATCGGGCACGGGGCCTGCTTTCATGCCTGTCCGGTCGAAGCCATCTCGCTGCGCATCGGCACCGAGAAACGGGGGGTGGAACTGCCCCATGTGAAGCCCGACTACGAAAGCAATGTAAAAGGCATTTACATTGCCGGGGAATTGGGAGGTATGGGCCTGATCAAAAACAGCGTAGAACAGGGCAAACAGGCCGTGAAGAACATTGCAAAAAGCGGAAAAGAGCCCAAAGAAGGCGTTCTTGACCTCATCATCGTGGGTGCCGGACCGGCCGGCATCGCTGCATCGCTGATGGCCAAAAAGCTGGGACTTAGCTTTAAAATATTCGAGCAGGACAGCCTGGGCGGAACCGTTTATACCTTCCCGCGTTCCAAAATTGTTATGACCAAACCCATGGACCTGCCACTCTATGGAAAGATAAAATTCTATGAAACATCAAAAGACGAGTTACTCAATCTCTGGAATGAGGTGCTGAGCAAGAATCAAATAAAGATACATGAACGTTGCAAGGTGGAGAAGATCACCTTTGCAGACAACGAGGTTTTTAAGGTCATTCTGGCCAACGGAGAAGCCCACCTGGCCAATCATGTGCTGGTTGCCATCGGCCGTAGGGGCTCGCCCCGGAAGTTGAACATCCCGGGAGAGGACCTGCCCAAAGTGGCCTATCGCCTGATCGAACCCGAGCGCATCAGCGGAAAAAAGATCCTTGTGGTCGGAGGAGGCGATTCGGCCGTGGAGTCGGCCATGCTTCTGATGGATCAGAATGAAGTCATGCTCTCCTATCGCAA
Source organism: Chitinophagales bacterium (assembly GCA_026981615.1). GTDB lineage: Bacteria > Bacteroidota > Bacteroidia > Chitinophagales > S012-47 > S012-47. The sequence goes on from JALSIH010000058.1 coordinate 16,074, forward strand.
AGACCGTTTTGCACGCATCAAAGCCGCAAACAGGGAGAAGATAGAAGAGGCCATGCGGGAGGAAAAGCTAAAAGTTATTTTCAATTCCAATCTCGTGCGCATCACGGAGGACAAGGTGGAGTTGAAAATAAAGAACGGGGAGGAAGAAGAAATGCGGATCCTTGAGAACGATCTTGTGTATATTTTTGCAGGAGGAGAACTGCCGGTGAAATTTCTGCAAAATGCAGGCATAGAGATCACGAAAAAATTCGGAGTCATTGTCAAAAAGTACAAATAAAGCGGCTTTGAGAACGCTGAAAGAGATATTCTTTTCCATGATCCTGTTCGCCACGGGCATTCTTCAGGCACAGATATCGCCCGGCAGCCTCAGCACGGCCCATGCCAAGCTGGAAGGTGTGGCCAATTGTACCAAATGCCACGAACTGGGCAATCAGGTACCTGATTACAAATGCCTGGATTGCCACAAGGAAATAGCTTCGTTGAATGAGGAGAACCGGGGGTATCACGTATCGAAAGAAGTAAAATCCAAACGCTGCGTAGAATGCCACAACGAGCACCACGGTCGCAGGTTTCAGCTCATTCGTTTCGATACGGTCAATTTCGACCATCAGGTGACGGGCTACACCCTGGAGGGAAAGCACGAACGCGTTGACTGCCGCGACTGCCACAAGCCCGACTACATTGACGATCCCGAAATTCGCCAAAGAAGCAAAACCTACCTCGGCCTCGATGCCGAATGCCTGACCTGCCATGAGGACTATCATCAGGGCAGCCTGTCAGAAGATTGCAGTTCGTGCCACATCAATTTTGAGGATTTCCGTCCGGCCGAAGGTTTTGACCACAACGATGCGGACTTCAAATTGCGAGGGGCCCACAAAAAGCTGGACTGCGAAAAATGTCATAAAAAAAGCGAGCGCAACGGAAAAGAATTCCAACAGTTTACCGATATAAAATTTAAGCGTTGTATCGATTGCCACGAAGACGAGCACAACGGGCGCTTTGGGAAGGACTGCACCCAATGCCATACCGAGAACAGCTTTCGGCAGCTCAAGTCGATGAACCGATTCAACCATGACAAGACCCGCTTCCCCCTGCGCGGACAGCATGTGGGCGTTGATTGCAAAGCCTGCCACAAGGGAAAGTTTACCGCGGCTATCCGGCACAATGAGTGCAAAGACTGCCATGACGACTACCACGAGGGTGAATTTGACGAAGAGGCTGCCTCACCCGACTGTAAAGACTGTCACAGCCTTGAAAAACCTTTTGAATTCACCAGCTTTGGAATCGAAGAGCACAACGAAGGTCATTTCCCGCTCGAAGGGGCCCACCTGGCCACCCCTTGTTTTGCCTGCCACCTCAAAGACGAGAAATGGATATTCCGGGATATCGGGCAGGAATGCAAGGCATGTCACGAAGACATTCACGAAGGAAAAATAAGTGAGAAATACTATCCGGATCAGGATTGTGCTTCCTGTCACAACCCGGGCCGCTGGAGCGATGTGGAATTCAATCACGACAATACCGGATGGCCTCTGAAGGGCAAACATGCCGAAGCAAGCTGCCGCGAATGCCACTTCGAAAAAAGCGCAGACGGAGAAAGTGAAATACAGAATTTCTCATTACTTTCGAAAGAATGCAGCCAGTGCCACAATAATAAGCACGGAAATCAATTTGAAAAAGAAGGAAAAACGGACTGCCTGCGATGCCACAGCGAATCGGGCGACTGGAAAGCCGACTTGTTTGATCACAGTGACACGCAATTTCCGCTGGAAGGCAAACATGCCGAAGTGGCTTGCGATGCCTGCCACCAGTCCAAAGAAGACGAGTACGGAGTGGCGCTCATTGAATATAAAATAAAGCAATTTGAATGTATAGACTGTCATCGTTAATCCTCTTTCTGCTGCTGGCCGGAAATGCATGGGCCCAAAACCCCCATGGCCCCGACCTTAAGATCGATTGCAAAGCCTGCCATACCACGGGCAGCTGGAAGATCGACCGCGAACAACTCAGTTTCAACCACGATACGGTGGGATTTGAGCTGGAATACCGGCACGATGAAATAGACTGCCGCGAATGCCATACAACCCTGGTCTTTAATGAAGTGGAGAGCAACTGTGTATCCTGTCATGAAGATGTGCACAGCATGTCGGTGGGCGATGATTGCGCAAGGTGCCACACTTCAAAAAACTGGCTGGTAGACAATATCCCCGAGATACATGAAGAAAACGGGTTTCCCCTGGCAGGGGCCCACTTCTCGCTGGCCTGTGTAGATTGCCACGACTCTGAAACCGGCCTTCGCTGGGAACGACTGGGGAATGACTGCTTCAGTTGCCATGACGACACCTACTACAGCACTACCGCGCCCAACCACGAAGCTTCCGGCTTTTCTACAGACTGCATTCAATGCCACGATCCCTTATCGGTAAGCTGGACGGGCAGCGACAATTTTCATTTCTTCTTTCCGCTCACCGATGGCCATGACATTGCCGATTGCACCGCCTGCCACAAAGGAGCAAGCTACTCCGATATTTCACCGGAATGCATCTCCTGCCATCAGGATGATTACAACAACGCGCAGTCGGTTGATCATGCCGGATTGAATTTCAGCACCGACTGCACCCAGTGCCACGGCATGGGGCCGGGATGGAGTCCTGCCCGCTTCGATAACCATGATGACAATCTATTCCCCATATATTCGGGTAATCACCAGGGCGTTTGGAACACCTGCACCGACTGCCATCTTAACCCTAATGACTATTCTCAATTTAGTTGCATCATATGCCATGACAATCAGGCAGAGTTAGCAGATGATCATAATGATGTAAACGGCTATGCATTCAATGATGAGGCTTGCTTTTCATGCCACCCGAAAGGCGAAGAATAAATCATTAGCCGGGACTTGAAGTTTGGAGTTTATGAAATTCGTATTATTAATGCTTTCTTTTTTCGTGATAATCATGACTGTGCAGGCGCAGAGCGGAGAAGAGACGGAAGAAGGAAAGATTACGTTTCTTACGTCAGAGAATGTATATGTACATTTTCCCGGCACGGCAAATATCCGCATCGGGGACACCCTCCTGCGAGAGGAAGCAGGCCGCCTTATGCCCTGCCTGATCGTAACACAGAAATCATCCAGATCCTGCGTCAGCTATCCCCTGCCCTCCTGCTCGCCCCGCAAAGGAGACAAGATCATTCACCGCTACACCGTCAGCCAGTCGGAAGAAGCCGGGAAGGAAAAGGATACAAAAGCAGACAGCTCAGAGACAAAGCCCAAGCCGGGCGGCATGAAGCCCATGGATAAGATGCCCGTAAAAGGCCGGACAGAAGAGGAAAAAGAAAAACCTTATTTCACAGAACGCATCCGGGGCCGTGTTTCATTGGCTTCCTACAGCAATATCTCATCGAGCATCAATGACGGACACCGGGCCATGGCCCGTTTCTACCTCTCGGCCCGGCACATAAACAACAGCCGCTGGTCGGTCGAAAGCTATGCCGCTTATTTGCAAAACTTCGTGCAGGGCGAACGGCCCCAGGGTTATCGTGCCTCATTTATGAGGGTCTACGATATGGCCGTGCGCTATGATGCCGACAGTTCCTTCTCGCTTTTGATCGGGCGAAAAATCAACCGCAGAATGTCTTCGCTGGGAGCCATTGACGGACTTCAGGCCGAAAAGCATTTCGGACGTATTTATACGGGTGCCATAGTCGGGTTCCGTCCGGATATCAACAATTACGGTTTCGACTCACGGCTCCTTCAATACGGAGCTTATGCCGGAATGATAAGCCCGGGCCACGGTCCACGGAACGAAACGACCCTCGGAGTGCTGGAACAAAGAAACGGAGGACATATTGACAGGCGCTACGCCTATTTGCAACACTCTGCCACGCTCATGAAAGGCCTTCATCTTTTCAGTTCGGCCGAGCTTGACTTTTACAGCAGTCTCAACGGAGTGACAAGCAGCACCCCGCGGTTGACCAATTTTTATCTCTCCATGCGCTACCGGATCAACCGGAAATGGTCGGCCAATATCTCTTATGATGCCCGCAAAAGGGTCATTTTTTATGAGAGCATAAAAAGCGAGGTGGAAAGACTTCTGGACAATGACATCTCGAGAAACGGCCTGCGCGTGGGCGCAAGGTTCAGCCCCAATCGAAAAACATCGACCGGCCTCAGCTACAGCAAGCGTTTTCAGGCCGATGGCCTGAACCGCTCCGACAATGTGAACGCTTATCTGCGATTGTCGGACCTGCCGGGCATCGGGGGGAGTCTCTATCTTGCCTACAATTTCAACCAATCAGCCTACCTCCGCAGCAATATCGGCTCCATACGCTTTAGCCATTCCATCGTAAAAAACAAAGCAAATGCTTCGTTTTACTACCGTTATGTCAATTATAAATATCTGAGTTTTGAACGCAGCAATCCCGGACAACACTATATCGGAGTTCAGACGAACACCAAATTGTCCGGCAGCCTGAGCCTGGGCCTGCTGGGCGAGCTTTCGCTCCGCCAGGGCCAAAACAATGTGCGCGTCAATACCCGCCTGATTAAACGATTTTAGAAAGACCAAAAGAAATGAAAAGAAATATTAATGTCATCTGTCTCGGTCTGGCTCTGGCCCTGCTTGGAGCCTGCAACGGAAGTCCAAAGGAAATAGCTCCGAGCAGCAGCCGCTCGAAAAGCAGCGGAATCTTCGAAAGTGAAAGCCCCGGCACGGGCATGGAAACAGATATCAGCTCCGATGTGCACCGCGTCCTTGTCGAAGAAGTGCTCCCCACGGATCAATACAATTTTTTACGCGTGCGCGAAGGCAATGACGAGTATTGGATTGCGACCATGATAAAAGGAATCGAAGCCGGAAAAAGTTATTATTACAAAAACGGAGTACTCAAAACCGACTACGAAAACAAGGAATATCAGCGTGTTTTCAAGCGCATGTACCTTGTATCAAACATAGTGGAAGCCGGGCACGGCAGCAAAATGCCGGGCAGTGGGAGCGGAAGCAAAATGCAAAACAGCCGGCAGGAGACAGAGACCTCAGGCCTGCACGGCATTCCCCGCAAGTACGGGCGCATTGAAGTTGAAGGCTCCCTTCCCATTGCCGAGCTGACAGCCCATCCCGAAAAATATGAAGGAAAACGCATTCAAATTTCCGGAGAGTGTGTAAAAATTAACCCGAACATCATGGGCCGCAACTGGATTCACCTGAAAGACGGGAGCAGGGATGACTATGACCTGGTCGTCACTTCACAAGACCTTTGCCCCGAAGGGGAAGTAGCTACTTTCGAAGGAACCGTATCACTGAACAAAGACTTCGGAGCCGGATATCGCTATGAGCTCATCATAGAAGACGGAAAACGAATCAGGAAATAAGAAGACCATGAAGGGGAAAAATATCATAGAAAGGATCGGGCAGGTCCTGCGTCCTATGTTTACCATGCGCGCAGCGGGGATCTACATCCTGCTTTTTGCAGCAAGCATTGCCGTGGCTACATTTATAGAAAATGATTTCGGCACTTCGGCCGCACAGAAAGTGGTCTACAAAGCCCGCTGGTTTGAGCTCCTGCTTTTGCTTTTTTCCATCACGATCGTGGTCAATATTGTCCGCTTTCGCATGGTACGGCAAAAAAAGTGGGCCGTCCTCACTTTTCACCTGGCCATAATTGTTATCCTGACGGGTGCCGGCATTACGCGCTACTTTGGCAGCGAAGGCATGATGCACATCCGCGAGGGGGCCAGCTCCAACCGATTCCTTTCGGCCGACACCTGGCTCAAGTTTGAGGCCGTGCGTGACGGGGCCCGATACGAGTTCAACGAACCCGTGCTTTTTGCTTCGCTCGGGGCCAATCGCTTTCATGAATCCTATCGCCTGGGAGATGACCTCATCGAGGTGCGCCTGAAAGAGTTCATACCCAACCCCGTACGCAGCCTCGAAAAGGATGAAAACGGCAAACCGGTTTTGAAAATAGTGTTTGGCGGCAGCAACGGCAGGTCGGAGTACTTTCTGGCCCGGGGGGAAGCAAAAACTTTCGGGGATGTCCTCTTCAACTTCAGCGAAGAAGAGCTGCCCGGCTCCGTCCGCATTCTTTATGAAAACGATACCCTGCTCATCCGCTCCGAAGTGCCGATGGTCAGGCAGGTGATGGCTACCCGTGAGATCGACACCCTTTATCCCGCTGACGGACCTACGCCCCTGCGTCTTCGTGCACTGTATACGGACGGCAGCCATCGTTTTGTTTTCGGGGATTTCAATCCCAAAGCCCGTGTCAGGCTGCAAAGCGGAGGCTCCAAAATGCAAAACGGAAGCGAAGCCGCCCTGCGCCTCGAAGTGCGCATCAATGACGAAGTGCATGATATCCTCGTTTACGGCAGCCGCGGACTGCCCGGCACGCCCGCGGTTATTCATTCGGGCGACCTGAATCTCGCGGTCTCCTACGGCTCAAGATATTTTGAACTGCCCTTCCGCATCAAGCTCTACGATTTCATTCTGGAACGATATCCCGGCACCAACAGCGCAGCCTCCTATGCCAGCGAAGTGCAACTGATCGACCCACGGAAAAACTACAGCAAAGATTACCGCATCTACATGAATCACATCCTGAATTATGACGGATATCGTTTCTTCCAGTCCTCCTATGACCGCGATGAGAAAGGCACTTATCTGAGTGTCAACCACGATTATTGGGGCACCTTCTTTTCCTATCTCGGCTACATCCTGCTTACCCTGGGCCTGGTCCTCACCCTCTTCAGCAGGAAATCCCGTTTCTATCAACTCTCGCAGATGATCAAACGCCTCAAGTCAGCTGCTCCGGCACTCCTGCTGGCGATCGCACTTTTGGGCCACGGCACGACTGCCAGCGCTCAAAAAACAGTGGAAAAGAAACTTGATGTCGTTTCAAAGGATCATGCTGACCTGTTCAGCCGCATGATCGTGCAGGACTTCAACGGGCGGCTCAAACCGATGCATACCCTCACGCGCGAACTCATGCGCAAGGTCTATCGCAAAGAAAAATACCGCGGCCTCACGGCCGACCAGGTGGTGCTCAGCATCTTTGCCGCTCCGCAAAGCTGGTATCAGGTGCCGCTCATCAAGGTCGGTGCCAACAACGGCATCAGAGAGCTGATAGCTGTCACGGGCGACTATGCGGCCTATGAAGACTTCTTTGACGAAGAGGGGCACTACAAGCTGGATGAAGAAGTCGGCCGTGCTTTCAATATGCAGGCAGTCAACCGCGGTACGCATGAAAAACAACTGATCAAAGTGGACGAACGGGTGAACATCATGAACATGATCTTTTCGGGGAGGATTTTCCGCATTGTTCCGCTGACAGACGACCCGAACCACACCTGGACCGGTGCCCGTTCGCACGGCAACGACTCCGGCTCGGAGCTGGCCACCCGCTTTTTCCAAGCCTACCAAAGCGCCCTCCACGATGCCATGCACTCGGGCGATTACCGCCTGCCCGATCAGCTGCTGGATGAACTCAAGAAATATCAATATAAGCACGATGCCGGACTTATCCCTCCGGAGTCCAAACTGCAGGCCGAGATTCTGCTCAATAATCTGCATGTATTTGACCGGCTGGCCCTTTTTTACGGCCTCCTGGGATTGACCTTCCTCCTCTTGTTGTTTGTGACGGTATTCAAACCCAACCTGAATGTAGCTTTGATCAGCCGCATCCTGATTGCGCTGGTACTGGCAGGATTTATCTTTCACACCCTGGGGCTCGGCCTTCGCTGGTACATATCGGGGCGGGCGCCATGGAGCAACGGTTACGAGTCGATGATCTACATCGCCTGGACCACCACACTGGCCGGCCTGATCTTCACCCGCAAGTCACCGGGCGGCATGGCCGCTACCATGGTATTGGCATCCACCATCCTGCTGATAGCCATGCTTAGCTATCTCGATCCCCAAATCACTCCGCTGGTACCCGTGCTTCGATCTTACTGGCTTACCATTCACGTATCTCTGGAGGCCGGCAGCTACGGTTTTCTGATGCTCGGGGCCATCCTCGGCCTGATCAACCTGATCCTGATGATTTTCTTAACGGAGCGAAACAAGGATCATCTCAAAAGGATCATCCGCGAAATGACTTACCTCAGCGAGATGACCATCACCGGTGGCCTGATCATGCTCAGCATCGGCACCTACCTCGGGGGAGTATGGGCCAATGAATCCTGGGGCCGGTATTGGGGCTGGGATGCCAAAGAAACCTGGGCGCTGGTGACCATTTTGGTCTATGCTTTTATTTTGCACATGCGGCTTATCCCGAAGATGAAAGGTTTTTATGCTTACAACCTGGCCACCATCTTCGGATTGTCTTCGGTGATCATGACCTACTACGGAGTGAATTATTACCTTTCGGGTCTTCATTCCTATGCGGCCGGTGATCCCGTGCCCATTCCCGCCTGGGTCTATATCAGCGTAGCCTGCATCACGGCCATTTGCCTTCTGGCTTATTGGCGAAAGAAAAAAGTGCTCGGGAAATTCTGAATCCGCTTGCCTGCTTTTGAGAAAAAGAAGCTTAGGCGCGGTCTTTTAATATCGCTTCTATGCCCGGGAGTTTTTTCCCTTCCAGAAATTCGAGCAAGGCACCTCCTCCTGTCGATACATAGCTCACTTTATCTGCCAGCCCCATTTGTGTAAGGGCCGACACGGAATCGCCACCGCCTACCAGCGAGAACGCACCCCGCGAAGTGGCTTCGGCAATGAATTTTGCTATTTCCAGGGTTCCGGCAGCAAATTTTTCCATCTCGAAGACCCCCATGGGGCCGTTCCAGAGGATGGTCTTCGAAGCCAGAATGACCACTCCGAAAGCGGCTATCGCTTTCGGCCCGATATCCAGGCCCATCCAGCCTTCGGGTATCTCTCCGGAAGGATATATCCTCGTAGCGGCATCGGCAGAAAAAGCATCGGCTGCCAGCGAATCTCCGGGCAGATGAATCGAAACACCCCGTTCGGAAGCCTCCTTAAGTATCTGCCGTGCCTCTTCAATGCGGTCTTCTTCGAGCAGCGAATTTCCTACTTCCCCGCCCCGTGCTTTGATGAAGGTAAAGGCCATGCCACCGCCAATGATGATATGATCGCTGCGGGGGAGCAGGTGGCGGATGATGGGAATTTTGTCGGAAACCTTGGCACCGCCCAGTATGGCAAGAGAGGGTCGCTCCGAGTGATGCAAGACACGCGAAGCCATTTCCACTTCCTTTGCCATCAGATAGCCGAACATGCGCTTCGAAGGTTCAAAGAACTTTGCAATGACGGCCGTGCTGGCATGGGCCCGGTGGGCCGTGCCGAAGGCATCGTTTACATACACTTCGGCCAGCGATGCCAATTGCCTGGCAAAGCCGGGGTCTCCCGCTTTCTCTTCCTTGTGGTATCGCAGATTTTCAAGCAGCAGCACTTCTCCGTTTTTCAGTTCGGCCGCCAGTGCTTCCACCTCCGGCCCGACACAGTCGGGGGCCATTATGACCGGCACACCCAGCAGCTTCTCCACCCCGGCCCGGATATGGCGCAGCGAAAAGCGATCCTCCCGGTCTTTCGGACGCCCGAGGTGCGACATCAGGATGACCCTCCCTCCGTCCTTTAGTATTTTTTTTATTGTGGGAAGAGCCGCCCGGATGCGTGTATCGTCCCGCACTTGCAGTTTTTCGTCAAGAGGCACATTGAAATCCACCCGC
>JALSIH010000059.1 GCA_026981615.1 Chitinophagales bacterium
CGTCAGGTCGCCCTCTTCTGTTTTTTTACCCCGAAAAGAAGCAAAAAATCTACCAACTTAGTAGACTATTGACTTTTCTTGATATAGATTTGCAGGCAATTCGCAGACCGATGGCAAAGAATCCGAAAAATATACATCCCGTTTTTGAGGGAATGCTGCAAAGGGAAGACAAGGAAAGGCTTTTGGGGCAGCGCTCCAAGGTGCTCTGGCTCACCGGGCTCTCGGGCTCGGGCAAGAGCACCCTGGCCAAAGCGGTGGAGCGGAAACTCTACGAAGCCGGCCGCCTGACCATGCTGCTTGACGGAGACAATATGCGCACGGGGCTCAATCGCAACCTCGGCTTTTCGGAAGACGATCGGAAGGAAAACATCAGAAGGATAGCCGAAGTGGCCAAATTGTTTCTCGAAAATGGCATCATCACGATAGCCAGTTTTGTTAGTCCGACAGAAGAAATACGGCAGACGGCCCGTTCCATCATCGGGGCAGGCGATTTCTTGGAAATTTTCGTCAATTGCCCGCTGGAAGAGTGTGAATCGAGAGATGTAAAAGGCCTGTATAAAAAGGCCCGCACGGGAGAGATAAAAAACTTTACGGGCATTGATGCACCTTTCGAAGAGCCGGCAAATCCCGCATTGACGGTGAATACAGCTGAGGAGCGCCCGGAGGAAAGCGTGAGGAAGATTATGGAATTTTTAAAAGATAAAATCAAAAGAGACTGATGTTTTCATACAGAATGAACCACCTGAAGGAACTGGAGTCGGAATCCATCTACGTCATGCGCGAAGTGGCGGCCCAGTTTGAGCGCCCCTGCCTCCTTTTTTCGGGTGGCAAAGACAGCATTGTGCTCGTACACCTGGCACGCAAGGCCTTTCATCCGGCCAAAATACCTTTTCCGTTGCTGCATATAGACACGGGACATAACTTTCCGGAAACCATCGAATTCCGCGATCGCCTGGTGGCCGAAACGGGTGCCCGGCTGATTGTGGGCTCGGTACAAAAATCGATAGACGAGGGCAAAGCCGTGGAAGAGAAAGGGTACAATGCCAGCCGCAATATGCTTCAAACGGTGACACTGCTTGAAACCATTGAGGAGCACAAGTTTGATGCCGCCATCGGGGGTGCCCGCAGAGACGAGGAAAAGGCCCGTGCCAAAGAGCGCTTCTTCAGTCATCGCGATGAATTCGGGCAGTGGGACCCGAAAAACCAGCGGCCCGAGCTCTGGAACATCTTCAACGGCTTCAAAAACATGGGCGAGCATTTCCGTGTCTTTCCGCTGAGCAACTGGACCGAGATGGATATCTGGCAGTATATCACCATCGAAGACATTGACATACCGGAGCTGTATTTTTCGCACAAGCGAAAGGTGATTGTCCGTGACGGAGTCATTCTGGCCTATACGCCCTTCCTGAAATTACGCCCGGACGAGAAACCCGTGGAGATGGTGGTGCGCTTTCGTACCATCGGAGATGCCACCTGCACAGGGGCCACAAAGTCAACGGCTGCCAGCAAGGAGGAAATTGTGGATGAAGTGGCGGCCACGCGCATTACCGAGCGGGGCGGACGATTTGACGACAAACGCTCGGACAGTGCCATGGAAGACCGCAAGCGGGAAGGCTATTTCTGAAAAATCTGATTTTCTATAAAAACGAGAGCAAAGAAAAAACAATGAGCCAAAAGGAAAAGATAAAGTTCGATACCGAAGCCTATCAAAAGATGGAGTTGCTTCGATTCACCACGGCCGGAAGTGTGGATGACGGCAAGAGCACGCTCATCGGGCGCCTGCTTTACGACAGCAAAGCCATCTTTGAAGACCAGATGAAGTCCATAGAAGAGACCAGCAGGAAGCGGGGAGAAGAATACACGAACCTCGCCCTGCTGACCGATGGCCTGAAAGCGGAAAGGGAGCAGGGCATTACCATTGATGTGGCCTATCGCTACTTTTCGACCCCCAAGCGCAAATTTATCATTGCCGACACCCCCGGCCATATTCAATATACACGAAACATGGTGACGGGAGCCTCTACGGCCAACCTGGCCGTCATCCTCGTGGATGCCCGCCACGGCCTCACCGAGCAAACGCATCGCCACTCCTTTATTGCTTCGCTCCTCGGTATTCCCCATGTGATTTACTGTATCAATAAGATGGACCTGGTGGACTACAGCGAGGAGCGCTATGAAGAAATCAAAGCGGAACTCACGGACTTCTCATCTAAAATGGATGTCAAGGATGTCAACTTCATCCCCATCAGTGCGCTTTTTGGCGACAACGTGGTGGAGCGATCAAAAAATATGGAATGGTACACAGGGCCAACGCTCTTGTATGAGCTCGAGACGGTGCACATTGCCAGCGATTACAATCACATCGACTGCCGTTTTCCGGTGCAGTATGTGATCCGTCCGCAATCGCTGGAGTATCCCGACTATCGCGGATATGCCGGGCGCATCGCAGGCGGGGTATTCAAACCGGGCGACAAGGTCATGGCGCTTCCTTCGGGCTTTACTTCCGTCATCAAATCCATTGATACTTTCGAAGGGCCGGTGGAGGAGGCCTTTGCCCCCATGTCGGTGACCATCCGCCTCGAAGATGAAATCGATATCAGCCGGGGAGACATGATCGTGCGGGAAAACAATGTGCCCGAAGCCAGCCAGGACCTGGAAGTGATGGTGGTTTGGCTCAATGAAAAGCCGTTGCAACTCCGCGGAAAGTATCGCCTGATGCACACCAGCAAAACGGCCCGGGCGCTGGTGCGCGATGTGCGCTACAAGGTGGATATCAATACCCTTCACAGAATTGAGGATGACAAAAATGTCGGGCTGAACGAGATTGCCAGGATCACCCTGCGCACAACCGAGCCGCTTTTTGTCGATCCTTATTCGAGAAACCGACAAACGGGCAGTCTCATTCTCATTGATGAGGCAACGAATAATACCGTGGCGGCCTGTATGATTATCTGATGAAGAGGCGTCTTCTCATAGGATTTCTTCTTACTTTGTTTTTTGCGGCATGCCGTCCTGCCGATATGCCCCCCGCGGTCTATGTGCCGGGGCCGGCTGCTTCGGCTGCTACGGGCGATACCTTGTCCATCGCACAGACCTATACCGATGATTATGAATTGCAGCGTGGCGGTATCCGCATCCGCCCCGAATTTGATTCCGTGCCGGGCATTCTGCCCCGCTGGCATTTCGTGCGGCTTTTCCCGCTCGAAGGCCGCACGGCTTTCAGGCACGATACCCTCTTTCCGGCCGATTCGCTCAGCCGGGGCGACTACCGGGTGCGGGTTTTTGCAGTCGATGCCGGAGGGCAGAGCGATACCCTGAAATACACGCTTCGCCTGAGTTCTTCCCTTGACCCGGCCGGGCCGCTTATTGATACAAGCAGCATTCCCGATACGGTTTCCGAGGGCGAAACGCTGCGCGCGATGATCGAAATCAGCGATGATACCCGCTTGGCTTTTGCCGACATTACTTTGACGGCACTTGTAAATGACAGTATTATTTTGCACCTTGACAGTGTCTTGACCGGGTCGTTGGCAGGCTTCCGCCTGGAATTGGACAGCATGGGGAAGTTTCAGCGCATCAGATTGGAAGGGAAATATTACGACTGGGTCAATAACTTTACAGTGCAGACAGTTAATATCATTGTCAAAGAAAAATAGATATGCGATCAGGAAAAATCATCCTTATATTTTCACTCCTTGCGACTTTGCTTTTGCAGGCTGCTTCCTGCACCGAGAAAGATGCGGCTCCGCCTGTCATTTCGCTGCTTTCGCCTCAGCCGGGCGATACGCTGTTGACCGGACAACAAACGGGTGCGGTGCTCGAATTGCGCGACAACCGCGAACTTCTGCAGTATACCGTCATTATGCGCATCAAAAACGACCCCATTGCGGGCAATGTGATGGAGCCTTATCTGGCGGGAAAAGGAGTGGCCATCTTCGGGCAGGAACTGCGCGATACTTTTTGGTTTGACATTCCGAAGGAGCGTGCTGCCGGGGTTTATCTGATTCAGGCCTCGGCCATTGATCTGGCGGCCAATCCTTCCAATGAAATTGAGATAGAAATCCTTTTGCGCAATCCCATGGATACGAAAAACCCCGTCATTGAGGTCAGTTCTCTGAATGACAGCGGCAGCAATGTGTATGCACCCAATGCGGGCATTCAGATTGAGGGAACGGCTACCGACAACCGCGAACTGGGCGCCCTGCGCCTTGAAATATTCAAAGCCAACGGTGAGCGGGTGAGCGTGCTGGATATGTCTTTATCGGGGAACAAGAAGGCCTTTGCAAGCACCATTGCAGCTCCGGCAGAAGCGGGGCACTACAATCTGGTACTCACGGTGGCGGACAATGTCAATAACCTCACAAGCCGGACCTATGCCTTGCAGGTTCAGTAATACGCAGAGCCGGGTTAAATTGGGTTTTACCTGATGCCGGGCGTTGACCCGCGTTGCTCC
>JALSIH010000060.1 GCA_026981615.1 Chitinophagales bacterium
CCCTGGCGGCCATTATGTCTTTTCGTTCGCTGTCGTTGAGGATATTGCTGTTCATCAGCTTAGCGATCTGCGAGGAGGAGGCATTGATAAGAAAGTCTCGCATGGATGCGGGCGAAAACATGACACCTCCGGTGAAGGAATAGGCAAAACGGGGCGGAGAGCCGCTGAAGCTGATGGGAGGGGCATAGTCCCGGAATCCGTTTTCTTCATCACCGTAGATGGTAAAGACGGTATGCTCCTCATCGCCACCTATGTTGTTGATTTGCTTGTATTCCCCGGTGGCAATGTTGTAGGTGTATTGGTTGACGGCTCTGCCGTCCGGCTCTATGAACTTCAGGCGGCCGCGCAGGTATCCGTAGTCTTTGCCGTAGCATCGCTGCCACTGTACGTTGAATTGGCTGTCTAACTTCACCAGCCAAAAACGCGGGGTATCTTTCACAGAGCCGCAAGTGACCGGATATTCCTTACCAAAATTTTCTCCTACAATTAGATAGCCTTTATCCGGACAAGCAATCATGTTTTCAAATGCGCTTCCTTCACCTCCGCCAATGGTTTTGCTTTTTATAATTTCCAGTTGAGCCCAGGCATTATTGCCAAGCAGAAATAATAAAAAAGTAGCTATGATATATTTCGTCACTTTTTTCATATTCGGTTTTTTATTTAATGATGCTCATCTTTTTGCTCTCCACCGTATTGTTGTTTATTTGCAAGGCATAGAAGTAAATGCCTGCCGGCAAGGTGCTAAGGTCAAGCGCAATGGAATTTTCTTTGCTGCTAAGCGGAAAGCTTTGTATCACCTTCCCCTCGCTGTTGCTGATGATCAGCCGGGCCTCTGCATCCGCAGGTACGTGATAGGGGATCAGCGTAGTGCCCTCGAAGGGGTTGGGGGTGTTGTCACCGAGCCAATGTGGCTTCTCTTCTTTTTTTCCTTGCGGCCCCCGCTTGTTGCTGCTCCACTGCTCTTCGGCCCTTCGCAGGGGCACGCCCGCGGCTATTTCGTAGTGGCTGCGGGCCCAGGCCGCCTCGGGCAGCGTGTCCTGCGCATAGGCGTAGAGGGCCGCCCGCCCCGCGCTGTCGATGTCTTTCAGGCTGCCGCCCGCCTCGGCCGCTGCCACGGCATAGGAGACTATATCGGCAAAGAGGCTGTCGCCCCGCTCTTCCATGCTCAGGGTATCGAGTATGCTGCGGCAGCGGGCCGTATTTTGATTTTCAAAGCCTTTCATAGCGCAAATGGGTGCTAACGCAAAGAGTAAGATAAGAAATCTATCTGTAAATTCAGTGCACCGGCATGGCAGATCGCGGGAAATGACATTGCGCTGTGGCTGCAGCCTTTTATTCCGGAATCCGTGCCCCGTACAATCCAGAAAGCAGTCACTACTATTCAGGCATGGACCAATCACCAACCACCCAAAGTGCCGTCCCTCCGGGACTCGGGAGATTGGGGAGACTACCGGGCTACAGAGTTGCCGTCCCTACGGGACTTTGTGTTCGTCTTCTTAACAATCCACAAAGCATCTAAAAGTGGTCAGTATTATTCAGGCATGGCCAAACCACCAATTACCAATCACTAATTACCAATCACTAATCACGAACCACCCAACCTGTCGTCCCTCCGGGACTTGTTTTTTGCAGATTTAATAGCTTCTTCCGAAGATCATGGCCTCAAGCGCAGAAAGGATTAGCATGCCATCGGATAGCTCCGGAGGAGCGGCATCTCTGTAACAAAAAAAGAGGAGGCAAATAAGAGCTCCGGAGGAGCGGCACCTCTTTTTCCCAAAATCAAAGCAAGAAGCATTGGCCGGAGGGCCTTTATGGCCTTTTGGGAGCAGTTGGAGCGACCGCTTCTCCCATCATTTTTCGCGAAAGCGCAGGATGACAAATCTGTTTTTGAGCGTTACAATGTTTTAATTACTTCCTGTGTTGTCACTCTGAGTAGGAAAATCACGAAGTGATTTGACTATCGTCCTGATGTTCGCGATGCTCAATCGGGATCTACGAAAGAGTGCTTGAACTTCTACGCTTTGGATCTTTTCTTTTTTCTCGCAGATTTCGCAGAAGCCGGGACGCAGAGACCGCGGAAATCCGGCAATACCCGAAAGTATTTTTTTCCTGGTCTGCATCCCATTGGGGTGAAACTTTCTTTAATGACCGGGCTCCCGCTTCTCCAACTCCTCAACATTTCCACTAACCACTAACCACCAACCACCAACCACCAATCACTAAGCACTGAATATCGGATATCGATCCGTGATTTGGGATTTCAACGGGAGTTTTGAACCGGATTTGTCTTATCCTTTGGCACATTCCCCTCTGCGCAAAACTTCTTTTTTCTTTTTTTTCTCGCAGATTTCGCAGAAGCGGGGACGCAGAGACCAAATGAAGGTGATGGCCTATCCTCTATAGTGGCCTGGGAATGCAGTCACTTTTGTTTTGCCCGGTATTGGTAAAGCGCCAAAACCGGTCGCCAGGTACCTGCTTTATTATCAACGGCAGATACGGGGCTGTCGAAGTTTGATTTTATCAAAACTTTGTAAAGGAAAATCGGAATTATGTAAGAGCAAATGCCCTTTGCCATGCGAAATTTGTAATTCAATAATTAAAGCGCATGGAAGCAAAGAACGGAAAAGTGGTACAGGGCAATTACAAAGTAGGCGGCATGACCTGTGCCGCCTGTGCCGTCAGTGTCGAGACCTACCTTTCGCCCCTCGAAGGCATACGAAAAGTGGCCGTAAATTATCCCAATCAATCGGTGGAGTTGGAATTTGACAGCGAAAAGATCAGCCTCGAAAACATTGAGAAAAAGGTGGGGGAGATCGGCTATAAGCTCCTCACGGGAGAGAAAGCCGACAGCGCCCGGGTATTTGAAGAGATGGAGAAGGAGCGATTGAAATCTTTGCGGCTGAAGCTCTTGATTTCGGCCCTTTTTTCCATTCCGGTCTTTGTCATAGCCATGTTCTTAAGTAACGAGGTCCCCTATGCCGATTGGATCATGATGACCCTTTCGATTCCGGTGATGTTTTTTGGCGGCTCGGAATTCTTTGTCAATGCCTGGAAAAAACTTCGTCATTTTTCGGCCAACATGGACACGCTCGTGGCCCTCAGTACGGGCGTGGCCTTTGCTTTCAGCGTGTTCAACACCCTCTATCCGCAATATTTTCTGAGCCGGGGCATGGCACCGCATGTTTATTTTGAGTCGGCCGTGATTATCATTACCCTTATTCTTCTGGGGCGTTTTCTTGAGGAAAAAGCGAAGGGGAAGACCTCCTCGGCCATCAAAAAACTGATGGGACTCAAGCCGAAGGAAGTAAGCGTGATCCGCAATGGCGAAGAGACCGTGATTCCGTACGAAGAAATTGCAATGGGTGAGATGATCGTTTTGAAACCGGGAGACCGGGTGCCGGTGGACGGATTGGTTCGCAAGGGGCACTCCTTTGTGGATGAGAGCATGATATCGGGAGAACCGATTCCGGTAGAGAAAAGCAAAGGGAGTGAGGTCTTTGCCGGAACCATCAATCAAAAAGGAAGCCTGCGCATTCTGGCAAAAAAAATTGGCGAAGACACCCTGCTTTCGCAGATCATACGGCTGGTGGAGCAGGCACAGGCCAGCAAGCCGGCCATTCAAAAGCTGGCCGATAAGATAGCCGGAATTTTTGTGCCCGTGGTGCTGGGCCTGGCGTTGCTGACTTTTGCCGTCTGGTATCTTTTCGGGCCGAGCCCCGCTTTTACATATGCCATCCTCACGTTTATTACCGTTCTGATCATTGCCTGCCCCTGTGCGCTGGGGCTTGCTACGCCCACGGCCCTGATGGTGGGCATAGGGAAGGGGGCCGAACAGGGCATTCTGATCAAAGATGCCGGGGCGCTCGAGACCGCCTACAAAGTGGATACCCTGGTGTTGGACAAAACCGGCACCATTACCGAGGGCCGGCCGGAAGTGACGGCCTTGTTTTGGAAGGATGAGAAAAAAGCCCCGCACTTGCAAAAAATACTGCTGGCCATCGAATCACAATCCGAGCATCCGGTAGCCGATGCGATTGTGCGCTATTTGCGAAAAGAGAATACGGAAGTCACGGAAGTTGAGCATTTTCAGAGCCTGACGGGCCTGGGCGCCAGAGGAGAATTTGAGGGAGCGGAATATTTTGTGGGCAACGAAAGGCTGCTCCACGATATGAACAAAGACATACCGCCTGATTTGTCGGAAAAAGCCGCAGTGGCCGAAGCCAATGCCAATACCCTTGTTTATTTCGGCACAAAGCATGAGATAGAGGCGGTCATAGCCGTGGCCGATAAGGTGAAAGAAGGTGCGGCCGGAGCCATTCGCCATTTGCTCGATATGGGAATAGACGTGCATATGCTCACC
>JALSIH010000061.1 GCA_026981615.1 Chitinophagales bacterium
AAAGGCCGAGGCCGTTTATGAGGGCTATCGTCCGCTGGAGGCTGTGGATGTGGCTGACAGCATCTGGTACATTGTCTCCCGCCCCGATCATGTGAATGTGGCCGACCTGCTCATTCTGCCGTCCGATCAGGCAAGTGCTACCCTGGTCGATAAAAAAACAGAGACTTGATTTCCGGAACTGAAAGGGAATGCATAGTTTTAATCCCGAGATGATTCATTGCAGCACTTATTATTACTATTATCCGAACCCGGCCCGACTCGGAGCAGGATGGTAGTGTATTATTTTGAAAGAAATGAGCACCCGGCTTCGAGCATTCGAAGCCGGGTTTTTTTTTAATAAAAAAGAACAGAGAAATGGAAGAAACGAAGACCCTCGAGCCGATCCCGGAGCTACAGCAGGATTATGCAGCTTACAGCCGTGCAGATCACAAAGTATGGCAGATATTGTACGGAAGGCAAATGAAAAAACTGCCCGGCAAAGCCTCGGCCGCTTTTTTAGCCGGCCTTGAGCTTGTCGGCTTTCAGGAGCGCTCTATTCCTGATTTCAATGAAGTGAATAAGCGCTTGGAAAAGCTGACCGGCTGGCGCCTCCGCGGAGTACCCGGAATTGTAGATAACCGGACTTTTTTCGAAATGCTTGGCAGGCGCCTCTTTCCGGCCACCACCTGGCTGCGCAGCATGGCGCAGCTTGATTATCTCGAAGAGCCGGATATGTTTCACGATGTATTTGCGCATGTTCCCCTGCTGGCAAACCCCGATTTTTGTTCTTTTTTGGAGGGCTTGAGCCGAATAGCCTCGCGTTGGATTGAAAATCCCGAAGCCGTGGAATTGCTTTCCCGCATTTATTGGTACACCGTAGAATTCGGCCTGATAAAAGAAGACGGAGAGTTGAGAATCTACGGAGCGGGCATTCTCTCTTCAAACGGAGAGAGCGATTACTGTTTGAGGGCGAATCTGCCGCGCAGCCCTTTTAATGTCGTCCGGATTTTTCAAACACCTTATATCAAAGAGAAATATCAGGAAGAATATTTTTTTATAGAAAACTACCGGCAGTTGAACAGTTCTCTTCCACTTATTGAAAAAAAATTAAATGCCGGCTGAAAGAAGAAAAGATTGCACTAAATGACGGATATTTGAAATCGTGAAGCGATGGATACTCGGGAATCCGGAAATGTTGATCGTTGTTGCCGGACTTTTGCTTTTTCTTCCCGGACTTGGGCTGACGCCCCTGTTTGATTGGGATGAGATTAATTTTGCCGAGTCGGCCAGAGAGATGTTGTTGACCGGCAACTGGTGGCAGGTGAGCATAGATTTCCATCCGTTTTGGGAAAAACCCCCTTTCTTCATTGCTTTGCAGGCGCTTTCAATGTCTCTTTTAGGAGTGAACGAGGTGGCTGCCCGCTTACCCAACGCCATTACCGGTGCTTTGACCCTTATGCTTCTTTATCGTATCGGTCTATTCATTTATGACAAAAAATTTGCGATCCTCTTTCCTTTGATCTATTTAGCCACGTTTGCACCTCATCTCTATTTCAAGTCGGGTTTGATTGATCCGCTTTTCAATTTGCTCATATATTTTGGTATTTACAGTTTGTTTCGCTGCAATGTAGCAGAGCGGCACAAGAGAAATCGCTTTGTGTTGCTTGCGGGATTGCTGATCGGGGTCGCTGTACTTACCAAGGGGCCGGTTGCTTTGTTGATTACAATGCTCACCAGCGTGGCGCTTTTGACGATCAGGAGGAAGTCAATTCACTTCAGCAGACGCGAGACATTTCTGTTCTTTGCAATGCTGTTGCTTGCTTCATCCCCTTGGTATATTTTCGTTACTATCAAGAACGGTTTGTGGTATCCGATAGAGTTTATCCGCTATCAGATAGAGTTGGCCGCTTCCACGGGTACGGCTCATACCCAACCCTTCTACTATCATTTTGTTGTATTGCTTTTGGCATGCTTCCCATTCTCAGCGCTTCTTTTTGCACGTTTCCGAAAGCCGGCTTCATCCGGCCAAAGGGTGATTCAATTCAGATGGTGGAACTGGATGCTGCTTGCCGTTGTACTTTTGATTTTTTCGATTGTAAAGACCAAAATAATTCATTATTCATCTCTTGCATGGTTTCCGATTGCTTTCTTGGTATCCGAATATATTTATTTAAGTATTCGGGGCAAAGCAGGGGCAAAGGCACCCCTGGTCGCTCGCCTTCTGTATCTTTTTCTTCTTTTGCTCTGGACCGGAGCCGTTTTTTTATTCCTATACATTGCGCGTCACCCGGAGCTTATAATTCCTTACATTAAAGATCCTTTCGTTTTAAGAATTCTTGAGATTGAGCTTTCCTGGCCCGTGATATTGGTACTTCCGGCTCTTATATTATTTGCGGGCGGTATTGTTTTTTACAGATGCTGGGTCAGGGGGCGCCTGGCACGCGGCCTGCCCTTTTTGCTTCTTGCTTCGCTCATATTCCTTCAGTCACTGCTCTATACATTTGTCCCGAGAATAGAAAAATACACCCAGGGGCCGGCTATTGAATTTTACCGGAAGATTGCACCGGAAGAGAAGTATGTGGAGGTCCTCGGCTTCAAGAGCTATGCACACCTTTTTTATGCATGCAAAAAAGAGGAAGACAATTCAAGCCCGCTCTTTTTAGAATACATCGAAAAAATACGTGCCGAAAGGAAGCTGCCGGCCAAATGGCCCGAAGCCAGAGTGTTTAATGCCGTTTACCGGCAATGGCTCCTCGAAGGGGATATCGACCGTACTGCATATTTTGTGGCAAAAGTGCCCTCATATAAAAATTGGAAGGAGAAATACGCCCTTGAGGAGATTGGACAAAAGGGAGGATTTGTATTTTTAAAAAGGAACGCAACCCGTTAAAGTACAGACAGATAATCCGACATCAGGTGCAGGTATATATCGGCACTGACGAGGTGCTTTTTCAGGGTCCGTTCAGACGAAGCATTTTGGGCCTTGATGGCTTGTATCTTGGCCTTCACATTGGCCCGGTAGAGTTTAAAAAAAAGGAAAAGGCGCCCTTCGGCTTCGTTGCGCAGTACCCGGGTCTCCGAAAGATATTTTTCAAGAAAAGCATGGCTCAGATCGCGTCTGCCGAAGCGCTCGAGGTCCATACAGAGAAAGGCGATTTCATCAAGCACATCAATCTGACGAAAATCATCGTTAAACTCAATACAGTCGAAAATGACCGGCCTTGAGAGAAGAAAAATATTTCCGGTGTGCAAATCGCCATGGCCATCGCGCACAAAGCCCTGGTCTGAGCGCAGCTGCATCAACTCTCCGAAGCGATGAACGAACTTGCCGGCACATTCCACCGAGCGGTCGATGAGGTTGACGGCCACATTGCCCAGCTTTTCGCGCAGGAAGGGTTTTACGCTTTGAAGGTCATTAAAATCTTCCAGAATTTTTTCCCGGTTGATCTTTTTATGAATGATTTCGGTCGTTTGATGAAAGTCAACAAGAATGCGGGCAATGCGATCCACATGATCGCGCTTCACTTTTTTTCGAATCAGCATCAAATCCATGCGGGCATTGGTGCGCAGGCGCTTCATCCTGACGGCATAGTCGATCACTTCTCCCGGCCCCTCTCCAATTGCCGTCTCTTTTCCGTCCGAGCGAATCTCATCCACTCCGAGGTAAATTTCCGGTGAGAGCCGCCTGTTGAGTGCCAGCTCATTGTAGCAGTATTTCCTGCGAAGTGCCGGTGTGGAGAAATCCAGAAAAGAGTATTTGACCGGCTTTTTTATTTTAAAGGCAAAGTGGTCGCTGAGGATAACCCAGGAGATGTGGGTTTCAATCATTTCGAGGTGTTTCCCGGTATCCGGAAAAGCCCGGTTCAAAAGAATTTGAGAGATGTTGTCTTTGTTCATCGGATCCGTTTCGGCCTGCTAATCCTTCTCTGTCAGAAGATAATCTTGAGCCTGCCTTAGCATTTCTGCTAAATTATCCTTTCCCGAGTGCAAACAAAGATGACCTGGCTCAATTTGCTCAAATTCTTTCTTCAGTTTTCTATAAACCGAGAAGTCTGCTTCGCTCTCCTTTCGCTTCTTTTTCAGCCGTTCGCGGATGAGAGATGCATCGGCATCTATGCAGATCACTTTCAGCCGGGCTCCGCTCTGCCGGGCCAGGGTAGCAAACTGTTCTCTCCGTTTCTTTTTGTGAAAGGTGGCATCTACCAGCACACTTTCCCCCTCTTTAAGGGCTTCCCGCGCCCGTTCTTCCAGGCGGTCATATACTTTTTGCTTGCTCTCTTCATCATATTTGCCCATCAGCTTCATTGCGGCACGCATCCGGTCGGAGCTGAGGTAGCGTGCGTTCAATTCACGGGCGAGTTGCTTTGAAAAGTAACTT
>JALSIH010000062.1 GCA_026981615.1 Chitinophagales bacterium
AGTGGTGGGAGCGGCCCGGAGGAGGGGCGGTTGCTACCGTTGCGGAGCCTATGATCGCGACAAGCTTGTCTATCTCTACCTTCGGGACGGGCTTCAAATTTTCCGCCCCGAAAAGAAAAACTCCCGCATTCTGCACATCGCTCCTTCGCATGCCATTGCTTCAAGGCTGCATGCCCACGGATTTGCGGGCTATGTGGCCGGGGACCTGTTTACAAAGGGCTATCACTATCCGGATTATGTGCGGGAGATGAATGTACTCCGCTTGCCTTTTGAGGATGAAACGTTTGACCTCGTACTTTGCAACCACGTTTTGGAACACATTGAAGACGACAGGCGCGCCATGCGGGAAATATACCGGGTGATGAAATGCGGGGCAGAGGCGATTTTACAGGTACCTCTGTCCGGAATTCTGGAAAAAAGCCTGGAAGACCCCGCGCTGAAAAGCGAAGAAGAGCGGGCCCGGGCTTTCGGGCAGCGCGACCATGTGCGCATCTACGGAAGGGATTATTTTGAACGGCTCGGGGAAGTAGGCTTCCGGGTAGAAGAGAAAGATTTATCGGCCGCCTATCCCCGTTGCGGGCTCAACCCCGGTGAGCGCCTCACAATTGCACTAAAAACGCCATAGTGTCCACCTTGTCGGCATAGTCAAGCAGTCCGGGGCTTTGCGAGCAGCCGGGGGCTACATTACCCGTTTCGGGGTCTTTGCTTACCACAATCTGTATCTCGTGGCGGTGCATTGCCAAGGCTGCTTTCAGCGATGACTTGTCCCGGTAATACTCATAGTGAAGCGTAGCCATGGGCGAGGCGATGGCCTCATTTTCGACCAGCATGAGAAAGTCGGAAGCCAGGTGGGGCGTGCGGTTGAGCAGATAGAGCGAGCGGTGGTAGTCGTAGTTGTTGCGGTATTTGTCGTGATGGATGATTTCGCGAAAGACTTCCATGGCTTCGAGAATCCGGGCCGGATCGTAGCCTTCGGGCAGATAGAGTTTTGATACATTGCGGCAGCCCATCCCGAAATAGCGGAATATGTCATCGCCCAGGGCCCGCAAATCATTCTCATTTTCATCGCCTGTGATGACGGCCACACTGTTTCGGTTTTTCCGGATAATATGCGGATAGCGTCCAAAATAATATTCAAAATAGCGGGCGCTGTTGTTGCTTCCGGTGGCTATCACGGCATCAAAGTCCCGGAGACGTTCGACAAAGGCGTAGCAGTCTTTTATACGGGCGTCAAAAGTTTCCAGCTTTTCCAGCAGAAAAGGCAGGAGTATGCGGTCTTTGGACGATAATTTTATGAGGGCACGGTGCCCGCTCAGCAGGACACTGAGCAGATCGTGAAAGCCGACCAGCGGAAGGTTGCCTGCCATGATGAGCCCCACATTTTTGATTTTCGGCTCTGCCCGGCCCGGATAGTGAGCAAGCCAATCCTCCATCTTTTCTCTTTGCAGCATGCTTTGGGCAATGGATGCGAGGGCAAACCTTGTATTCTCCGGGGTAAACCAGCGGTTGTGCAGGAATGCTTCTTCGATCTTTTCTTCCAGTTCCGGGGGCATGGAAGCGATGTAGGCACCGAGGGCGGCCAGGGCATCGATTGTTTTATTATTCATGTGCAAAAAATGCTTCGTGCCTCTTTTTAGTGATTGATGAAAAGCAAGTATCTTTGAATTATTGCAAAACTAAAACACTTCGAGCCATGTCCATAATGATCACCGATGAATGCATCAATTGCGGAGCCTGCGAACCGGAATGCCCCAATAATGCCATCTATGAAGGAGGCGTGGAGTGGCGTTTCAGCGATGGAACGAATGTGCATGGCACGATCACACTGCCCGATGGCCGGGAGGTCGATGCCGATGCTCCACAAGCCCCGCTGGCCGATGACATCTATTTCATCGTACCCGACAAATGCACCGAGTGCATGGGATTTCATGAAGAGCCTCAATGTGCGGCCGTCTGCCCGGTGGATTGTTGCATCCCCGATCCGGAGCACGAAGAGGACGAAGCCGTCCTGTTGGCAAAGAAAGAAGTGCTGCACGGAGCCTGAGCCCGTCTGCTAAGCGGGCCCCGCGGCCGGCCTGATTTCAATTCGATGCGCAGTGCCGATGTGGAATAAAGAGGGCGGAAATTCAGTTATTAGAGGTAATTTTGGCGCAGATGAGAATCGGAATCTTTTTTGGCGGGCCCTCCCGCGAACGTGAAATTTCATTCGCTGGCGGACGAACGGTATATGACAACCTGGACAAGTCCCTCTTCGAAGCAATTCCCATCTTTGTTGACAGCCTGAAGAATCTGATCCTGCTCGACTGGCCTTTTATTTACAAAGGCAGCATCCGCGATTTTTATCCGCCTGTTGATTTCCTTCCCGACAGTCCGCATCATTTTCAGATTTATGTGGAAAGCCTCGGCAACACGGATCGAAGGAGCCTGGAGGAAATGGCCCGCAAAGTGGGACGCCTGATCACGACAGAAGAACTGCCCGGCCTCATCGACTTTGCTTTCCTGGCCCTGCACGGCACTTTCGGAGAAGACGGGGAAATTCAGGGCCTGCTCGAGACCCTTGACATTCCGTATTCGGGTTCGGGCATCCTGCCATCGGCCATCGGCATCAGCAAAGCCGTGCAGAAAGAATTTATGGCGGCTGCCGGCATGCCGCATCCGGCTTATTTCAGCATTAAGCGCCACGATTGGGACAGCGAACCTTCCGAAGCATATTACGAACGCGTCAATAAAGAAATCGGCTTTCCTTATGTGGTGCGACCTTCCCGTCAGGGCTCTTCCATCGGAGTGTTTATTGTCGAAGAGGACGATCCCGGACGCTTTGCCGAAAGTGTAAATGCCGCCTTTTTCAGAAAAGAAATAATCAGCGAAGTGTGGCGAAAATTCACACAGCAAGAGCGGGTGGAAGAGGTGGCGCGCCTGAGCGACCTGCGCGAAGGCCTTGGGCTGCCCCTGCGGATGGACGGAGTCTCGTATGAGCATCCCGAAGACCTGCTCATCGCCATCGAGACGCACTTTGAGCAATGCAACGATCCGCTGATGCTCGAAGCCGTGCACGGAGAGAGTGAGGTGGTGATCGAGTCCTTTATTCGCGGGCGGGAGTTCAGTTGCATTGTGATTCGCAACGAAACAGCCGAAAAATCACTGGCCAACGGCCCGGCACTGGCATTGCCCCCGACCGAAATCCTGAAAAACGAGGCCCTTTTTGACTACCGGAGCAAATATCTGGCGGGGCTGGCCCGCAAGGTCACCCCGATTGACCTGGAGGAAAAGGATATCGAACGCATACGGAAGGCCAGCGAAGAACTTTTCGATTTCTTCCGCTTCAATACCTATGCCCGCATTGACGGGTTCATAGAGGAGGATGGCGAAATTTATCTGAACGACCCGAATACGACCTCGGGCATGCTCCCGTCCTCCTTCTTTTTTCACCAGGCGGCAGAGATCGGCCTGGCGCCCGGCCAGTTTCTGACCTACATCATCCGCACTTCGCTGGCCGAGCGACTGGCAACGGGGGTGCACTACCGCGGCATGCACAGGCTGCTGCCCGCCCTCGACCGGGCCCTGGAAGAAAGGCAGGCACATGGGGCCGAAAGAATAAAGGTGGCCGTCATTCTGGGGGGCTACAGCAGCGAGCGGCACATCAGTGTGGAAAGCGGGCGCAATATCTTCGAAAAACTGGCATCTTCGGGAAAATACGAACCCATTCCGGTCTTTCTGAGCGGCAACGAGCGGGAATTCCGGCTTCATATTATTCCGGTCAATCTTCTGCTGAAAGACAATGCCGATGACATCCGTGTGAAGATTGAACACTTTACGCATCACCCGGTCATCGAGAAGATAAAAAGCGAGACCCATCGAATCACGGAGAAATATGCCCGTGCCGGCTATCGCTTTGAGCCGTTGGCCGTTTCCCTTGAAGAGCTGGCCGCGCAGATCGATTTTGCCTTTATTGCGCTGCATGGCAGGCCGGGCGAAGACGGCCGCATTCAGGCGGAGTTGGAGAAATACGGAATTCCCTACAACGGCTCCGGCCCGGAGTCATCGCGCCTGACCATTGACAAATACGAGAGCAACGAACGGCTCCGACAGGCAGGCATCTCCGTTGCCCGCCACTGCGTGCTGGACCGCCAGAGCTGGGAGCGCAATCCGGAAGAAATGCTGAAAGAGATCGAGGCATCATTTCCTTATCCGCTAATTGCCAAGCCCGTGGATGACGGATGCAGCTCGGCCGTGAAGGTGATCCGCAGCCGCGAAGAGATGAGGGCCTTTGCCGAAACCATGTTTCGGGACGAATGGCCCATAGGGGATGCTGCGGCACGCATTCTCAAACTGAAGAGTGCCGAAGAGTTTCCGCAAAAAGATCGCCTTCTGCTCGAAGAACTTATCGGCCCGGAAGGCGCTGCCCGCTTTATGGAGGTAACCGGGGGCATGCTCATCGAAACGGACGAAACGGGAGCTCGTCATTTCGAAGTCTTTGAGCCTTCGGAGTCGCTGGCCGGTGATGCCGTGCTTACCCTGGAGGAAAAGTTTCTGGCCGGGGAAGGGCAAAACATCACTCCGGCCCGTTTCGAAAGCGGGCGACTCGGCTACGGGGAGATTGCCGAAAAGGTAAAACACGACTTGCAGCGCACGGCCGAAATACTGAATGTGGAAGGCTATTGCCGAATCGATGCTTTTGTGCGCATTTTTGAGGATGGCCGGGTGGAAACCATTGTTATTGAAGTCAACTCGCTGCCCGGTATGACACCGGCCACCTGCATATTTCACCAGGCGGCACTCAATAATTACAAACCCCATGAGTTTATTGACCGGATCATAGAGTTGGGGATGAAACGAAATAAACGGAAATTTGCCGGCAAACGAAAGCAGGACGGCTGAAAGGAACACTATGAAATGGATTAAATACATCTGGTATTTATTGAGCAGCAAGCGATTCTGGCTCCATTTATTCATGGCCGTTGCGCTTTTTGTCCTGCTCATACTGGGGGTCTTTTGGTACCTCGATGTGTACACCCATCATGGCGAGTCGGTGACGGTGCCGCCCATGCTCGGGATGACCCTCGATGAGGCCCGTGAGTTTCTGGAAGGAAAAGACATGCACCTGAAAGTGATTGACAGTGTGTACAACCCCAAATTGAAACCCGGGGAGGTCATCAATCAGATACCCGGGCCGGGCAGCAAGGTGAAAACCGGTCGTACCATTTACATTACCATTCGTTCGATACGCCCCGATATGGCCGTTGTGCCCGATGTCGAAAGCCTTTCGCTGCGCAATGCCGTGAGCAAACTCGAGAATGCCGGCTTTCAGGTCGGAGATAAGATTTACAAACCCTTTAAATATCCCAACACGGTGATGTATCTCATGCAGGACGACCTGAAGGTGCTGCCCGGGGCACGCTATCCCAAAGGGACGGAATTTGACCTCGTGGTGGGCAGCGGCCTGGGACAGACGCGCGTGATGGTTCCCAGCCTGATCGGCCTGACCCGGAGAGATGCCGAGGCCGTGCTTTTCGGGGCTTACGAACTCAATATCGGCAACCTGTATTACCACGAGTCGGTGCAGACGGGTGAAGACTCCCTCAATGCCCGCGTTTACAGGCAGGTGCCCGATTCGGGAGCCACGCTTCGCATCGGTGAGTTTGTCGATTTGTATTTTATCTCATCCGAGGCCTATGACTTTCTGGTTGATACAAGCAATCCGGGCCTGCCGGCAATCGACAGCATCCCTTCCACGTTAGACAGCAATAACCCCTAAATCCTTTTGCATGCGAGCAGTGCTTCTTTCCCTTCTTCTCTTCGGTTCTCCGCTTTTCCTCTTTTCCCAGGAATACCTGATTCCGCTTCCTTCCAACGCACAGTTGCATCAGCCGGCTAAGAATGAGAGGATGCTGAAAATGAGCCGTGCCGCACAGGCACCTTTGTCCCTGCCTTTTATTGATGACTTTTCGAATCGATCTTACTATCCCAATCCCGCAAAATGGACCGACCGGAGTGTCTTTGTCAATTCGACCCTGCCCCGCAACCCGCCTACGATCGGGGTGGCTACTTTTGACGGCCTGAAAGCAGACGGAAGCGCCTACAACATGAAAAAGAAGTCTTATGGCCCGGCCGATACCCTCAGCAGCCGTGAGATTGATATCAGTGCTTTTTCTCCGGCCGATTCGCTGATGCTGAGTTTCTTTCTGGAGCCCAAAGGCAACGGTGATGTTCCGGGCAGCCGCGATACCTTCTTTCTTGAGTTTAAAGTGAACGACAGTACCTGGCAAAAGGTGTTTTCGACCACTGCAGCCGGCATGTCGCCCGACAGCTTCCGGCTCTTTTTTGTAAAGCTGAACAAAGCCAAATTCTTCAAAAGCGATTTCCGCTTTCGCTTTCGAAATTATGCCACCCTCACGGGCAATGTCGATCACTGGCACCTCGACTATGTGATTCTGGACAAAGACCGCTCGGTGAAAAACACCCTGCTCAATGATGTGGCATTCAGGAGGCCGGCACGCTCTCTGCTCAAAGATTATCATGCCATGCCTTTGCGACAGTTTGCGGGATTTGAGGACGAAGAACTCAGCGACAGCCTCTATGCCGATGCAGTGAATCATTTTAACGTAGTGAAAAACACCACCTTCCGCTATCGTGCGGTGGAGAATTGCACGCAAAGCCTGCTGAAGTCCGATTTCTTTCAGACGATCAACTTTCCGCCACTGAGCGATACGCTCCTGCGCGAGCCGGTTTTCCGCGATGAGATAAAAGCCCTGACGGCCGGGCTGGGCTGCGACAGCCTGGCCATTCGCGTGCGCTATGTGCTTTTTAATTCACCACCCGATCCGGCCACCGGATTCAACGATACCATTTTCCACGTTCAGCGCTTCTACAACTACTTTGCATACGATGACGGATCGGCTGAGCGGGGCTACCTCGTGGTAGGCAAAAGCCCGAAACTGGCGCTCAAGTTTCATCTTAATGTGCCCGATTCGCTTCAGGCCATTGAGGTGCACTTTCCACACATTGACAAAAATCTGAACAAGGAGCTGATCAACCTGATTGTCTGGCAAAGCATTGACGGAGCCAGCGGAACGGATGACAGCATCCGCTACCGCAAAGACCTGCTTCGCCCCGAATATGTGGATTCTATCAATGGCTTTTATACCTATGTGCTGGACTCGGCCCTCTGGATGACGGACTCCTTCTATGTGGGTTTTCAGCGCGCCAATGCCGACTCACTGCAGATTGGCTACGATATCAACTCGCCCCGGAAAAACAAGCTTTTCTTCTATACGGGCGGGCGATGGAGGCCTTCTCTGTTTTCGGGTACGGCAATGATACGTCCCGTCATGGGAGCTCCGCTTGACATGGTATCGGGAGAGGCTGCGGAACCGCAATTTTCATCTCTTTCGCTCTATCCCAATCCGGCCGGGGAAAGGCTTTTTATTCACGGTTCAGTGCCCCTGCAGGCGGCCCGTTATCAAATCTTCGACTTGCAGGGCAGGGAAGTGCAGCAAGGAATACTGAGCGGCAACTCGCTGGACGTGCGCATGCTCCGGCCCGGAGTGTATCTCCTCCGCATGATGCATTCTGAGAAGAGAAAGATATTTAGCGCTAAGTTTATGATTGTTCATTAAAGTTCTGCGAAAATGACAGAAATCGATCCGAAGGAGCTTCGTGAAAAAATGGAAACAGGGAACGTTGTTATCATTGATGTACGCGAGGCATGGGAATTTGAGGAAGGCAGCATCACAAGCCGTAATATTTCCCTCTACGATCTGCCTTCGAGGGTAGCGGACTTGCAGGCCGAAGAATGTGATATCCTGGTTTTTTGTTGCAATTCGGGACAAAACAGCCTGATGGCAGCCACACTGGCCGAAGAGGCCGGCCTTGTCCATGTGGCCCATCTGAAAGGAGGAATTGAAGCATGGAAAGAAAGCTTTCCGACATAAGCAGCAAGCATCCGGTTCTCCTCTTTGACGGAGAATGCGGACTTTGTCAGTCTTCCGTGCAATGGGTGATCCGGCACGATAAAAAGAGAAAATTTCGCTTTATCTCTCTTCAAAGCCCGGTGGCCCGGCAATTTCTTGAAGCAGAAGAGGGGATTCCCGCAGACTGCGACAGCCTGATATTGCTCGAAAACGGGAAAGTATCTGTCTATTCGACAGCCGCATTGCGAACCCTTCGGGTCTTGGGCTTTCCGTGGTCAATGGCTGCATCGGGCCTCGCATTCCCAAAGGGCATCAGAGATGCCGTCTATCGATTGATAGCCCGAAACCGGCACCGCTTTTTTGCCCGAAGTGGCCGGTGTATGATTCCGGAAAAGGGCCTCGAAGCGCTTTTTATTGATGGGGAAGAGAAGGAAACATAGTTCGCTGAAGCATGCAAAGTCCTTAACTTCACAGCCGCTCTACAGGGGGCCGCAGAGATGAAAAACAAACAGCTACATACGGGATTCGGAGGCATGCTCTTCCTTTTTCTTTTTGCCATGGCGGCCTGTGGAAAAACCGATAAGGAAGAACTTGCGGCAAGTCCGTTTTTGAACCTGCATGACAGTGTGAGCTATGTGGGGATGCAAACTTGCGTGAGCTGCCATGCCAATGTGCACGAGACCTTTAAAAAGACGGGTATGGGACGGTCTTTCGGACGGGCAGAGCGCTCGCGGTCGGATGCCGTTTTCGGCCCGGAAGCACTGGTATATGACACGGCAGCTGATTTCTTCTATCATCCCTATTGGGACAGGGATACTCTGAAGGTGCTGGAATACCGCCTTGGTGAATCGGGCGATACCGTACACAGGCGGGTCGAAGCCGTGGACTACATCATCGGCTCGGGGCAGCACACAAATTCTCATATGATGCAAAAAAACGGATATCTTTTTCAGGTGCCCGTGACCTACTACACACAGAAGAAAATATGGGATATGGCCCCGGGATTTCGCGGGACACAGAGCCGCTTCGGCCGGGCCATCGGCATGGAGTGCCTCAGTTGCCACAATGCCCTGCCGAAAGCTGTGCCGGGAAGTGAAAACAAATATGAGAGAATACCCCTCGGGATTGATTGTGAGCGCTGCCACGGCCCGGGTTCTCTGCATGTCGGGCGGATTCGAGCCGGGAAATTTACGGATACTTCCATGATGGCCGATTACAGCATTGTCAACCCTGCCCGCCTGCCGGTACCTTTGCAGATGGACCTCTGTCAGCGTTGCCATTTGCAGGGGGTGGCCGTATTGAATGAGGGAAAGCGCTGGGAGGATTTTCGCCCCGGCATGCGGCTCTCCGATTTTGCACAGGTTTTTCTTCCCCGTTTTGAAGGTGCCCGCGATCCCTTTCTCATGGCCTCGCAGGCGGAGCGTCTAAGGCAAAGCCTCTGTTACAAAGAAGCTTCACTCAGCTGCATCACCTGTCACCATCCGCACATCAGCGTAAAAGAAACCGGGAGGGGACATTTCATAAAGGCCTGCCTCGGTTGCCACCAAAGCGGAGCGGATGATGGCTGCGGCATGCCGCTTGACCAGCGTTTGAAAAGCAAGAACAACGACTGTATTGACTGCCACATGAAGCAATCGGGGAGTGTGGATATTCCTCATGTGGCCATCACCGACCACCGGATATCCGTGCCGTCAGCAAAGGAAGAAGAAGCAAAAGGAGAACTGCGCTTTGTGCGGCTCGAGAATCTCAGCGCCCCCGAAAGCAGTCCCCTCACCATGGCTCGGGGATTTCTGCGCCTCTACGAGGGCTTCGGCAGCCACCGGGCATATCTCGACTCCGCAGCCCACTATCTCGCCCTGAGCAAGAGGAAGGAAAGCGGGCTTTACTTCCGGAGCATGATCCATCTCTATTATCTGAAAAGAGACTACCCGGCTCTTGCGGCATTTGCCGAAGCCTGGCAGGGCCCGCAGACGGATGATGCTTATAGCGCATTCCGGATTTCAGAAGCCTTTGCCGCTTCAGGGCGCGATGAAGAGGCCCTGATATATGCCTCGGAAGCCGTGAAACGTATGCCCCTGCAGGCAAAATTCAGAAACAGATACGCCTCGCTTCTTTTGAAAAACGCCCGGATCGATGAAGCGGAGAAGCAGCTGCGTTTCCTCCTTTCGGAAGAGCCCTGGTATCTGCCGGCACTTGCCAATCTCGGTACCATCTGCCTGAACACGGAGCGCGAAGACGAAGGCCGGCAACTGCTTCTAAAGGCCCTGGCCCTCGATCCGGATTATGATCTGGCTTACCGGAATCTGATTCAATACTATTTGAGTCGTAATTTAGTTAGGAAGGCCGTGGATCTGGCTGAGATATGGCTTAGAAAGCAGCCCGGGAACAAGGAAGCCCTGGAATGGATTGAAAAATTGAAGCTGAAAAAATGAGTTTTTTACAAATACGCAAGCGGCATCGCAAACCGCTGAAAATTATCACGGTCTTGTTTCTGGTCATGATTATAGCGGGATTATGGTATGTCAACCGGCTCTACAACAGTGTTTTTGAAAACAACGTACGCATACCGGAGTATGAAATTTATCTGGATCACAGCCTTTCTCTTCGGGATTTGGCCGACCGCCTCGAAAAGGATCAGGCCTTGCTGGATGCCGGGGCATTCAGGCGTACGCTGAAGTTGATGAAGACCGATGATGCAAGGGTTCCGGCAGGTCATTATAAGCTGAAGCAGGAGATGAGCAACCGGGAGATGATCAATATGTTTCGCTCGGGGGCGCAGGCTCCGGTGCGGGTAATTGTCAGAAAGGCCCGCCTGCCCGGGGACCTTGCCGAAGACATAGCTGTGCAACTGAGATTTTCGTCCGACAGCCTTTTGCGCTGGCTTCGCGATACGGCTTTTGTGGATTCGCTCGGCTTCGACCTGCATACGATCATGGGTATCTTTCTGCAAGATACCTATGAGATGTATTGGACCATCAC
Organism: Chitinophagales bacterium; assembly: GCA_026981615.1. Taxonomy (GTDB): domain Bacteria; phylum Bacteroidota; class Bacteroidia; order Chitinophagales; family S012-47; genus S012-47. Next base: position 10,890 of record JALSIH010000062.1, read on the forward strand.
GCCCCGCGACTTTATTCTCCGCATGAAGAAAGAGTATGAACGCTACTGGAATGAGAAAAGGCGGGAGGAAGCAGCCAAAAAGAATCTTTCGCCCATGGAGGTGATCACTCTGGCCTCCATTGTGGAAGAGGAAACGGCCAAAGAGGATGAAAAACCGGTGGTGGCCGGGCTGTATCTGAACCGCCTGAGGAGGGGCTGGCGCCTTCAGGCCGACCCGACTGTCCGTTTTGCCCGGGGCGACTTTTCTTCGAAGCGGGTTTATCTGCGCGACCTCGAAGCGGAGTCGGAGTACAACACCTACAAGATTGACGGTTTGCCGCCCGGCCCGATATGCATCCCCTCGAAGTCGAGCATCGAAGCGGTTTTGCATGCCGAAGCGCATCCCTATATGTTCATGTGTGCCCGCCCCGACTTTTCGGGCTATCACAACTTTGCCCGCACCGCCTCGCAACACGAGCGAAACCGGCAGGCATGGATACGTGCGCTGAGAAAATAGAGCACCCCGGGACAAGGTGTTCATATTCCCTATTTTTGCATAAAATCAAGTGAAATGAAAGCGCACGAAACCCGCCTGCGCGTACGATATGCCGAAACCGATCAGATGGGCGTGGTGTATTACGGAAATTATGCACTTTATTACGAAGTCGGGCGTGCCGAGTGGTTAAGGCAGTTTGGATTGAGCTATGCCGATCTGGAACGGAAAGGGGTTTTAATGCCGGTGACCCGCCTGAAGAGCCGTTTTCTGCGGCCGGCTGTCTATGATCAGTTGCTGACCATCCGCACAGCCCTGAAAGAAATGCCCGGCAGGCGCATCACCTTCGTTTCGGAAGTGTTGGACGAAGAGGGCGAGTTGCTGAGTATCGGGGAAGTGACGCTCGCTTTTCTCGACAAGAAAAGCATGGAGGTCATCGAAATACCTTCTTTTCTGAAGGAAAAAATAGAAAAGGGCAAAGGGTGAGAAGAACAAGAAGAAGCATCAATGAATGGATACAGGACCGTCCGCAGGTGCGCAAAGTGATTGACCGGGCCAAAAATGTTTCTTTCCCGGGTTTTGAAGGTGTGCCCGTGTATTATGTCCTGCGGTTTTTCTTTTCGGAACTCAGCAACGACCGCGTGACCATGCGTGCGGCAGCGGTTTCCTATTATTTTATCCTGGCTCTTTTTCCGGGTATTATCTTCTTCTTTACCCTGATCCCTTACATCCCGATCGATCATTTTCAGGATATCCTCTTGGCCAATCTTCAACAGGTGATGCCCGGCACGGCCTATCAAATGCTGGAGGGTGCCATCACCGATATTACCGGTGTTCAGCGAGTCGATCTCTTGTCCATCGGATTTATCATGGCCTTCCTTTTTTCTACCAACGGAGTGCATGCCCTGGCCAAAAGCTTTAACAAATCACATCAACTCTTTCGCAAGCGCTCATTTCTTGCTCAGCGCCTGACCGATATCAAGCTGACGGCCGTGCTCTTTCTCCTGCTGGTCATCTCCGTGCTGCTCATTGTACTGGGCAATCAGCTTCTGAATTTCCTGGCAGAAGCACTCTCTATCGAAAGCTACTGGAAATTTCTTCTGCTTTCGGTCTTTCGATGGATGGTGATTGTCCTCGTGTTCTTTTTCGGCATTTCTTTTATTTATTACTATGCCCCGGCTACGCGCAAGAAATTTCGTTTTATATCCGTGGGTTCCATGGTCGCCACCATTCTCTCGGTTGGGTCATCGCTGGTATTCAGTTTTATAGTCAACAACTACAATCTCTACAATGAGATTTACGGCTCCATCGGTGCTTTGATCGCCATCATGTTGTGGATTTATCTTAATTGCCTGGCCCTTTTGATTGGTTTTGAGCTGAATACGAGTGTCAAATATCAGCGCATGACCGGTCCGAAAAGAGCCGGACGGCAAGATTCCTGAATTGCTTCCCGGGGTTTCAAAAAGACTTTCGAAATCAAAAAGTGCAAGCTATCTTTGCAGCGGAGGAATGGCGGAGTGGTCGAACGCACCGGTCTTGAAAACCGGAGACCCTTCACGGGGTCCGGGGGTTCGAATCCCTCTTCCTCCGCACAGCCCTTCGGGAAAGCCCGAAGGGCTTTTTTTATGACTCTTCGTGTATCCGGTGACGAAGTCACAGAGATGCACGAAGCAAATAAAAGGACCCCGGCCCCGAAGGGCTGTAAGCCCCTCCATTCGGGGAGTTTTGGTTTTTCAGAAGAGTGGTGCTTATCCCTTTCCAGCTCCTTTGTGCCTCCTCTTTCCCGCCAAGCACCATTTACCGCTTTTTTTCAGCTTTCTTTTTGTACCAGAATCCGTACTACCCCCGGCTCCGGGCCGAATTTTTTAATCTGCACTTCCGCGTTTTCGCTCAGTTCGCTGAACAGTGATTCATCGCCTCCCCGCACGATGAGCAATGAAAGCCCGGATTTGTAGCTGACAGACTCCCTGAGTGATTCGTCATTATCCAGCAGATGGAGAAGGTGGGGCCGCCCGGGGACGAGGATTTCCGCCTTTTCCTCATCTTCCGACATAACTTCAATCAAACGCTTTTCGGGCAATGCTTCGCCCAGTATATTCAGTGCATCATCCGGGGAAAGCTTCTTTTTTTCGATGCGGAGGAGCAACTGCCCGGGGCGATGAATAATGACCGGTGGAAGGGGCCGGCTGCCAGCCTCCGCAGCAATGAGGGTGCCGGGATGCTCCGTTTGCAGGAAGGAGCGCACCCGCAGCGGAATGCCTTTTTCTTCAAGGGGTTCTATGCTTTTGGGATGTATCACCTTGGCTCCGAGCCGGCTTATCTCAAGGGCATCGCGGTAGGAGAGCTTATCAAGCAGCACGGCTCCGGCATAGAAATTCGGGTCGGCATTGAGGATGCCCTGCACATCCTTCCAGAAGCAGAGTTCGGAAGCTTCGGCACAGGCCGCAAAGAGCGCAGCCGAGTAGTCGGAGCCTTCGCGACCGAGGGTGCTCGTGTATCCTTCTTTGCTGCCTCCTATGAATCCCTGCACCAGCACGTGTGTATCCTCCCGCAGATTTTCGAGGGCCCGGTTTATTTTTTTACAACTTTCCTGCATCTGCGCTTTGGCCAGGCGGTGGGGCCCTTCGCAGAGAATCAACTGGCGGGCATCCCAAAGTTCGTGACGGATATTCCGGCTGTGCAGTACGGCCGAGAGCAGGCGGGTGGAAAGCAACTCACCCAGGGAGACGAACTGGTCGTAGACAAAGGCATAGGGCCGGTGGCCGGACTCTTGCAGCCAGCGCAGGCCTTCGTCTTGCAGCTTTCCGGCCTCATCGAGGTATTTCTCCAGCGCCCCGGCACCCATCAGTTGGCGGGCCATGGCTGCATGCGCTTCAAAAAAGCGATCGAGGCCGGCTGCGGCTTTGTCCGGATTTTCGCGGGCAATTTCCAGGATTTGCTCAAGGCGGTTGGTGCTTTTGCCCGTAGCCGAAGCGACAATGAACAGGGGTTCTTGTTCTTTCTCAATGATATCCGCTACGCTGCGGATGCGCTCCACATCGGCAGTGGAGGCTCCGCCAAACTTGAATACTTTCATTCTTCTTTTTTATTCAACTTTTCGTCCAGTTCTTTCAGTTGCTCCCATTCAAATTTGCCCGTAATCCATTCGGGATCAAGTGAAGCCCCGTATTTTTCGTAAAAACGAATGGCAGGCTCGTTCCAGTCGAGTACATGCCAGCGCATCTGGCGGCAGCCCGTGCGGGCCGATATCCGTATCAACTCGTCAAAAAGCAGCTTGCCGAGGCCTTTCCTGCGTTCATCCCGGGTGATAACGAGGTCATCCAGATAGAGGATTTTTCCTTTCCATGAGGAATAAGCGTAATAATAAAGGGCCATTCCGGCCAGGCGCCCATCGACTCTTGCCACCAGTGCCCTGAAGAGGCCCTCCTCAAAATATTGCCTGAAGCGGGGCAGGTCCACGATGACCGCTTCGGGCGCCTTTTCGTACTCGGCCAGTTCTTTAATCAGGGCCAGCATGCCTTCGAGGTCTTCCGGCCGGGCATTCTCAATGCTTATTTTTTCCATCTTTTCTTTTCTTTTGTTTCAGATAGTAACCGGCCCCGAGCCGGATGCGCAGAAAGGAGCCGAAATCCTGCCGGTCAAGGGGTGCGGCACTTTGTATGCCGAAATTGAAATCCAGGGGAATTCTGCGGGCAATCACTTTTTGTCCGCCCATCACAATGCCGGCTGCCGGCTGCCCCCGGTGGTTGATGCTGAGCAGGGGCGAGAGGTAAAATACCCGTGCAAGCCGGCCCGGATACCAGCGGCCCTGAATCTCAAGTCGTCCATAAGCCGGAAAGGCCGCTTGTGTGCCATTGGAATACACAAGGGTGGCCCCTGCGAAATATTTAAAAGCCGCCTGTATACTGAACTGCCCCGTATCTATCGTTTTTTCCACAGCCAGAATGAAGCCGCTGATTTGCAAGCCGGGCATGACGGGATAGACTTTGAAGAGGAGCGCCTCGCTTTCATCGGCCTGCGCCTGCCCAGCGGAGGGAATAAAAAAAAAGCTGCCGAGAAGCAGGAAATGTAAGAAAAGATTGGACAGGCTCCGCATATTCACCGAATTTAGGAAATCTCATTTTTAATGGCGCTGAAATTAAGGATATTTGCACTTTGAACGAAGCAGGAATGATGACACCAAAAGTAACGGTACTCGATGAATTCATTATCAAACGCCAGAAGGATTTCCCCTTTGCTTCGGGCGATTTGTCGCGATTGCTGCATGACATCGGCCTGGCGGCCAAAATCATCAACCGCGAGGTGAACAAAGCCGGCCTGGTCGACATACTGGGCATGACGGGCGACAACAATGTGCACGGAGAAGAGGTGAAAAAGCTGGACATCTATGCCAACGAGGAGCTGCTCTCGGCCCTGCGCCACGGAGGCATGTGCTGCGGCATCGCCTCCGAAGAGAATGAAGATTTTGTGGTGCTGGACGAGCCTTTTGCCCGCGATGCCAAATACATCGTGGTAATGGACCCGCTGGACGGGTCTTCCAATATTGACGTGAACGTATCAATCGGGACGATATTCAGCATCTATCGGAGGGTTACCGAAGAGGGCCTCGTGCAGGAGCGGGATTTTCTCCAGCAGGGCCTGCATCAGGTGGCAGCGGGATATGTGATCTACGGTTCGAGCACCATGCTGGTATATACCACGGGCTTTGGTGTCAACGGCTTTACCCTCGACCCGTCTATCGGAGAGTTTTGTCTCAGCCACCCCAATATCCGGATTCCGGAGACGGGAAAGACTTACTCGGTGAATCAGGGATACTACTCGAAGTTTGAGGCGGGCGTGCAGCGTTATATTCACTATTGCCAGGGAGCGGGGCAACGCGGCAAAAAGCCCTATTCTCTCCGTTATATCGGTAGTTTTGTAGCCGATTTTCACCGCAACCTCATCAATGGAGGCATTTTCATGTATCCGGCTACGGCCGGTCATCCCCGGGGCAAGCTGCGGCTTCTCTACGAGTGCAATCCGCTTGCCATGATAGCCGAGCAGGCCGGAGGCATGGCTACGGACGGGGAAAGGCGCATCCTGGAATTGCAGCCCGGGCGCCTCCACGAACGTACACCCGTCTTTGTCGGCTCGGCTGCCATGGTCAAAAAAGTGATGCGGATGATGGGCGAAGAAAGAAAGGGAGCACAATGAGTGCGAAAGTGATTATCCGCTCCCCGCTGTGGAGCCGTGTTTTGATCTTCCTTTTGCTGCTCGGCCTGGCCCTCTGGGCCTGGTATGCGTGGACCTTTTACCACAGTGTGGCGGGAGGTGCCGATGCACGGGCCTTTGAAAATTTTATCGCTTTCCGGCAGCGTTTCTTCAATCTCCTTTCTTTTTACCTCGTCTTCCTTGTTTTTGCCGTGGCCTTTTGGGCTTATTCCCTCTTTGCCGATATGAACAACCTTTATCATGATTTCGACTACCGGCCTTCGGAGGCCGCCATTTATGCAGCCACACCTTTGCTCAATATCTATGGCCTCGGATGGATGCTTACCCGACTGGTCAGGCTTTTTGAACATGAAAGGCTGCGCGTGAGCTACCGGCATGTGATCCACCCCCTCAAGGTGAGCATTGCTTTTGTCTATGCAGGCATCTTCGGGCTGGTGGTCTCGGCCTATTTTGCGCTCAATATGCCCCTCGATCAGATCAGCCTCTTCAAAGCCGAATACATCGGATTTACCGCCATCGAGCTCCTGCTTTTTTTCTTTACAGGGCTTATGTTTATTCTGACGGTTTATCGTGCAGGGGCCGTGGTAAGGCTGGGCATGGCCCATGAAGAATGGCGTTGACACAATGATTCCACACTTGTCGGGCAGAAGAAATAAGAATGGACAAAAAATACTTTGCCTTATTTTTAATGCATGAGCAAAACACTTCGACCCGGCTTCCCGGACTATCTGCTGGTCACGCTGCAGTTTCTTTTGCTGGGGGCCTATCTTTTCCTTCCCGGGCTCTATGGCGAATATTTGCGGCAGGGCTTGCAGATTATAGGAGGGCTCACCATGCTTGCAGGCTCCATCGTGCTCCTGTGGGCATTGCTGCAGCTTCGAGAAAATCTGAGGGTCTTTCCGACTCCCATCGCAGGCGGGCATCTGGTGACCAATGGCATTTTTCGCTGGATTCGCCACCCCATCTATTCGGGCATCATTTTTATGGCGCTGGGCTATGCCATTTATAATTCGAGTTTCAACCACCTCGTCATGGCCCTGCTGATTTTTTTATTTTTTTATATCAAAGCTTCCTACGAAGAGGAGCGGCTTTCACAAGCCTATCCGGAATACGAAAGCTATCAACTCCGGTCGGGGATGTTTTTGCCCGGAGGCAGGCGCGGAGAACAATTTACAAGGAATAAAAAAGAGAAAAGGAGCAATGAAGACGGAGAAGGAGCGTGAGTACTTTGACGTGACAGGCAACCGGGCCTCACGGCTCCTGCTGATCCTCGGTGGATTTTTCATTGCCAATGCCCTGATTGCGGAATTTATCGGCATCAAGATATTCTCACTGGAAGAAACGCTGGGTTTTCATCCGGCCAATATTCCCGTCTTTGGTTTCGATCTTTCATTCAACCTTACGGCCGGGGTACTGCTCTGGCCGGTGGTCTTTGTAATGACGGATATTATCAACGAATATTACGGCAGCCGGGGGGTGCGCATGCTTTCATTTCTGGCAGCAGGCCTCATCGCCTATGCCTATCTTATGGTTTACCTCGGCATAAAGCTTTCGCCCGCTGCGTGGTGGATCGAGTCGTACAGTGCCCGCGGCCTGGACGATGCGCAACTGGCCTTCCGGCTCATCTTCGGGCAGGGGCTGGGCATCATCATCGGCTCTCTCATTGCTTTTCTTATCGGTCAGGTGGTGGATGTCTATGTCTTCCACCGCATCAAGAAAATCACCGGGGAGAAGGCCCTCTGGCTCCGGGCCACGGGCTCTACCTTTGTCTCCCAGTTTATCGACAGCTATGTGGTGCTGGCCATTGCTTTTTTTCTGGTGCCGAAACTGAGCGGCAATGCGGGGCAACCCTGGAGCATTCAGCAGGTGCTGGCCATCGGCAGCATCAATTATATCTACAAATTTGTGATTGCCGGAGCCCTTACCCCCGTCATCTACCTGGGGCACTATCTTATCGAGTCGTATCTGGGCCACGATCTGGCCGCAAAGCTCAAAAAAGAAGCCCTGGCCGGCCACGGAGATCGCTGATCAAGCGATGCGGGCTTCGTGCACACCGGGTTCGTATTCCTTCTCAATCAGTTCGCGAATGGCTTCGTACTGTGCGCGTTTTCCTACAAAGTCGGCTTTGCTCACATCCACAATGAGTACCGGCAGTTCGCTGTGGTGCCTGAAATACTCCAAATAGGTCTGTTGCAGTCTTTCGAGATATTCACTGCTGATGTTCTGCTCGTAAGGCCGCCCCCTGCGGGCTATGTTGGCCAGCAGTCGCGGAATGGAGGCATAGAGATAGACAATGAGATCGGGGCGGGGCAGCTGGGGATTGATGATATTAAAAAGGCGCTGGTAGAGCTGATATTCATCGGGGGGAAGCGTGACGTGCGCAAAAAGCAGGGACTTGGTAAACATGTAGTCGCTGATGATGGAAGGCTGGAAAAGGTTGGGTGCCAGCAATTGCGACTTCAACTGCTGATAGCGCTCGGCCATAAAGAAAAGCTCCAGCGGAAAGGCATACTGTTCCGGCTCTGCGTAAAATTTAGGCAAAAAAGGGTTGTCGGCAAATTGCTCGAGAATGAGGCGGGCACCGTAGTCTTCGGCCAGGCGGGTGGCCAGGCTGGTTTTACCCGATCCGATATTGCCTTCAATGGCCAGCAGGCGCTGCTTCATGCTTCGTTCCATGGCACGACATTTTCGGGGTCGGGAGATTGTGCAAGCAGTTCGCTCATGCTTTGCTTCAAGACAGGATGCACGAGGTCGGGGGCAATCTCGGCCAGCGGGCGCAAGGTGAAATTGCGCTTGTGCAGCTCCGGATGCGGGATTTTCAGCTCCTCGGAATGCCAGCGCAGCTCATCATAAAAAAGAATGTCGATATCGAGATGCCGCGGGCCCCATTTGCGTGCTTTGGGCGGCCCGGCAGCGGCTTCTATTTCCTGGGTGATGCGCAGCAGCTCCCGGGGCGCTGCCTCGCTTTCCACAAGGATTACCCGGTTGAGGAAATCGGGTTGCTCCACCGGCCCCCAGGGTTTTGAGTGATAATAGGAAGAAGCCGCTTTCACCGGCCCCAGCTTCTTTTCAATGCTTCCGATGGCCCGTTCCATCGTCTCCATCCGTGCGCCCAGATTGCTTCCCAAAAGCAGGTAGATCCTGTGCCTTTTCATGCCTGCAAAGGTAGTATCTGAGCCGGACTCTCCGGTGAAAATCTGAAGCAGATTCCCCTTTTGGGTTTCCGTGGCGGCTCCGGATTTTTGCTCCCCGCTTCTACCGCAGCTTCCTCTTTCTGCTATTGCAGCATTTCTTAACTTCATGCCAGAAATTCAGATATGCCATGAAAAAGTTTCTTTCTTCGCTGCTTTCCTCTTTTTTAGGGACCCTGCTGGCCGTCTTTGTGCTCTTTTTCTTTTTCTTCGTAATCCTCTTCGGGCTTTTCTCCGGACTGGGAGAAAAAGAAGGCATACGCATCCACGACAAGGCCGTATTGCGCATCGACATCAACGGCCCCCTGCCTGACCGGGGCAGCGATGAGCCCAGGCTCGTTTTTTCGGGCGATGATTTCGATCTGCGCGAGCAGACCGGACTGCGACATTTGCTCAAATCCATAGAAATGGCGGCAGATGACGATCGCATCCGGGGCATCTATCTGCACCTGGGCATGCTGGCTCCCGGTGCCGCCACACTCGAAGAATTGCGTTCACAACTCTCGGAATTCAAATCCGGTGGCAAATTTATAGTGGCCTATGGCGAGGTAATGGGCGAGGCAAATTATTATCTGGCCAGCGTGGCCGATGTGCTGGCCCTGCATCCGGCCGGGCTTTTCGAGTTCAACGGCCTATCTTCCGAGCGGGTATTTTTTAAGCGGGCCCTCGACCGCCTGGGAGTAAAGGTGCAGGTATTCTATGTAGGGAAGTACAAAAGCGCTACCGAGCCCTTTCGCTACGATCATATGAGCGAGGCCAGCCGCGAACAGACCCGGGCACTGCTGCGCTCACGCAAAGACCATGACCTTTCGGCCATTGCAGCCTCGCGGGACATGCCGGTTCGGCAGCTCGACAGCCTGCAAAAGACACTTGCCGTTTTCAGTCCCGAAGATGCCCTGAATGCCGGGCTGGCCGATACCCTTGTTTATGTGGATGAACTCTACAAAATCATGAAACGCAAAGCGGGCATCGATCCCGACTCTACGGACGAGCGCCTGCAAATTGTGCCGCTCATGAAATATTACGAAAAACTGAAAAGCGATGGCAAATTCCTGGACCTGGGCCCCGATACCATGATTGCCGTGGTCTATGCCGAAGGAGAGATTGTCACGGGCAAGGGGAGTGAAGGACAAATTGGCTCGGATACCTATGTCGAGACCTTGAGAAAACTCCGGGAGAACGAGCGGGTGGGAGCTGTGGTGCTGCGCGTCAACTCGCCCGGAGGCAGTGCGTTGGCCTCGGATGCCATTTGGCGCGAGATTGTTTTGCTTCGAAAAGAAAAACCGGTGGTCGTTTCAATGGGCAATCTGGCGGCATCGGGGGGCTATTATATCTCGGCCGGGGCAGACCGGATCTTTGCGCAGAGCAATACCATTACCGGATCGATAGGCATATTCGGGCTCTGGCTCAATATGGGTGATCTGCTGACGGATAAGCTGGGCATCACTTCCGATACGGTAAAAACCGCTCCTTATGCCGATGCAGGAAATATTTTCCGCGCTATGAGTCCGCGCGAGGAGGAAGTGATTCAGGGCTACGTGAACAGTGGTTATCAGATGTTTCTGGAGAAAGTGGCACAAGGGCGGGGCCTCCCTGTAGAGGAGGTGCACAAGATCGCACAGGGCCGCGTATGGAGCGGCTCCGATGCCCTTGAGATCGGACTGGTCGACCGGATAGGAGGGCTCAATGACGCCATCGCAGAGGCAGCCGGCCTGGCAGGCATCCGTGATTACTATACAGAAATCTATCCGCGACAAAAGAAATTTCTGGATAAACTTTCGGACATGTTCGGAACGGAAACAGGCATGGAGAGCTGGCTCAAGAGCGAAGAGATGAAACCTTTCCGCACGCTCATCGACAATGCCGGCATGCTGAGCCGTTCGGGCGAGCACCTTTTTTATCGCATGCCCTACGACCTGATTATCAGATAAGATGAATGACCGGATATTGGAGCGCATAGCCCGGCAACTGTCGGAGCATTTCGGCCGCAAGGTCGAAATACAGGGCTTCGATGTGCTGGGGGGCGGCAGCATCAACCGGGCCGGCAAGCTGCGAAGCAGCGAAGGCAGTTTCTTTATCAAATACCTGAGAGAAGCCCATGCCGCCCCGATGTATGCCTGCGAGGTCAGGGGCCTGGAACTCTTGTCCCGGCACAGCCCCCTTTCTGTCCCCGAACCCGTAATGAACGGCAGGGTGGACGATCTGTCTTTTCTGATATTGAAGCATATCCCGCAGGGGGAGAAGGGCCCCGGCTTTTACGAGGATTTTGCGGTGGAACTGGCGGCCCAGCACCGGAAGGTCTCGGAGAAATACGGACTGGACTACGATAATTTTATCGGAAGCCTTCCGCAGTCGAACCGCCAGCATGAGGACTGGAACTCATTCTATATCGAAGAGCGTATAGCACCCATGCTGCGACAGGCGGTGGACAGCGGCCTCATCGGGCGGGAACTCATGCGAAAGTTCGATTCGCTTTTTTTGCATGTCGACAGCATCTTTCCGAAGGAGCCGCCCAGCCTTTTGCATGGCGACTTGTGGGGCGGCAATCACATGGCCGGACCGGATGGCAGGCCCTGGATTTTCGACCCGGCCGTCTACTACGGCCACCGCGAGATGGAATTGGCTTTCACTTCGGTCTTTTTTGCTTTCCCTTCCGAGTTTTATGAAGCCTATCAGGCGGCCTGGCCCCTGCAAGCGGGTTTTCGCAAACGCATATCTTACTATCAGCTCTGGCCCCTGATGGTGCACCTCAATCTTTTCGGCAATTCCTACCTCTCTCCCGTGAAGCGCATTCTGTCGGTGTTTTAAAGGCAAGGCTATCCCAAGTACGCCTGAAAGTATTTTTTGATTTTCAAGGCCATCAAAATCCTTCTTTCTTCGAGAAACTCCTCATAACTCATTGATTCAGATTCAAGCATCTTCATGGGGATCGCATTCATCCTAAAGTTTTCGTACAATTCATCCAAAGAATCAATCCCGCCATACTTCAGCTCCTTGCTTTCGCACTGAGCTAATAACTCCTGCAGATAAATGCCGGGTGCTTTGGCGCCAATCGCAATGTTAATTTCACTTTGGGTTATCACATAATTTGCAATTTGATTGTATGAGGATCGCATATAGCCGAGATTCTTCAGGTATTGCTTTGGAAACAAATGATGTACATCTCCCTTGTGCGTGATCAACTCCCGAACAGTGATGTCTCTGGAAAGAAAGCCTTTGTCATTCATTTTAACCTGAGCCGCTAAAAAGACATTGAAAGTCGGGCTGCTGGCCACAGACGTATTTAGCTGCTGTGGGAGGCCAAATTCCCAAAAGGCATCGGAAAGCTCTGCATTAATGACATTTTGCAGATATTCCTCGGCCCCGATTCTGTTTAATTGTTTAATATCAAAGTCAAATTGCGACTCCGGGGAAGAAGAGTAACGGCTTTTTAGAACAGACAAAACAAACCACTTTTTTACCAGTGTTTCAATTCGTGCAGGATGTATTTTTTCCTTTCTGAGAAATAAGTAAAGGATGTAAGCGAAATTGATGGCATTTTTTGAGCGTACCATGGTTTTGTCAATGAATCCGGCCGACTTTATGATCATGAGAAAACGATTGAAATTGCTTTTATTCATGAAGCGCTTAACACCCTCCTTTAATCGTGAAAACGATTCTTCCGCAATCTCCTCTTCGTATTCACGAGTTTCAAAATTTCTTCCTGAAAGCAGGGCTACCAAATCCTGCAGTCTTCCTCTTTGAAATTCGGAGGTGAAGCCCACTCTCAGGATGTCAGTGTATGTAGGGTCATATAAGTCGTCATTTTCATCTTTCAGCCATGACATCAGGCTGAAATATTCGGTATTTGTAAACTCCTTGTCGGACTTGAGAAGATCAGGATAAAACTCGGGAGCCACTGCCAAATGACTGAAATAATCAATGGCTTTTCTCAAGAGGTTGCCACCGTAAAGATCATTGACGGCAATTTTAGACATGGCAAAATCAGCCTGGCTGAGAACAACACCTTTGGAGTTTATACGGATAAAAATTTCGGTGACTACCTCTATGGGCAGGTCGGCATTCAACTCAATCAGACCCACGGGGTTATTGAGAATCCCCTTTAGGGAGTGAATGCACTCATGCAGTTCATCCTTATCCTCAATCCCGTTCTCGAACGCATAGTTATCCACCAATTGCAACATCCTGAAATCCGGAGCGAAAATCTTTGATATATCCGGTATCCAGCTTTTATCCTTCCTGATTGCAGGGTTGCTTACCTCGAATTTCTTTTCCGGGGGATGAAAAGCAATTTTAATCGTATTGGCTTTGTAATTTTTATCGATGACAGTCTGGCCCCTTATGGCGGCAATGAGTGCTGTTATTCTTTGCTGGCCGTCAATTAAGATTCTCTTTCCCTTTGCTACCGAACCGTCTTTCAGTTTTATATCCGGGTTTCTCCAGGTGATAATGTAGCCAATCGGGAAACCTTTGTAAAGGGAGTCCAGCAGGTCTCTGACTTTTGAGGAACTCCAGACAAAGGGGCGTTGAATCTCGGGTATGGCAATTTCCTCGGAGTCGATCCATGTGAGAAGGGTCTGTATCGGGTGCTGATTCACTGAATACTGTTGTACAATCATCTTTCTTCTTGTTTTATAGTATACTTTACTCAAAATTAATAGCTGAATCCTTCATAGGTCAGAAAAAATAAGGAAAGAAATCATTTTAAAAATGAGCTTGAATATCCCTTATCTTTACACCCGATGTCCACCGGCTCGCGCATTCTACTCGATTCGGCCCAGCTGGAGCTTACGCTCAGAAGGCTCTGCCATCAATTGATCGAAAATCACGATGATTTTTCGGAGACCTGTATTGTCGGTGTGCAGAGCCGCGGGGTCTTCTTCTCCGATCAGCTTATGAAAGAGCTGCAAAAGATAAGCCCCGGACATCTGGCCCGCTACGGCAAACTCGACACTACTTTTTACCGCGATGATTTCAGGGAAAAGGGCCGTCCGCCCGAGCCCGCCCGTACCGACATTGACTTCAGTGTGGAAGGCAGGAAAGTGGTGCTGGTGGACGATGTGCTCTACACCGGGCGTACCATCCGTGCAGCCATGGATGCCCTTTTGGACTACGGGCGCCCCGAGCGCATCGAATTGTTGATCCTCATCGACAG
>JALSIH010000063.1 GCA_026981615.1 Chitinophagales bacterium
AAACAACAACCTGACGAGTTTGGGCTACTTTACCTGGGATGGCAGTGTCTGGGAGAAAAAATGGCGTGAGCTGTATATCTATAATGCAAACAATGATAGGGTAAAAACTACGAGAGAAGCTTGGGACGGTACCGTCTGGGAGTTCTTCTGGGCATTTAATGTTTATTATGAAGAATACACAGTTATTAATTCAGTCAATGATCCTGAAGGAATAGAAATGTCGGTTTATCCGAATCCGGCTGAAAATACTTTGATGATCAGTTTTGCAAAGGCAATTGATGAAGCCTTTGAAATCCGGATAATGACGCTCAGCGGCAGCTTGGTCTATGAGCAGCTTAGCCGGAATAGGCTCAATAGTATTGATCTGAGTGCACTCCCCTCGGGAGTTTATATTTATGAAATAATTGCCGGAAATCGGAAAGCTTCGGGTCGCATTGTGAAGAAATAAACCTTTAACAATAATTTGACAAAAGGGCTGTTAGCTTCAGGCAACAGCCCTTTTTTAATGTTTGAATGCCCGGTTCATAACTTGCATGTATATTCGCAAGGCATTTTAACCGGATAAAAAAGTCAAAGGTGCCATCCCCGAGTGTTTTTCAGGCATACGGGGAGATTCCTCGCTTAGATGACTCATTATTCCTTCAGTTTCCGGGTACTGTGCGGCAAGGAGGCATTCTTTCTATGAATGATTCAAAAAAAAGAGTGCATTGTCAGATTATCCTTTTAACCTTATCGGTAAAGAAGAGCATGTTCATTAAAAGCATTGATGCTATTGACTTCCGGATTTTAACCAGCGTTTTACCTGCCGAATCCGTGCAGAAGAACTCAGCCACAACACAAAACCGCTCAATACCATGGTAAATGCCAGAAATGCCGCTATGCGCAGCCAAAGGGTATTGAAGTCGTCTCTGCCGCGATAGTCCATGGTGTGGAGCATCCACAGGAAATCAAACCAGCGCCAACTTCGGTGCCTGACGGTTTGAAACGCTCCGTCACGGGCCGATACGTAGGCATGCAGGCGGGCCGGGCCTTCATAGGAAATCAGATAAGCCGGAAGCGGTTTTCCTCTGTATTCGTGCTGCGGCCCCGTTTTTTCAATCTTTTTGACGGCAGCCACTTTGAGCGATGGCAGAAGCTTCGATTTTGCAATGGCCAGCGCTTCTTCCTTTGTGATTTCCTTTTTAAGTGTGCCGTTGCGTGCATCATAAAGTGAAGTTCCATTGATCCAGTAAAAAGGTTTGCCCGCAATATTCCGCAATTCGAGGCTTCTTATTCCGCCTGTCACTCCGAGGTCATCCGGATCGAGAAGACGGTCGAAAGCAACGAGCCCGGGATCCGACCTCCGGAACTGATCCCCGTGGATTTCATCAATATCGGTCCAGGAAAAGTAAAGCCCGCTGAGGGACCAAAAGAAAAACTGTATCCCGATAAAAATGGAGAGGTAGCGGTGAAATTTTCGAATAAGTTTTTTTCTCTTTCCGGCTTTCATCGCCATCAAAAATAAGAAAAGACGGCCATCGCTCTCGGAGCTTCTCTTAGAATTTGTAGTTAAGTCCGGCATAGATTACAAAGAACCGTGTGAGTCCATCGGCCCGCACTTTGCGCCACCAGACCGGAGCTGCCGCATTTCCGTGAATGCTGAAGTGATTTCCAGGGTTTTGCTTCTCTATAGATTAAGATTTACGCTAAGCCTCCGGGAGCCGCCTGTGACCGGCTCTTGCGACTTACTTTATTGGCAAGGCAATCTGCCCTCCGGCTGCTTCGACTCTTGAGAGCACCTCACCCGGTTTTTTCCCTGTATCAATATACACCGTGCTGCCCTTCATGGAAGGAAGAAAACCGGGGCCTTCCATCAGCGCAACTCTCACCTTGCCGTTTGCGGCTCCGTTTGGGGAATTTTATTGTGGTACGGGCGTGGCTTTGATGATGCGGGCTTTTCCCTGCAAATCGTGCTGAAGTTCTGTTTCGTGATAGCCCGTCTCCTTTAAGACTTTGATCATTTCAGGTCCGTATGCTTCGTGGATTTCGAAGAAAATCTGTCCGCCCGGCCGAAGCCGGTCTTTTGCCTTTTTGGCAATGACGCGGTAAAAAAGCAAAGGGTCATCGTCCTTTACGAAGAGGGCGAGGGAAGGCTCATATTCCCTGACAGCAGCCGGCAATGAGGCTCTTTCGGACCAGGATATGTAGGGCGGATTGCTTACAACGACATCGGCTTTGGGGATATCCGGCCACGGTTCATTGAGGATGTCGTGTTCGATAAATGTCACTTCAAGGCCCAGATTTGAAGCATTCCTGCGTGCCAGAGAAAGCGCTTCGCGGCTGATGTCGCTGCCAAAGATACGGGCATCGGGCATGACAGACTTCAATGCGAGGGCTATGGCGCCCGAGCCTGTTCCGATATCAAAGATCAGGGGATGGGAAATATCGATGGCCTTCCTGACCGTATCCACAAGCTCTTCGGTTTCGGGCCGGGGAATCAATGCAGCCCGTGTAATTTCCAGAGTCAGCCCGTAAAATTCCGATTCTCCGGCAATATACTGCACGGGTTCTCCGGCCATGAGACGGGGCATGGCCGCTTTGATTCGCGCTGCGGCATCTGTGCCGAGTTCTTCGTCATAACGCATAAAATAATCGCGGCCGCAAAGGCTGTGCATCAGCCAGCGGGCTATGGCCCTGCTCTCCTGCAAATCATAAATGCGCTGCAGTTCGCTTTTTAAATATATTTCCGCTTCCCGAATGCTCATCTGCCGGCTAAAAAAAGATATTTTTGAGTGAATGGAAGATGCATTGTACATGCAACGCTGCCTTCAATTGGCAAAGATAGGCGCAGGAAGCGTGTCGCCCAACCCGATGGTTGGCAGTGTACTGGTTTCCGAAGGGCGCATCATCGGTGAGGGCTATCATCGAAAGGCCGGGGAAGCGCATGCGGAAGTAAAAGCCATCGAAAGTGTGCGGAATGAAGACCGGCATCTGATAGCCCGGAGCACCCTTTACGTAAACCTGGAGCCCTGCAGTCATTACGGCCGTACACCGCCCTGCTCCGCGCGCATCATTGAGGAAGGCATTCCGAAGGTGGTCATTGCCGCCCTCGACCCAAACGAAAAGGTATCGGGTGGCGGAGCCGCCATGCTTCGGGAGGCCGGAGTGGAAGTGATCACGGGGCTGCTGAAAGAGGAAGCCCTGTACCTCAACCGGAGATTTTATACTTTTCATCAGAAAAAACGGCCCCGGATTGTGCTAAAGTGGGCCGAAAGCGCGGATGGCTTTATTGCAGGGCAAGAGCAACGAAGCAAAATCAGCAATGCACTGAGCGACCGCCTCGTACACCGCTGGCGCATGGAGGAAGATGCCATCCTGATCGGAAGCAACACGGCCCGCATCGACAATCCGAAACTCAATAACCGCCTCTATTACGGCAAGTCACCGCTGCGCATCCTCATCGACCCGCAGGACCGGCTGTCGCCTGATCTTGAACTTTTTACAGATGAGGAAAAACTATTGATAATCAATGAGATAAAGTCATTGAAGAAGGAAGGAAAAGAGTGGGTGAAAGCAGCGTTGCCGGATAATCTGATAAGCGTTTTGAAGGAGATTGCGCTCCGGTACAATCTTCTCTCCATCCTTGTGGAAGGAGGAGCTTTTACGTTGAATTATTTTCTTGAAAACGGATATTTTGATGAATTGCGCATCCTGCGAAACAAAAGACTGCTTCTGGGAAAGGGTGTCCGCGCACCCGGCCGGACGGGACGGGGCTTGCAATGGAGGGAGCATTTCTTTATCGGGGAGGATGAAATGATGATACTTGAACATGCAGGATGAGTATTTAAGCATTCGTAAGCCGGCCTCGGCTGAGTTAAAAGACCGTGGATCGCGTTTTATTGCCTTTGCCTTCCCGGTAAAGAATGAAGAAGATATTGAAAAAGCGCTGTCCGGGCTCCGAAGCCGTCATGCAAAGGCCCGTCATCACTGCTATGCCTGGCGCCTGGGTGCCGGTAAAGATGCATATCGCAGCAACGATGACGGAGAGCCTTCAGGTACGGCAGGCCGGCCTATTCTGGCACAGATTGACAAAGCTTCTCTAAGCGATATCCTCGTGGTGGTGGTCCGCTACTTCGGGGGCACCCTGCTGGGCAGGGGCGGGCTGATACGTGCCTATGGCGGAGCAGCTGCCATGGCCATTGAGCAAGCCGAAATTTATACGGTCTACGTGGAGGAGGAACTGGAGCTCAAATGCGATTATGCTGTCGTAAATGAGGTGCTCGCATGGGTAAAGAACGGCCCGTGGCAACTGAAAGATGAAGAATATGGGGAGGAAGAGGTGCGTTTCAGGCTTTGCATGCGTCAAAGCCGGATCGAAGAAATACGGGATAAAGTGAAGGAGCTGAAAGGCGTACGAATCACAGCTAAAGAGTTAATATGAGGCTTTTTATTCTTTTATCAATGACTTTCATGCTTCTGCCCCTATTCGGCCAGGATCTGCAATCCGTTTATGAGGAGAGGAAGGCACTTTTGAGAAAGGAGAACGCTGCCCTTCCAAAGGGCGGAGAGCCTTCCGGATTTATCAGGGACTTCTATGAGAAACGCAGCAAACGGGAAACAGGAAAAGCGATAAAACTGCGCTTGATTGACGAACGCGAAAGCCTCACGGGCCGGCACTTTCTATACCGGCAGTATTTCGATCGGTGGCCGCTTTTTGAGGCGGAGCTAAAGGTTAATACACGGGGCCTTTCACAGCTTAGCAACTCGCTGGACCTCACCTTCGATCTGAGGGGCTATGCACTGCGCGACTTCGAAACGGAGTTCGGAAAAAGCAATGCAAAGGCACTGATGAGGAGGCATTGCCCCGATCCCCGCAGTTGCCGCTCAGACGGGGAAATGCTCTTTGCCGACCCGCTGCGCAAGGAGCTGATTCCGGCCCTGCATTTCTATGTACAGGGAGCAGGCTCGTATCGAGAGCTTCTCTTGGATCTCGATGGGGAGGTCCTCATTGACCGGGAGCTTTCGAGGCGCTTTGCACCCGATACAAGCGTTCGGGTTCTGCTATTTCTTCCCGATCCCCTCACAGTGGCCCAAAAAGAGTATGGCGGGCAATTCAGGGATTTTAATGATCAGGACAATCCGTTTGTGAATCAACAACTGAGGGAGATGCGAATTGCAGCTTCTTACCGGAATCAGGTATTCCGGCTCGAGCAGCCCTACGTGAAAGCCCGTGATATAGAAGGGGATTCCCGGTTGCCACCGGCCCTGGCGACAGACGATTATCGATACACCCGGGGGCAGGCTCCCTTTGAGATGGTACATGCTTATTCGCATATTGTCATTGTCAACGAATACATTAAATCACTCGGATTTGCCCAAGCCACTGATTTTCAGTTGGAAGTAGATGGCCGGGGCGGTCCGGAAGACAACTCTTTTTTCTCTCCTTCGCAGCCGCCACAGATTGTCTTCGGGCTCGGGAATGTGGACGATGCCGAAGACGGAGAGGTGGTGGTGCACGAATATGGCCATGCACTTTCGCATTGGGCGGCACCCAACAGCAATACGGGGACGGAGCGGGTGCCTCTTGATGAGGGGGTCTGCGATTACTGGGCGGTGTCTTACAGCCGCCAATATTCCGATTATCGCTGGTGGGATGTTTTCAAATGGGACGGCCACAACGAGTTCTGGCCCGGACGCAAGGCAAACAGCACAAGGCACTATCCCGAGGATTTTGATACATCCGACATCTACGCCTCCGGTGAGATATGGTCAGCGGTGCTGATGGAAATCTATGAGGGCATGGGCAGGGAGGCCTGCGACCGGCTCATTATGGAGTGGATGTTCAGCTTCAGCCGCAATCTCAGCTATCAAAGTGCGGCAGGTCTTCTTCTGATCACGGCCGAGCAGCTCTACGGCAATGATTGGCAGCCTTTGATATTCAGTCGCCTGCTGGCCCGGGGCCTCCTGGCCGGTAGCGAAACCTCAATAAACGGCAGCCTTGAGATGCAATCCGGCCAAGGCGGCCTGCTCCTGTATATAAATGCCATAGACCCCAATGCACGGGTGGAAATTTATGACCTCAGTGGCAGGCGGGTGTTTTTCAGGGAGGGCATTGAGGAAGCCGTAATGAGCATTCCCGCCTCTTATTTCCCCGTCAGCGGAATGTATATCATACGACTGATCATTCATCCGGAAACGGAAAACGAAGAAATCCTGGTACGAAAATTTATTCGTCTGGCCAATTAATTTTTTACGGGTTGTATGCTCAATACGGGCACAGGCGATCTGCTTATGATTTTCCGTGCGGTCGAGCCCAGGAAGAATTCTTCCACCAGATTCTCCTGGCGGGTCATAATCAGGATCAGGTCGGCCAGATTGTCAACGGCATAGTCGATAATGGAGTCGGCAATGTCGCGGTATTCAATGCGGGCTTCCACATAGGGTATTCCTTCTTTTGCCAGTCGCTCGGTGAGTTTTTGCTGTTCGATGATCAAATCATCCACCTTGGGGTTGTATTCCGAGAAGAACCCGATGACCGTGACGACATGCAGTGTAGCACCGAAAAGCCGGGCCAGTTGCACGGCTGCTTTTTCCTTTTGCAGGGTTTCCCTGCTCAGGTCAATGGGGAGGACGATATTATTAATTTCCCGGATCGGGGTCTTTCTCCTGATGGTCAGCACGGGCACCCTGGAGGCATTCACTACGCGGTAGGCGTTGGAGCCGAGTATGAATCGTTCGGGGTTGCTCAGGCCGGTCGATCCGTGGGTTCCCATTACGATCAGATCGCAGCCCTCGGCCTCGGCAATGGCATTGATTACTTTATGAATCCTTCCGGGCTCGATAAGCGGCAGCACGCTAAGACCCTGCAGTTCCTCATGTTCGGAAATAAGCTGCTGCAATCTTTCCTCTACCCGCTCTTTCACTACTTTATCGAGTGCAGTTTCCAAGTCTTCGATGCTGGCATGAAACTCGGGCGTTTCAAAAACATGAAGCAGGAGGAGCTCTGAATTGAACTTGCGCGCAAAAAAGGCAGCCGAGCGCATGGCCGCAATCGAAGTTTCCGAAAAATCGGTCGGGACAAGGATTCTTTTTAATTCCATTGAAGTCTTTATTTTTTTAGGTTTGCATGAATAATTTGAGAACAAAATTAAAGATTCCAAACATGTCCTCTAAAATCGCTGAATCCGAACTGATTCTTAACAGAGACGGAAGCATATATCATTTGAACCTTCATCCCGAGGAAATTGCTCCCGTTGTCTTCTTTGTGGGCGATCCGGGGCGTGTTCCGAAGGTTTCGAAGTATTTTGACCGCATCGAAAGCAAAAAGGAGAAAAGAGAATTTGTGACCCACACAGGCACATTTGCCGGGAAGCGGATGACGGTGCTTTCGACCGGAATTGGCACGGACAACATTGACATCGTAATGAACGAACTGGATGCCCTGGTCAATATCGACCTGAAAACACGGGAGGAAAAACCGGCACATACATCACTTAAGATCATCCGCATGGGAACCACGGGCGGATTGCAGCCCGGGATTCCGGTCGACAGTCTGGTAGTGGGGGTCTACGGAGTGGGCCTTGACAATGTGCTGCAGTTTTATGACCGTCCGGTCGATGAAGATGAATTGGGACTGGAGGCGGCTGTGTATGACTATTTCGGATTTGAGAAAATAGATGTTGTGCCCTATGCCGTTCGGGGAAACGATGCGCTGCGAAGTGTATTTTCCGATTATTATGCCGGTATCACGATGACTTCCAGTGGATTTTACGGACCGCAGGGCAGAGAACTCCGGCTGAAAACACGTCTTCCGGGCTGGATTGACAAGCTCGAACACTTTGGATTCGGGGGCTGGAAATTTTCAAATTTTGAAATGGAAACTTCTGCGATCTACGGGCTTGGAAAGCTGCTCGGACATCATTGTCTTTCGGTCAATACGGTCATAGCCAATCGCACCCTTCAGGCTTTCAGCAAAGACCCGGCAAAAGCGGTGGACCACATGATTCGAAGTACCCTCGAACGGGTAGCAGGGCAACTCTGATGCCCGTTTCATTAATCTTTAAGGGCCCGTACCCGGCAAGGAAAGCCTTCGTTTTTTTCAATATAATGAACAGACGGATTGTATAAAAAAGAGTAGCGTGGGGGGGAATTGAACCCCCGACCTCAGGGTTATGAATCCTGCGCTCTAACCGTCTGAGCTACCACGCCATTCTGTCCGTATGAAAACGGTGTGCAAATTTAAGACCTATCGTGTCAGATACCAAAGAGAATTTTATTCAAAAATGGAAGGAGCCGCTTCATCTTGATTAATTTCAGAGGCAAATTAAGAAATGCATGTGCTATAGTGTCGATTATCTTACGAAGCGAAGCATTGATTATGCAAAAAGAAGAGGCTATGATGAAGCCACGGTGAAGGAACTGGAGAAAGAATTTGATTCCATCCGCGAGGCCATTCCGCCCCACATCAAGGCGCAGGGTTTTTCACATCCCGAGCTGCCGGCTTTTTCGAATGAGCCTCCTTTTCACGTGACTTTGCTCAGCTGGGGCCTGGTGCCTTTTTGGGTGAAAAGCGAGGACGAGGCCCTACAAATTCGCAAGAAGACCCTGAATGCCAGGGGGGAGACTCTTTTTGACAAGCCCGCATTTCGCGAAGCAGCAAAAAAAAGACGATGCCTTATCATGGTGGATGCCTTTTATGAATACTACCATTCCGGCCACAGGGCCTATCCCTTTCGCATCCGATTAAAAAATGAGGAACCCATGGTGCTGG
>JALSIH010000064.1 GCA_026981615.1 Chitinophagales bacterium
AGGCATCTGGGAGCATTGTGTTTTGCCCGAAGGAAAAGAATACAGAACCCTGAGCATTGTGACTACGGCCGCCAATGAAGTGCTGGCCAAAATCCACAACCGCCCACGGGGCAGCAAAGACCCGCGAATGCCCCTCATTCTGACGAAGGATCTGGAAGATGAATGGCTCATGCCCGGAGAAGAAGCGCCTGATCGCAAACGGATAGAAGCACTGATACGGCCCTACGATGCCGGAGAACTGGAAGCAGAACCCCTCTTTGACTCCGAAAAACAAATTGAAATCCCATGGTAAATGCATACGAAGAACATCAATATTTCAGACAAAGGTGGTTGATGGCCCTCTTTGCCCTGCTGTTTCTTGTCAATTTGTACGCCCTTGTGAAACAGCTTTTTCTTGGGGTTCCGGTCGGGAACAATCCGGCACCCGATGGGGTGGTTCTATTCTCTTTTTTCTTTTTCCTCCTACTGCTCATCCTGCTTTTTTCGGCCCACCTCGACCTGAAAATTGACCAAGAGGGCATCTCTTTTCGCTATTTCCCCTTTGTGCTTCGCTGGAGGACCTTTGAATGGAAGGACATAGAGGAACTGGAATTGAAAAAAATAAGACCGCTGCAGGATATGGGAGGCTGGGGGCTGCGGCCCGTGGCAGGAGGGGGCATCGGATATACCGTGCGTGGCAACAAAGTCATTCGCATCCTTCTGAAAAAGGGCAAAATACGTTATCTCGGCATATCCGATATCGAAAGGGTGCGGGAAGCCCTGCAGCGATACGCACCCCTGAAAAGGGAAAGTGCTTCAACGGAATAATGCGATTGGCTGCACAGCCGGATAGATTTTCTTTGCTTAGCGGGGTCTTCTCTTCCGTTTAGGGAATTATTATTTGTCAGCCAAGGGTTAGCCTCTACGTCTGTCCGCTGTATAATTTTAAGAAAGTCTTAAGGGCTTATGCAGCGGATATTCAGCGAATTAGCAAATATTTGCAAAATGAGAATACTCATAGTGGAAGATGAAAGCGGCATCTCCGGCTTTCTAAAGCAGGGCCTGGAAGAGGAATCTTATGCCGTTGACATTGCTGCGAACGGCAGGGATGGGCTTGACAGGGCGCTTTCGGGAAATTATGACCTCCTTCTGCTGGACTGGATGTTGCCGGGAATGAGTGGCATTGAACTGCTGCGTGCGTTCAGAAAATCGGACAAGGAGACACCCGTCATTTTTCTGACGGCAAAAGACACCCTGGATGAAACCGTCTTCGGTTTGCAGGCCGGGGCCAACGATTATATCAAGAAACCGTTTCACTTTGAAGAACTGCTGGAAAGGGTCAAAGTGCAACTGCGGCCCAAAAGCGGAGAGCATGAGGAGTTTACTCTCGGCCCCATCACATTGAATACGCGAAAACACCAGGTGTTGAAAAACGGAAAGGAAATAAAACTAACTCAAAAAGAATTTGCCCTGCTGGAGTTTTTGATGAGAAACAAAGGCAACGTGTGTCGCAGAACCCGCATTATCGAGCGCGTTTGGGACATACATTTTGAGTACAACACCGGGGTGATTGACGTGTACATCAATGCATTGCGAAAAAAACTCGGATTGAGTGAAAAAGAGAATTACATACAAACCGTCAGAGGAGTGGGCTACATAGCCAGAGAAATATGAATTTAAGCTTTAAAAACAGAATTGCTTTTCACTATATGATTGCCACGGCCATTATCATGGCACTGGTCTTCGGATTCGTCTATTTTATGGTCAGGGAGACGGTTTTTCGCCATCTTGATCATGACTTGTCGTTCGAAGCAGAGAAGCATACGACAGAAATCAAAGTGACAGGCGACAGCATTATGTTTGCCAACAAGGCAGAGTGGGAGGAACGCGAGCACCGGGAGATTCAGGTCAATCCGGTATTTATCCAGCTAATCGACAATGAGGGCCGCCTGATGGACAAGTCGCCCAACCTGAAAGACAATGTGCTGCCATTCAGGGAGGAAAAGTTCGGAGGGCATTTTGACGCCCGTTTGAACGGCAAAGCCATTCGACAGGTGCAATTGCCCATCGAGGAAAATGGAAAAATAAGGGGATATATTCTATCGGCCATATCATCCGAAGCCGAGGAGTCGGTGATTATGCGTCTTCGAAATGTCTTGCTCCTTTCTTATCTCTTCGTGCTCATCGGCTTGTATTATGTATCGCGATTTCTGGCCGGGCGAAGCATCATCCCGGTCAAGGAAATGACCCGCACCATTCAGCGAATAAGGAAGAACAACTTGAATGAGCGGGTAGCGTTGCCGAGAAACAAAGACGAGATATACGAATTGTCGGCCGGATTCAACGCCCTGCTGGAGCGCATTGAAAGTGCCATGGAGCGTGAGAGACAGTTTACTTCGGATGCTTCGCATGAGCTGCGAACTCCCCTGGCCGCCCTGCGGGGCACCTTGGAGGTTTTGCTGAGAAAAAAGAGAAGTCCGGAAGAGTATGAAGAGAAAATAAAATGCAGCCTGTCGGAAATCAACCGGATGAGCGATACCATTGAACAATTGCTGTTGCTCGCACGCCTTGACAATGGCAAAAGCGATCAAAAGGATTCAAAGGTTTCTATTGCCACACTGATAGATGACATCCTTTCGAGACGCAAAGCCGAAATAGCGGAAAAGAAACTCAAAATATTTCTTGACATCAATGAAAACGGATCGTATTCCGTACCACACTATCACGCGCACCTGATCCTGGATAACCTCATCAGCAATGCAATCAAATACTCCTATGAGCGGTCTCCGTTGCACCTGCGCATATCAATGGAGAATGAAAAGATACGGTGTGAAATCGAAGACCGGGGCATCGGCATCAGAGAGGAAGACCAAAGCCGGGTATTCAATCATTTCTTTCGATCGGAGGCCCTCGAGCACAAAGACATTCCGGGCAACGGACTGGGCCTGTCCATCGTGAAAAAATCGGCCGAGGCCATCGGAGCGGAGATTGAAGTAAAAAGCGTACCGGGGAAGGGCAGCACCTTCAGCGTTCTTTTTTTAAGCAAATCTTAAGAAGAGCTTGAGAATCCTCTAAGGCCCGTGCCGCTAGCTTTGCAGCATCTAAGAACGACCGCAGATGCTAGACCGAATCATACGTTACAGTATTCATCATAAACTGATAGTCCTCCTCTTTTCAGCCTTCATTGTGGGCTTTGGCCTTTACTCCCTTTCTCAAATTCCGATCGGGGCCGTGCCGGATGTCACCAACAATCAGGTACAAATCATAACTACATCAAGAAATCTGGCCACCGAGGATGTAGAGAAGTTTCTCACCTATCCGGTCGAGCTGGAAATGGCAAATCTGCCGGGCGTAAAAGAAATACGCTCCGTGTCGAAATTCGGTTTGTCGGTGGTGACCGTGGTATTCAATGACCGCATCGGAACCTACCTGCCCCGCCAGCTTATTGCCGAAAAAATCAAATCGGCCGAAGAGAAGATACCGGCCGGATTCGGCAAACCCTTCATGGGCCCGATAAGTACCGGGCTCGGAGAGATTTACCAGTATGTAATCGAGGTGGACTCTGCCTATCGCGGCCAATATTCCTTAATGGACCTGCGCAGCATTCAGGACTGGATTATTAAGCGCCAGCTTTCGGGCATTCCCGGTGTGGTGGAAGTAAACACCTGGGGCGGATACCTTAAGCAATATGAAGTGGCGGTAAATCCCGAAAGGTTGCGCAGCATGCATATTTCAATCGCTGAGGTGTACGATGCCTTGCGAAAGAACAACAGCGTGGCCGGTGGGGGCTACATTGAAAAAGTCAACCAAAGCTATTTTATACGTGGCGAAGGCTTGCTCACGGGTCTGGAAGATATTGAGAACATAGTGGTGACACACCGATCGGGGGTGCCGGTGTACATCAGCGACCTGGCCCGCGTAGGATACGGCCATGCCACACGCTTCGGGGCCATCACCGGCAACGGGGAGGGCGAAAAGGTGCTGGGGCAGGTGATGATGCTGAAAGGGGCCAACTCAAAGGCCGTGATTGATGCCGTAAAAAAAAGGGTAGAGGAGATAGAATCGGCCCTGCCCCCGGGGGTCCACATCAACGCTTTTCTGGAACGAAGCGAGCTGATCAAAAAAACCACATCCACCATTGCCGAAAACCTCATTCTGGGCTGCCTGATTGTCATTTTTGTGGTGGTTCTGCTCCTGGGCAATCTGCGCTCAGGCCTCGTGGTAGCTTCGGTCATTCCCATGACCCTGCTTTTTGCACTCTCGCTGATGTATATCTTCGGAGTGGATGCCAACCTGATGAGCCTGGGGGCCATCGATTTCGGAATTATCATTGACGGGGCCGTGATTATCGTAGAGTTTATTGCCTACAAAATCACGAGCGAACGCCAGAAACTTCTTACTCTTCCCGGGGCCGAAAGACAAGGGCTCATCGACAGCATCACACAACACGCTGCCAGTAAAATGATGCACTCGGCCGTCTTCGGGCAGCTCATTATCATCATTGTATTTATTCCTATTCTGTCGCTGGTGGGGGTGGAAGGAAAGATGTTTCGGCCCATGGCGCTGGTTTTCACTTTTGCACTCCTGGGTGCCATGCTTCTTTGCTTCACTTATGTGCCGGTCATGGCTTCGCTTTTTATAAAACCTTCGAAAAAAGAAGGGAAAAGCTTTTCGAGGCGCCTGATTTCCTTTCTCGAAGACCGCTATCAGCCGACCATCGCCTGGGCCCTTCGAAGAAAAGAGTGGGTGCTTTCTCTGGCACTCCTCCTGCTTATCTCGGTGTTTTATCTGTTTACTCGCATGGGTGGCGAGTTTGTGCCGACACTCGATGAAGGCGATTTTGTGATACAGCCGGTTTTGAAAACGGGAACCTCGCTCAGCAATACCGTAAAAGCGACCACTCAAATCGAAAAGATTCTTTTGCGCTTTCCCGAGGTAGAGCAGGTGGTGAGCCGCATTGGTGCGGCCGAAGTACCTACCGACCCGATGTCGATGGAAGAAAGTGATGTAATAATTAAACTAAAACCCAGGAGCGAGTGGGTGACGGTTCGCAGCAAGGATGAACTGGCCGACCGTTTCAAGGAAGCTCTGACGGCTGAAATCCCCGGAGTTGAATTTGAGTTTACGCAGCCCATCGAGATGAGATTCAATGAACTGATAACGGGGGTGCGGGCCGATCTGGCAATTAAGATCTTCGGTGAAGACCTGGATGTACTTTACAAAAAGGCACTGGAGGTAGAGAAGGCGATTCGCAATATAGACGGGGCAGCCGATATCAGCGTGGAAAAAATAGCCGGCCTCCCCCAATTGACGGTAAAGTACGACCGGAAGAAGATCGCGAAATACGGTTTGAATGTCGGGGACCTGAATCAGATTATCAGCATGGGATTTGCCGGATTGGCTGCGGGAACCATGTTTGAAGGTGAAAAGCAGTTTGATCTGGTGCTCCGTTTTGACCAAGCCCATCGCAACGGCATTGAGGACATTGAAAAGGCTTCGCTTGAGCTGGCTGACGGACGCTCTCTGCCTTTAAGTGAGTTTGCGAGCATCCGCTATACCAAAGGGCCCGCCAAGATTTCGAGGGAAGATACGAGAAGGCGCATTGTGGTAGGTGTCAATGTGCGCAACCGCGACCTCGAATCGGTGGTGAAGGATGTACAAAAGGTGATTGCCGAAAAAGTGGACCTGCCACCGGGCTATAGCATTCGATATGGCGGGCAGTTTGAGAACCTGCGGACAGCCAGGGCCCGCCTTATGCTGGCCGTGCCCGTGGCGCTCCTGCTCATATTCGTTTTGCTCTATTTTGCCTTTAATTCCGTAAAAGAAGCGCTTATGATATACAGTGCCATCCCCCTTTCGGCTGTGGGCGGTGTTTTGTTCCTTTATGTGCGCGGACTTCCGTTCAGCATTTCCGCAGGTGTCGGTTTTATCGCTTTGTTTGGAATAGCCGTACTCAACGGAATTGTCCTGATTGAGGAATTCAAAGAACTGAAAGCCAACGGAGTGAAAGACATACACAAACGCATATTGATGGGTACCCGGAAGAGGCTGCGGCCTGTGCTGCTCACAGCAACGGCTGCCGCACTGGGATTCCTCCCCATGGCTGTCTCCACATCGGCCGGTGCGGAGGTGCAGCGCCCCCTTGCTACCGTTGTGATTGGCGGCCTGATTTCGGCAACCGCCCTGACACTCATCGTGCTTCCGGTGCTCTATGCTATGTTTGAGCGCCAGAGCGGGCGAAGAAAAAAATGGAGCATCCCACCGGCAATTTTATTGCTCGTCACCGCCGGGCTGTTTCCTTTTGCAGCCGCTGCCCAGCCACAAATCTCGCAGGATGAAGCCATTTCTATCGCATTGAAAAACAATAGGGGTTTGGAAGCATCGGCACTGAAGGTGTCCGAGAGCCGGCAGCTGAAAGGCAGCGCCTTTGACCCGGGGAAAACCGATTTTTATTACAGTTTTGACCAAAACAATATCAGTCCTGAGAATCAACCGCTCAATGTTTGGGGTGTGCGCCAGTCCTTCGAATTTCCGACTGTGTACACGGCACGGAAGAAAGTCTATGAAAGCCTCGAGAATTTGTCGGAAGATCAATATCGGATACAGCGGATCGTGCTCATTAAAAACGTAGCGCTGGCCTGGAATGAGGCGGTGTATTGGAAAGAACTGTCGAAGAAATTTCAATTTCTTGATAGTCTCTACAGCGATTTCGCATCGGCAGCCGGCAAAAGTTTTGAGGAGGGGGAGTCCAATTATCTGGAAAAGGCCACAGCCGACAGCCGGAAAGAGGAGATGGAAATCAGGCTGAAGCAGGTCCGCGAGCGAATTCGCATGGCAGAGATGCAAATGAACCGCTACCTCCAATCGGACACTTTTTATTCCGTTCCGGACAATTCCTTCGGTCCGCTCAAGGTGCAGGCCGCGGAATGGGAAAATCATCCCGGTATCCGCTTGCGCGAGCATGCAAAAGAATGGTCGCAAAGAAAACTGCAGTATGAGAAGCAGCGTCTGCTCCCGGATTTGCAGGTATCGCTATTCAAAGGCTTCAACCCCGGCAGCCTGCCCGGCAGCTATGGCGGTGTCGAAGCCGGAGTGAGCCTTCCGCTATGGTTTGGCCCGCAGAAATCAAGAATCGAAGCATCAAAAACCGGAGTCATGATTCGCAATGCCGAGTCGGAAGAGTATCGCATCGCTCTGAGGACAAGATTTGAGTCTTTGCAAAGCCGGGTGCGCCAGCATCGGCAGATGCTTGACTACTATGAGAATACGGGAAAAAACCTGGCCGGACAAATGCTGAAGCATGCAAACAAAGCTTATGCACAGGGTGAAATTGATTTCCTTCAGTATGTGCAACTGATTGATCATACCATGGCAATAGAGCTGAACTATCTCGATGCGCTGCGGAAATACAACGAAAACGTACTTGAGATCAATTATTTAATTGAATAAATGCCTGAAAATGAAAAATAAAAATCTCCTGATCCTGCTCTTGGCAGTGCCGGTGCTTGCCGGCACGACCCTCATATCCTGCTCCTCTATGGGAGAGCGCAGCGCAATGGGCGAAACCGGCAGTTCTCCCGTGGAGCCCGATAACAATGTTTACGTGATCACTGCATCACAATTCAAAGCTTCCGGAATGAAGACGGGAGCATTGGAGAAGCGAAAATTCAAGCGTTCGGTAAAAAGCAACGGGATGATTGATGTACCCCCGGAAAACAAGGCATCGGTCAGTGCATATTTTGGCGGATACGTGAGGGAAATCACTTTGCTGCCGGGCGATAAGGTCAAAAAAGGGCAGGTACTCTTTACGCTTGAGAATCCCGAATATATTGAGATTCAGCGCGATTTTCTGGAAGCCGACAGCCGTCTGGCCTATCTTCGCTCTGACTATGAAAGGCAAAAGAGCCTGGCCAGCGAAGGGGTCAGCTCAGAGAAAAAATACCTGAAGGCAGAGGCCGAATACCGGGCCACGAAAGTACGTGTGGCATCCCTTCGAAAGAAGTTGCAGCTTATGAATATTGATCCTTCCGGATTGAATGAAAACGAGATACGGAGCAGGATTCCGGTGTTATCACCCATCAGTGGCTATGTGAGCGAAATTCACCTGAGCAAGGGGCTTTATCTTGATCCGTCTGATGTGGCCATGAATATCATCAACACGGATCATTTGCACCTTGAGCTAAGTGTGTTCGAGCAGAATCTGGGACAGATCCGCAAGGGGCAGGAGATTCGTTTTCGCGTGCAAAACAATCCCTCGGTCGTTTATCTTGCCCGCGTGCATCTGGTCAATCCCGGCATTGACCGGAACGAAAGAACCTTTAAGATTCATGCACATCCGGAAGAAGGAAGCGATCCTGCTTTCCTGGTACCGGGAATGTATGTCGAATCAGAGATATTCATCCGTTCGCACGAGGGCCCGGCCCTGCCACACGAAGCCGTGGTGGAGAATGACGGAAGGAAGTATGTTCTTCTGCTGCGTGACAGTACGGAAAGCGAAATGTTATTTGAAAAAAGAGAGGTAAAGACAGGTGCTTCATCCGGCAATTATTATGAAATTCTGAATGCCGGTGATTTTGAAGCAGATGCACGTTTTTTGCTTACGGGAGCCTTTCGCATGATCAGCGAATAAAAAGAAAGAATATAAAAAATGCATTTATTCACCTAAAAGAAATCAATCATGAACGGAGCACATCTTCATTTGTTGGTCAATCATTTTCCTATTGTCGGAGTTATTCTTGCCACCTTGGTTTTGATTGCGGGATTTTTATTTAAAAACACATCGGTGAAGCTTACCGCACTGGGCTTATATGTGTTCAGCGCTTTATCTTCTCTCGCTGCGTATTTCACGGGCGAGCAAGCCGAAGAAGTGGTGGAACACCTGGCAGGGATAAGCGAAACCCTCATTCATACGCATGAGGAGTTGGCTGAGTTTTTTCACATTAGCACCCTGATTTTGGGTGCACTGGCTTTAATAGCTGCCATTCTTCATTATCGCAGATCACGCTACACGCGTTATTTCTTCATTGCCGTTTTTGTGGTGGCAGCAGTTGATATCTATGCAGCCATACAAACAGGAAGGAGTGGCGGTGAAATTCGCCATACGGAAATTCGCCAGGGGTCCGGCATCATTCAGCTTGACAGCGGAGCGCGGGGCGTCAGATACAAAGACGATGACGATTAGTAAATAGGCGTTCGAAAAGCAGGAGCACAACGACTCTCCTGCTTTGGAGATCATGTATTTCCTCGCAATTCATTTCAGAAAACACCCGAATATGTACGAATTCTCCCATATCTTTTTTGTTCTGCTCTTTCTTGCATTGCTCATTTTTATTGCCCGGATTCATTGGCCCCGGAAGAAAAACAAATCCATGCAAATCAACACTTTGATGTGCCGTTTGTACGGCATCAGCAGGAATCCCAATTTCGTGTTCTATTATTTGGTGATCCTGTCATATCTCCTGATTTTTCCTTCTTTGGTCCTCTTTGGCCTCTATTTGCTGCTTATGATTGTCAATCACCGTCTCATTTTGGAGCAAGAGCGATATCTCGAGACCATTTACGGGGAGGCATTCCGCAATTATAAAAAGCGTGTCAATCGCTATCTAAGCTTTCGCTATGTACCGGATAAATCGGTGCATTGCATGAAAAATATGAGCCGGGAATTGTAATTTTAGCCGAAGACCCCTGTCCGAAGGCTTTCATTGCATTGGCAGGATAGGAGGGGAAATCAATTTACAAACTCAGCAGCCTGTTATGAACAGCTGAATCCGGAAAGAAGAAAAATGAAGCTATTGCTTGTTGAAGACGAAGAAAGGGTCTCTTCCTTTATCAAAAGAGGCCTGGAAGAGGAAGG
The DNA here is from genome assembly GCA_026981615.1 of Chitinophagales bacterium. Taxonomy (GTDB): domain Bacteria; phylum Bacteroidota; class Bacteroidia; order Chitinophagales; family S012-47; genus S012-47. Next base: position 9,833 of record JALSIH010000064.1, read on the forward strand.
CCATCGGGTGCAGCAAGCCTTCGATGGAAAGGAAGGCCTGAGGCTGGCCATTCAGGAAGATTTTGATTTGATTATCCTGGATGTAGTGATGCCGGGTATGAGCGGTATTGAGTTATGCGATGTATTGAAAAATCAATACAAACTCGAGGTGCCCATACTCATGTTGACCGCACTGGGGGCAACCGATGATATTGTCCTGGGCCTTGAAACGGGGGCAGATGATTATCTGAGCAAACCGTTCAAATTTAAAGAACTGTTGGCACGAATTCATGCGCTGAGCCGCAGAGCAAAAATTACATCAAAGAGCGAGAAAGAGCGCCTTACAGTTCTTGATCTGGAGATGGACCTCCAGTCGAGGGAGGTGCGCAGGGCAGGAGTCGAAATCAGACTTACTGCAAGAGAATTTCGCCTTCTTGAATTTTTGCTGCGAAACAAAAACCGGGTGGTAAGCCGAACCCAGATACTGGAGCAGGTATGGGGGATTGATTTTGACATGGGAACCAATGTGATAGATGTCTATATCAATTATTTGAGAAAAAAAATTGACCGGGATCATGAAGAAAAGATCATCAGAACGGTCATTGGTATGGGGTACATTATTAAGGAATAGGTTATGCGTATCCGTACACGTCTTTCTTTTGTATTCTCAATTATAGCCAGCGGACTTTTTATTTTGTTCGGAGTCTCTGTCTATTATTATTCTTCGCTGCACCGCAGCCGTGATTTTATGAATCATTTGAAAGAACGGGTAGAAATCACCGAGAAAATATTTCTTGAAAAGGAGACTTTCACGGAGGAGGAGTTTGAAAAAATAAGAAATCGGTTTTTGCATACCCTGCCCGAAGAAACCGAGGAAGTGCTTGAACTGAACGGAAACAGAAAAGGAGAATTCAAATACGAGTACCCGCCCGAATTGAAAGAACGTCTGCTAAAGGAAAAAGAACTCGAATTCAAGTGGGGGAATAAACGGGGTGTAAGCCGGGTTTTCAGAGTAAAAGGGAAAGACTATTTGATTATCGTAACGGCAGTGGATGAGACCGGTCAGCGCTATCTGACAGATTTGAGAAAGATTATCCTTTCCCTTCTGCTCTTTGGAATTCCCTTGATTCTGGCAAGCAGCTATTTCGTGACGCGCCAGGCTTTGATGCCTATTTCGAGAAAGATTGATAGAGCCAACAGCATCAGTGCATCGAATCTTCATCATCGCCTTGAGGTGTTGAATTCGAAGGATGAAATCGGTCAGATGGCCATTGCTTTTAATCAATTGCTCGATCGTCTGGAGAACTCCTTTGAGGCTCAGAAAGCTTTTATCCGTAATGCTTCTCATGAAATACGCAACCCGCTCACTGCCATTTTGGGCGAGGCGGAGATTGCCCTGAGCAGGAAAAGAAGCCAAAGCGAGTATAAAGAGGCCCTGAAGGCCATTCTGCGTGAGGCAGAAATCCTCAATCAAACAGTGAGCAATTTGCTTCAATTGTCGCGCGTGCAATCAGCCGATGAACAGATTTACATGGAGCCCCTGGATATGAGGAGGTTTCTATGTGAAGTGAGCGACAGCTATGCATTTCAAAATCCGGAACATCGGGTGAAGCTTGAATTCGATGAACGGGAAGCCCCCTTACGGGCGAAGGGCAACCGAGGTCTGCTTCTTTCTGCTTTTAGCAATGTAATAGACAATGCCTGTAAATTTTCGGACAATCAAACAGTTGAGGTCCGCGCAGATGCCCGGGATGACGGAGTGAGAGTCCGGATTATCGACCGGGGAGTGGGAATTCTGAAAGAAGACCTGGAGAAAGTCAGCACCCCCTTCTTCAGAGGCAGCAATGCGCTGGGTATCAATGGCTCGGGCATCGGTCTGTCCCTCAGTGTGAAAATTATTGAATTGCACAGAGGGAGACTGAAAATCGAATCTGAGCCCGGCAAGGGTACCGTAGTTGAGCTTTTTCTGCCTTCAGGAAAGGAAACGTAGGCTTTTAACCTTATTTTAGTCTCCTTTTATCCTTTAAAGGATTTACCGGAATAATGAAATTCTCAAAAACCACAATACAAGTACAATGAAACCGAACAATCGTAAAGAAAGTAATTCTTTGTTTACTAATCTCAGATATGATATACCGGCCAGTATCGTTGTTTTTTTTGTTGCCGTTCCGCTTTGCCTCGGCATTGCTCTTGCCAGTGGAGCTCCTCTCTTTTCCGGATTAATTGCCGGGATAGTGGGAGGTATTGTCGTGGGGGCATTGAGCAACTCGTCTTTGGGAGTAAGTGGTCCGGCTGCCGGTCTGGCTGTCATTGTTCTTAATTCAATACAAAGCCTGGGAGCCTTTGACATCTTTCTGCTCGCAGTAGTTTTGGCCGGGGGAATACAAATAGTCATGGGACTTTTAAAAGGCGGTGTAATAGGATATTACTTCCCGTCTTCGGTGATAAAAGGAATGCTCTCCGGTATCGGTATCATTATCTTCCTCAAGCAAATTCCTCATGCATTCGGATATGACGGAGATTATGAAGGTGACCTTTCATTCTGGCAAATGGATGGAGAAAACACCTTCTCGGAGTTGGGGAATATGTGGTCGTATTTGTCTCCCGGAGCCATGATCGTGAGTGCGGTCTCTCTGCTTATTCTGATAAGCTGGGATGTATATTTCACGAAGAAACATAAATTTTTCAGGTTGGTACAGGGACCGCTGGTTGCTGTTGCTTTCGGTATTATCTATCAATTGCTGACAAAGTCTGCCTTCCCCGAGTTTTCCATTGAGGGCGAACACCTTGTAAGTGTACCGGTGGCCGGCAGTTTTTCCGGATTTATCAATCAGTTCTCGTTGCCTGATTTTACCCGTATAAGTAGTACCGATGTATGGATCGTAGCTGTTACTCTGGCCGTAGTGGCAAGCCTCGAAACCCTTCTCAGTGTGGAAGCCACCGACAAACTTGATCCATACAAGCGAATTACAAATACCAACCGTGAGTTATTCGCCCAGGGAACGGGGAATGTAATATCGGGTTTGATTGGCGGGCTGCCATTGACACAGGTTATAGTAAGAAGTTCGGCCAATGTACAATCCGGAGGACGCACCAAAATGTCGGCTATCATTCATGGATTTCTGCTGCTTTTATCAGTAGCGATCATACCGACTGTCCTAAATATGATCCCTCTGGCCGTATTGGCCTGTGTACTTTTTGTAGTGGGTTATAAGCTGGCAAAACCCTCTTTATTTAAGCAAATGTATCGTTTGGGGTGGGGGCAGTTTGCTCCTTTTATCATTACAATACTCGGAATCGTCTTTACAGACTTGCTCAGAGGCATAGCATTGGGCTTCCTTGTTGCTCTTGTCATCCTCCTTCGTAACAGCTTTAAAAATTCTCATTTCCTGCACAAGGAAGTAGTGGACAACGGAAAGCGGAAAGTGAAAATGACATTGGCAGAGGAGGTCTCTTTTCTTAATAAAGGTGCTATTATGAAGGCTCTTAATAAAATACCGGAAGGTACGGATCTGACGATTGACATGAGCAATACGGTGAACCTGGATTATGATGTTCTCGAGATTATTGATAACTTTAAGAATACGGCAAAAAGCAAGGGCATACATGTGACCCTTATCAACAGAGGTGAGATGGAGACAGTCGATTATTAGTAACGATGATATCTCCCTATGAAGGCGGTCATTGATGCATACCGTTGAATCTTGCGCTTTTTCTTGCGAAATATGCCGTCTCAGATCGAGAACAAATGTTGTTAATTATGGAAAAACATTCACATGAAACCAAAAACGAATTGTCTTCGGGCGCTGCACTGAAGTTGCTTCTTGAAGGAAACAGAAGGTTTGTCGAAAATGTACGTGCCAATCGAGACCTTATACGTGAAGTAAAAAATACGGCAAACGGACAATCTCCTTATGCCATAATTCTCAGTTGTATTGATTCCCGTTTGTCTTCCGAACTGATATTTGATCTTGGTATCGGAGATGTGTATAGTGCCCGTATAGCCGGAAATATTGTCAATTCCGACATTATTGCCAGCATGGAATTTGCCTGTAAACTAAGCGGAGTAAAATTGATTATGGTTTTGGGCCACAGTAACTGCGGTGCAGTTACAGGTGCCTGTGCCGATGCAAAACTTGGTTTGCTGACGGGGCTGCTTGCAAAAATTAAACCGGCCATTGAAAAAGTGGAAAGCAGGGGTGATCTCTCGGGAAATAACACGGAAGCTTATATCAACGAAGTGGCAAGGGTCAACGTTTTACATACGGCTGTTCAAATAACCAATGAAAGCGAAGTGCTTTCCGAAATGGTGGAAAAGGATGAAATACAAATTGTCTGCGCCATGTATGATGTCAAAACGGGAGCGGTTCAGTTGCTCTGACAAAAGGACGGCAAAAGCCTTCTCTTATAAAATTCGCAGCCAAAATTATTTCACGGGTTCATCGTGGATAGGGATAAGGCGGCACCTGTCTTAAGGGCTGAATAAAGTCTTTACCTGCCCAAATTTGTTTCTTTCAAATAAATAGCATACATTTGCAGAGTGAACGTTCACTCTCATCCATTGAATGCTATAAGCGGGAAAGAAAATATCGCAATGGGTTTTGAATGTTTCGCGAACATCACAAAACGATAGAAACAGGAAAAGCCATGAACAGCAAAATCACGGACCGGCAATTGGAAATCATTGAAGCAGCCGGAAAGATCCTTTCTGCTTCCGGAGTGGCCGGCCTTACTATTAAGAACCTTGCGAAAGAGATGCACTTTTCGGAAAGTGCCATTTATCGCCACTTTGCCAGCAAAGAGGATATCATCGTTGCCATGCTCGAATACCTGGCAGAGAACATGGATAAGAGATATACCATTGCGCTTTCACATGGCAACACTCCGGAGGAAAAGTTTCAACTTATTTTCCGGAGTCAGTTTTCCTTCTTTGCGGGGAATCCCCATTTTGTTGTAGCCGTTTTTTCAGACGGATTGATGGGCCGGAGCGAGCGAGTCAACCGTGCCATAGGCCGAATCATGGCAGTGAAGACCAAATATCTAAAGCCCATTATTGAAGGAGGGCAGGAAAGCGGCATTTTTACAAGCAAAGTGAAAGCTGAAGAACTGCTCCACCTCTGTATGGGGAGCATGCGCCTCGAAATGTTTAAATGGCGGGTAAGTGAATTTCAATTTGACCTCGCAGAAAGGGGTGAAACCATGGTTCAGGCACTTTTAACGCTTATGAAATGCAAGTAAATAAGATCATCCGATACAGCACGGCTGTTCTGCTGACGGCATTTGCCCTGTTAACTCTCTTTTTGAGCAGCTCTGTTATCTTAAATCTCTTCGGAGTCAGGGCCATGGAAGGCAATTATGTGCTGTCCGTGGTTTGGGCCAATTTCTTTAGCAGTCTTCTCTACCTGCTGGCAGCCTATGGGTTTCTTAAAGCTCGCAGCTGGACCTATGGGGTGCTGGCGCTGTCGTTTTTTGTACTGCTGACCGGCTCCGTGGCCTTTGCCCTGCATATCAATGCTGGAGGACTTTATGAAGAAAAGACCATCGGAGCACTCTTCTTTCGCTCCACATTGACGCTCATATTTACCTTAATCGCTTTTCTGACTACACGCAATAAAAACGAAAGCTTATGAAAATCAAATCAATCTTAATGCTCGGCATTGTGGCCCTCTTGGTCTCTTGCAGCAGCAATGAGGAAGGAGAAAAATCCGAAGCCGCAGAGAAATACCAGGAAACGGAAGCTGCCACACATCACCATGAAGGGCAGGAACACGCCATTATACTCAATCATGGTGAAAGGTGGAAGGTAGACCAAGACATGATGGTCTATATCCGGAGCATGGAAAAATTATTGAATGATTTTGACGGGAGCAGTTTGAACGACTATCAGACTTTGTCCGCAGAAATTAGTAAGAATCTTAATCTGCTGACGAGCAACTGCACGATGACCGGCCAGGCACATGACGAACTGCACAAATGGCTCTTGCCTTTTATTGAAGAATCAGGCAAACTCAGCAAGGCGGAGAAAAAATCAGATGCGGAAGAATCTTACCGAAGACTTAAAGAATCCTATAACACATTAAATGCCTATTTCCGGTGAATATCAAAGACAAACATGAATATGACAAAGGCC
>JALSIH010000065.1 GCA_026981615.1 Chitinophagales bacterium
CAATGACGGCATCAAGGATTCCGGAAAGGAGTTGCTTGAGAAAAACGGATTTGAGATTGACACCCGGTTCAGAGACAAAGACGAATTGCTTCAGGACATTTCTTCATTTGATGCCCTGCTGGTGAGGAGTGCCACAAAGGTCACCCAGGAAGTAATGGATGCTGCGAGCAGACTTAGGTTCATAGGACGTGGCGGTGTGGGGCTGGACAACATTGACCTTGCCTATGCCGAAAAGAAAGGAATCAAAGTCTTCAACACCCCGGGGGCCTCGTCTCAATCGGTGGCAGAGCTGGTGATGGCACATATGTACACGGGTGCCCGTTTTCTGCAGGATGCCAACAGAAGAATGCCCCGGGAAGGTCATGATCAATTCAAGGAGCTCAAGAAGCAATATTCGAAGGGCCGCGAACTGAGCGGCAAGACCCTCGGCATTGTAGGCTTTGGCCGCATCGGGCAGGCCGTGGGCCGGCTGGCCCTGGGCGCGGGCATGAAGATCAAGCCCTACGACATGCTTTTTAAAGAAACCATGCATTTCGAACTTTCACAAATAGACTGCAATGGCCAGGCACCTATGGTATCGCTTCGCCCCAACAGTCTGGAGGATGTATTGCGCGAAAGTGACATCATTACCTTTCACATTCCCTTTGCATCCGGGTCTTCCTATTTCATAAGCAATGCCGAATTCGAAAAAATGAAAGACGGTGTGATGATCATCAATGCCGCCCGCGGGGGAGTCATTGACGAGCAGGCGCTGCTTGACCAATTGAATTCAGGCAAGGTTTCTTTTGCCGGACTGGATGTTTTTGAAAATGAGCCCCGGCCGAGAGAAGACCTGCTTCAGCATCCCCGGGTTTCGCTCACTCCGCACATCGGAGCCAGCACCACCGAGGGGCAGGACCGGGTTTGGATTGAGATGGCTCATCATTTGATCAACTTTTTCAAATAAAATCGGAAATGGTAAATATTCGTCCTTTCAGGGGCATACGCCCCTTGCCGGAGTATGCTTCCAAAGTGGCATCGAAGCCCTATGACGTGCTCAGTGCCGAAGAGGCCCGGGAGGAAGCCAAGGGCAATCCCTACAGTTTTCTGAATGTCATCAAAGCGGAGATCACACTTCCGGAGGGCAGCGACCCCTATGGAAAAAATGTGTATGAACGGGCCCGGGAAAACCTTCGGAAACTGATCAACGAAGGCATTCTTATTCAGGATGAGACGCCCCGGCTCTATATTTATCGCCAAAAGATGGGCGATTGGGAACAAACGGGCCTGGTGGCGGCATCGAGCATTGACGATTACTTCAACGGCATCATTAAAAAGCACGAACACACCCGTCCGAAGAAAGAAAAAGACCGCATCGACAACATCTACGCCCTGGGCGTACAACCCGGCCCCGTTTTCCTGACGTACCGCGATGTGGACGAGATAAACCGCATCATTGAAAAATTGAGCGAAGAGAAGCCGCTTTATCATTTTAGATCGGATGATGAAGTAGTCCACAGTTTTTGGGCCATCACGGATACAAAAAGCATTGAAAAGCTGGGCGCTCTCTTTAAAGAAAAGGTAGCTGCTTCGTACATAGCTGACGGCCATCATCGGGCGGCTGCCTCGGCTAAAGTCGGGCAGATGATGCGGGAAAAAGCCGGATCGTACAACGGGGAGGAAGCTTTTAATTATTTTCTGAGCGTATTGTTTCCGGCCAGTCATCTTAATATAATCGATTACAACCGGGTGGTAAAAGACCTGAACGGGCTGAGTGCTGAAGAATTTTCCGGCAAGCTGGAGAAGAAGTTTGACGTTTCCGTATCCGGGGAGCCCGTAAAACCGGAAGAGGAACACACGTTCGGGCTTTACATGGACGGCAAGTGGTACCGTCTGCGTGCCAAACCCGGCACCTTCAACAGCGAAGATGCAGTCGACAAACTGGATGTGAGTATTCTGCAAAAGAACATTCTGGATGAGATTCTGGATATCAAAGACCCGAGAACCGATGAGCGGGTTGGTTTTATAGGCGGGATACGAGGCCTCGGTGAGCTGGAGCGTGTTGTGAATGCCGGCAAGTGGCGTGCGGCATTTTCGCTTTATCCGGTGCGTATCGAAGACCTGATGCGAATCTCGGACGAAGGAAAAGTGATGCCGCCCAAGTCGACCTGGTTTGAGCCGAAATTGAGGAGCGGACTTATCCTGCACGCATTCGCAGAAGACGAGAGAGGAAAGACCTTGTAATGGTCCTCACCGGAGCAAAAATTAAAAGAAGAATAAAATGAAAATTGAAACAAAGACCATACATGCCGGAGTATCTCCCGATCCGGTCAGCGGGGCCATTATGACGCCCATTTATCAGACTTCCACCTATGTGCAGGAGGCCCCCGGGAAACACAAAGGCTACGAGTATGCCCGCACACAAAACCCCACGAGGGATGCGCTGCAAAACAATCTTGCAGCGCTTGAGAATGCCCGCTTCGGGGTGGCCTTCAGCAGCGGCCTGGCTGCCGTAGATGCCATTATCAAGCTACTCTCACCCGGAGACGAAGTCATCGCAAGCAATGATTTATATGGCGGCACGTACCGTATTTTTCGGAAGATTTTCGAAAAATACGGCATCCGCTTTCACTTTACCGAAATGGCCGAAACCGAAGACATCCGGAAATTGATAAATAAAAACACCCGGCTGATCTGGATAGAAACCCCGACCAATCCCATGCTGAATATCATCGACATCAAAGCGGTTTGCGGATTGGCCCGCGAGCGGGGAATACGGACGGTGGTGGACAATACCTTCGCCTCGCCCTATCTGCAAAACCCCATGGACCTGGGGGCCGACATGGTCATGCACTCGGCCACCAAATATTTGGGCGGACACAGCGATGTGGTGCTCGGTGCGGTTCTTTGCTCGGACGAAGCGCTGGCCGAAGCCCTTTATTTCATTCAAAACAGCAGTGGAGCGGTGCCCGGCCCACAAGACTGCTTTTTGGTTTTAAGGGGAATCAAAACCCTGCACGTACGCATGGACCGGCACTGCGAAAACGGACGGGCCATCGCTGCCTTTCTGAAAAATCACGAAAAAGTGGAGAAAGTCTACTGGCCCGGATTCAGTGATCACCCGAAGCATCAAGTTGCTGCCGCTCAGATGCGCGATTTCGGAGGAATGATTTCCTTCACTTTGAAAGGCAACCGCTTTGAGGATGCACACAAAGTGCTGAGCAATACGAAACTTTTTGCCCTGGCCGAATCGCTGGGCGGTGTGGAGTCGCTGATCGGGCATCCGGCCTCCATGACCCATGCGGCCATCCCGAAAGAAGAGCGGGAGAAATCGGGTGTGGTGGATTCGCTGATACGCCTGAGCGTGGGCATTGAGCACAAGGACGACCTCATAGCCGACCTCGAGATGGCACTCGGAAAATTGTAATAAACCATGTGGAACCTGATTGCCATTGCGCTCGTCCCTGTCATTGTATTGATCAGTTACGTTTATTTTCACGACAAGCATGAAAGGGAAGCCCCTGGCATGCTGATCGGGGCGTTTGTCCTGGGCATTTTCAGTGTGATTCCGGCTCTTATTTTTACATCAGGATGGGAGCAGTTGGGATTTGTGCGCACAGCGGGCACCTTAAATACGCTGTTTTATGCTTTTGTCGTGGTAGCGCTCAGCGAAGAGTCGGCCAAGTACCTCATGATGCGTTCTTTTCTCTACAAACGGAAGGCCTTTAACGAGCCCTATGACGGCATCATGTATATGGTGATGGTCGGGATGGGTTTTGCAGCACTTGAAAACCTGCTTTACGTATTCGGCCAGCCCTCATATGCAGAGTCGCTTGCTGTGGGCGGCTGGCGGGCCGTCACTTCCATACCGGCTCACGGAGCCTTTGCCGTGTTGATGGGCTTTTTTGCGGGCAGGGCGAAGTACAGCAAAAAAGGCGCCCCATTGCTTCTGCTTGCCGGCCTTTTGGCAGCCGTTTTCTTTCACGGAGCCTATGATTTCTTTCTGATGCAGGCGCTCTCTCCCGTGCTTGCTACCGGGGCCCTGGCGGCCCTGATCGGGGGGATCGTTTTCTCGCGAAGAATGATCAAAGCGCATCAGCGCAGCAGCCCCTTCAGGAGTCCGGAAGCGTAATCTCACGCGTCATCTGCATCATCTTGTCGACATGTTGCGCCACGGTCAGGCCCTTGCGATTTGCAAAGTCAGGTACTATGTTCCACTCGCGGCTCAACGCCTGATCCACGGCTTCGATCCAGGCTTTGCGTTCAAAGCCCGGCACTACTATTCCTTCTTCCTCTCCAATTAACTCAGCGGCTCCCGTGGCCTCCGATACGATGACCGGCACTTGCATCTGAAGGCTCTCGCTTACGACCTGCCCGAAAGGCTCGTAGGCTGCAGGATGGATGAGAAAATCGCAGGCGGCATAGAGCCCTTCCATGTCATTCACATAGCCGACATAGCGCACATTGGAGGGCAAAGGGCCCTCCAATGCCGTTCCCGCAATAAGCAGTTCCGCATCTCGCCCGTACAAACTACGGAAAAGCTCAAGCAGAAGCGGCAGCCCTTTTCTCGGGTGACTGTATGAAACAAAAAGAAAGGTCTTTCGCCCGGCTCTAAGTCCGTATTGCTTTCTCAGGGCAGGGCGTTCTTCTTTTCTCTTTGCGCTGAAATCTTCAGCACGAAGGGGCGGATAGAGTATTTTAATTTTTGATGGCGGCACATCATACAGACTGATCAACTCATTGCGCATCATCCCACTGGCGGCCAATATCAGTTTCGATCGCTCATATGCCTCCGCGTCCATTTTGTCCTGCATGCGGTCTTTGCGGGTCCATCCTTTCCCTGTTGCCTGCATGTATCCGCGGTGATTTCCGGGGCATATCAGGGCATCGGCACCGGGGGTACGGCCCAGCGAAAGACTAAAGTCATATTTTTTTCTTTTCAGAATACGCTCCGTTATCTTTCCGAATTTCTGCATGCGGGTATAAGAGTGCAGCCCGAAGACCGGCACACGATGCAGATGGAGGCCGGGATGCAGTTTTATGGTTGTATCCTTTTTTACATAATAAATATGAACCTCATGCCCCTCTTTACGAAAATATTCCGCGTAGTTTATCAAGCGCCTCTCGAGGCCGCCAGCATTGGCAATCCGGTAGTAGATGATGGCTATTCTCACCAATGGATGCTTTTTAGTTTGACACGGATGCGGTTGGGAAGGAGTTTCCGGGCGGGAGGCTCGCTTAAAGGCAGGTCAGGGCTGCGGCCCATGCGCAGGTAATATTTATAAAAAGCCGAAGCCGTGATCCCCCATTTTTTCATAAAAGTCAGACGGCCGTTGTTTTTAATCACTCTTCCGGTAGAACGGGCCTGAAAATGGTACACCAAGCTGTCGCCCACCCCGAGAAAAAAGCGGTTTCCCAGTTTCCAGAACTTCATGGCCAGGTCGGGATCGGAGTACATGCCGGGCGAGAACTCCGTACTGAAGCCGCCCACAGCCTCGATGGCCTGTCGCGGCATGAGCAGCGGTGGCCAGGCACTGCCCGACCAGTCCGCGCGCTTCAGAAGGCCGGCCTGACGGATCAGTTCTTTCTTGCGAAAGGCCTCGAGAGAACGTCCGAAGTCGGCCACCACGACCACCGGATTGCCACCGGGACGAGGCTCAATCATGGTGGCCGAAAGCATCCACAGCCTGCCTTCGGGGATTCTCCGTGCCAGGGCGCTGTCCCAGCCCGGCAAAACGTACATGTCGTCATTCATGTAAAGAAGATAGTCGTGCTTTGCCAGCTGCATGGAGCGGTTGAATGCTTCGCATATACCGATATTTTCTTCGGAATGTGTAAAGCTTATCCCTTCCTTTTCGAGCCAGTCTGCCGTAGCGTCCGTTCCTTCATTGACGTGCACAATCAGGTGGTGCTCCGCCTCGCTGTGACTGCGAATTCCGTCAATGCAGTTTTGCAAATAGGGCAGGTTATTCCAGGTGGGAATAATGATATCGAAGGGGGCCGGCATGGCAGCTAATTTACGCTGCCCGGCTTTATCTTTGCTGAAAATGGAAGATTTAAAATCCCTTCTCGACCGGCAAGCCGAACGTTACGAAAATCCCGGTTTCATTTCCAACGACCCCGTTCAGGTGCCGCATTCCTTCGGACAACGGGCCGATATCGAAATTGCCGGCCTCTTTGCGGCTGTTTTTTCGTGGGGACAGCGCAAAAGCATCATCCGCAAAAGCCTCGAACTGATGGCGCTCATGGACCATGCGCCTCATGATTTTGTACTTCATCACACGGAGCGGGATCTGAAACGATTTTCATACTTTGCACACCGTACCTTCCAAACAGACGACCTGTTGTATTTTATTCATTTTCTGAAGCATCACTTTGCGCATTTTTCGAGCCTCGAAGATGCCTTCAATCCCGCTCCGGGCAAAAAAATAAAAGATGCGGAAACGGCATTAACCCATTTTCACCGTTATTTTTTCAGCCTGGATGATGCTCCGCAGCGTACGCGCAAGCATGTGGCCACACCCGAGCGCCACTCGGCCTGCAAACGCCTGAACATGTACCTGCGCTGGATGGTAAGGCCTGCCGCCAAAGGTGTGGACTTCGGCCTCTGGAAAAGCCTCTCCCCGGCACAGCTCATCTGCCCCCTCGATGTACATGCCGGCCGGATCGCACGGCAGCTCGGCCTGCTCGGACGCAAAGCCAACGACTGGAAAGCCGCCCTCGAACTGACGGAAGTACTCCGCAGCTTCGACCCCGATGACCCGGTAAAGTATGATTACGCCCTCTTCAACATGGGATGGGGAGGGAGCTGAGTTCAAGGCTTTAGAAAGTGACTCAATGCGCTTTACTTTGGCGAAACCTTCGCTCGGCTGATGATCTCTCCGGACGGTGACACTTCCAGTAAACTCGAGGTAGAAAATTGCAGTGAGTCCATTTTCTTCAGGAGGAAATGATATACCGCTGTATTTTCCATTATAATAACCCTTGAAGTGTCGATACCAAGTTTTTTTTCTATGAGATTCTGTTTTATTCCACTGATAAGCTTAGGAAGCACCAGTAGTATACGGCAATTGCTCATGGACCGAATGTATTTTACGATATGTTCCCGGATCACCGGATAACACGATTCACACTCTGCAGGATGCAACAGGATAAGCATATAATTTCCATCTTCATTCTTACACAAACCCTCTTTCAGATAAGTGCTTACATTCTCTTCCTTTCTTTTCTCTTTCGAAGGGATCAGAGCTTCATCCGCATCATTTTCAATTCCCGAGCATGAATTTGTCAGACAGGCAAATCCAATAAATGAGGCTAATATAATCAGGTGTCTACTCCAGTCTGAAATGATACAGTTCATAATCCTCAAAATTGAGATAAAACAAATCTCTTCCCAGAAGATCTATGTTCATTGAATTCACATTGTGTGTGGAATCAGCTATTTCATGCCTTAAAATTTCTTCTTGATCCTGAACATCCCATACTTTCAAGTACGAAGCACGGGCCTTGTTTTTAGTATCGTTACCAGACAATATGACGGCAATCAGCAGATTCTCACTGCCGGGAATAAAGTCGAAAGAAACAATGCCGGCACTCTCATCACCCAACCAGTCATATATGCGCTCACCCTCCGGAAGCCTATAGAAGTTTCCATCCCACCAGGCAATTCCCTCCTTCCCGTTTTTATTGAACAGCACTCTTCCGGATTCGAAGTTTGACTTAAGCATTATTTCCTTACCCCGGTTTAAAAAGATGGCAGGATATCGATCAGGCATCGCTGTGCACTTCAGCTCCGAACAATTACCGTAAAGCATGAGCACCGGCACGTCAGCACCCCTGAAACGAGCTGTATCAGCCATATTGAACGCAAGAACTTCCGTTCCCAAAACCTTAAAGCCAAAGGGCATATAAGGCCAATCACGATAAAGCAAATTATAGGGATTCGCTATGCTCGTGTCAAAAGGATAGCCAGGCAGGTATTTTATATTTTTAATTTCGTCTCCCAGTATTTCCCCGATGTACACGGCAGGGTTATACCTGTATTCCCGATGAACCGTATCAATGTAGTATGCCGGAAGATTAAAAGTAACATAAGCATGATCATCGGTGATGGAGATATCGCTAAATTCAATACTGCCCGGATCATACCTGGTAAACGCCACGAAAGAATCACGTGAAATGAGTACCACTCCCTTCATCTCCGGAATAACCGTTTTATTCTTCAAGATGTCGATTTGGTCTTTGGACAGAGTCAAGCTTGCTACGGAATCACCAGAGTATGTATTGAACTTTATCAACTTGTCTGAAGGAATAGGAATAAGGATAATCTCAGAGTCGTTTACCGCCCTGATTCTTGCCGGAAAATTTCTGACATGAAAATTTCCCGCTTCGAGATTAACGGATTTCAGACTCTTGACCTTATATTCATCCTTGTCCTGATATGCACAGGAAGATACCATAAGAACCATGAGCAGAAAAGCAAAAACCCTCGATATCTGATTCATGTTACGGATATATATGAGATTAAAAGGGAAGGGCAATCCTAGTCGCTTGCCTTTTCCTTTAGCGTTTCCCGAATGTAAGATACAAAGTACTGAATAAAATCAATCCTGTCTTCGTAAAGGTTATTTCCAATAACAACACTCCCGGCAAATGTAGCCTCATACCAAACACCACTGTCTTGTATAGCTGTAAGGTCACTCAATCCGTCTCCCGGATTTGCAACATAGTATGTATAACAAATATCCTGACTATTTATGCATTGATAATTAATATTGTATCGGTGTTCCGTCAGCTGCTTCTCCTCTGCCACTTGGATTTCCGCTTCCATGCGGATTGGTTCCGTAGCGCTTCTTTAATTCTCCCGAACCATCTGCAACTTTCTTCTTACTTTTTTGAATTTCAATTTGTTTTTTTTGCAATTTCATTCATATTGCTTCTTTCCCGGGAACAGAAAATCAGAATAAAGAAAAAACAACCATAAGCGTTAGTGCATTTAAATACTTCATTTTAATTTGTTTTTATGGAAGAATGGTATAAAGAAAAAAAAACATATGAGAATTCCAAATTTCCCTTCCTTACTTTTAGTTCTCTTATTCTCTCTTCTATGCTTCTATCCGCATGCGAGCAATGCCCAATTCATCAATAACGGTCCCTTTCCCTACGATACAGTGATGCGGAAATTTATGATCCGGGGGGAGTTCGAAATAAAAAATACCGAACGCGACAAGCTCTTTGCGCTCACCTATTTTTGCTATGACAGCCTCTACGATGTGGGCAACAATTACAAATTCTATCCCAAAATCGGCAAGATGATGAACCTTGGGGCCAAAGCCAGCACGGCCAACCGCTGGGCCAAAAGCAGCTACCGAATAAACATTAAAAGCAAATCCGATACGGTCGCATATCCGGATACCTTTCTGCAATATACCACCGTATTTACAACCATCGACAATACGGTGATGTATCAGCACCGTGATTTTCGCCTGATCATCGAAGACCGCGAAGATCAGTTCCGGCAGATTGGCCTCGAACGAGCCATTGAGGACGGTTATGTACTCAAAAAAGGTGTAAAACGCGTCAATGGTTTTATGGTGGATATGGTAGAAAACATTCGCCTGTGCATGCTGGAATACAAAGCGAAAGGGCAGTACAGACCGAAAAACCCGAGACATTATCGCTACGAAGGAGTGCATTAGCGGCCGATGCGTTTTTCGTGCAAAAGTTCTTTCTCTTTTGCTGAACTTTGCGATTGAAAGGCATCCATCAATATCATATCCATGAAAAAAGCAACTCCCCGTGAAGAGCAGGTAAGGGCCGAAAGTGTTCCCGCCATCTGCCGGAGTTTTGACCTCGGTGTCGATGCGGAAGCCCCTTTGCAGGGAAACGGGCTTTCTTTTGATGCCATGCGCCAGGCCCTGATTCAAAAAATAAGACAGATGCTCGGGGAGGACAAAGCCAGGCTGAAATCTCTTCTCTACCGCATAGACGCGGACGAAAGCCGCCTCGGAGAAAAACTGCGCCTCGGCAAAAAGGGGGAGGAAGCGGAACTCATTGCAGATGAGATCATCGGGCGGCAGATGCAAAAGATACGCACGCGGATATTGTACCGCGAAGGCCGGCTATAACACGGACCCGCTCAGCGGACAATCATAAATTGAATGCCGGCCGTTCCTTTTTCGTTTTCAGCCTTCAGGAAATAAAGCCCTGCGGGAAATGCGGACACTTCGATCTGCCCCGGGCCATTGAGTGTTCCGCTGCCCATCAGGCGGCCGCTCATGTTGTAAATGCGATAAAGCAGCGGCCCGGAACTCTCGACAAAAAGTGCCGTGCTGACGGGGTTCGGAAAAATGCGGAGATTGATGCGGGGAAGCTCCCCGACACCGCTTACAATCAGCAGATCGCCACCACCCGCCTCTTTGAAGCGGGCCGAGAACTCCTGTAAAAACTGGCGTGCAATATCCTGGTCATGAATGATGACGGTATTCTCGTCATTCCGCACATTGGCCGAAGTGGTCCAATTGTGCGAGCCCGTCAACAGCATCGGCTCCTTATCGGCAAACTGCGGATCGGAGATGGCATATTTGTGGTGCATGATCCAGCTTTTATTGTCCACCAGCATGCGGCCGTTCATTTCGGGAGCCACGATATTGAACGGGAAACTGCTGCTGCTTGTGTCTTCCACAATGCCTGCGGCAAAGATATTTTCATTTTGTATTTGATCGCGAATATCGTAAGCCAGGCCGTAGCGTGTCCAGATCAACAAGATAAAATAAAACTCCTCATCGGAAGCACGGATCACTTTTTTAATGTGCTCTTCGGTATTGTCGGAGGGGCTGAAATAGAGCTCCACCTCGCGGCCTCCCACGACAAATTGATGGGGGGTGTTGTCGGCTTTGTCGGCACCGAATTTGCCGCCCCACATTTCTTCAAACTCAATGGCAAAAGACCGGGCCATGGCCTGGTCCTGAAAAATCACCATATTGTTGGGATCGCGATTGATTTGATTATCCGTAAAATTGGTAGCCCCGGTTATTACATACGCATCGGCCGGCACGGTGGCTTCGGCATCGATCACCAGAAACTTGTGATGCATGATGCCATAGTTTGGCGAAGAAGGAGGCGCTTTTTTCTTATTCCCCACACCAATATTTATTTGCCCGTATCCGCTGCTGTTCACACCTTCTCCGGCAATGAGCCTGACATTCACTCCCCTGGCGTATGCATTATTGAGTGCTGTTACTATTCCATTTTTGTTATCTATGTTATAGATTGCAATATCGATGCTTTCTTTTGCACGGTCAATATATGCTATCACCGTATCGGCCAGTGCCTTGTTCACAAAATGAGCCGGGGTATTGAGCTTATAAGTCGTATCGACAGGATTGTTGAAATACACATAGATATTTCCGGGTGAAATGGAGCGGGTGGCCATGGCCACCACATTGGATTTTCCCGTATCTCCGTTGGCATCGATGCTGAGCCCCTGCACATAATACACGGAACCGTGATTAAGTCCGCTCAGCTTAAAGCTATGGGCAGTGCGCATTGCTGTGTCGCTGACTTCGCTGCCCAGGGCGGGTGTCGGGCCATAGCGCAGAATGCTGGTAGAAGGCACATCGGTGGTCCATGAAACGGTAAAGGAAAAGGGCTGAATGTCGGATTGTTGGAGAATGCTAAGAAACTGAGGCCCCACGGTTCCGATATCCTGCAGGGAGCGCGGCTGAAGTTGATAGTTGCTTCGATATTCGCCCATCACGCCCGTGAGGCTTATTTTTCCTGAGGGAATGGGCGTGCCGGCAATGTCGGTCGTGCCCAGTATGCGCACCTGATAGTTGGACGAGCCATCGCTGATGCTGTAGTTGGCACTGCTACCGCTGAAGTTGCCGCTTTGCACAAATGTGACATTTTTCACACGCACCAGTTGCCCTTCCCGGCTTTCCTGATAGGCATCCGCAGGAATGAGGTCAATCGGGGCCATTTCCTTTCCGAGTGCAAAACGCTGCCAGGAAGAGACATTGGATATTTCGAGCAGGCCGTTGAACTCGGTGAGTTCTCCGGTGACGATCACGCTGTCGCCCCGTTCAATATCCGTCAGAGCATTGTCGTAGATGGCGATTCCGCCCGTTGGGTCCTGAATAAATCGAATGACACCGAACTCGGCACCGTTGCTGGCAATGCCGCTTACGGTAACGACCGTGCCGAGGGCTTTGCTCCGGGCTTCGGAAATGGAAATGCTTTGGGAATAAAGATTAAGACAGCCAAAGAGAAGAGAGAAGGGGATCAGTAGAAACGTTCGCATACTAAGAGGTTTGCCGCAAAAGTAATGTTTCAGGCCAATTCTTTTGTCAGTGTTTTACAAAGTAAGTGTTAAAGTCGCCTGTATCAAGTTTTAGCTGAATAATGTAGACCCCCTGAGGAAGGGATACCACATTGATACATGGACCGGTCATTACGGACGAATTCAGAAGGCGGCCGGTCAAATCATATATTGCATAACGGGCTTCGGAAGCTTTTTCTTCAGAGCTTACACATATCTGATTCGTAGCAGGGTTGGGGAAGAACTCAATATCGGGAGCGTTTTCATTTTCAAGATAGATTATATCGGAATAAAAGACCGACCCATCCAAATCCACCTGTTGAATCCTGAGATAAATATCTGTTAAATACGCTTCATCGAATGAATAGCGGTAGCTGCGCTGATTTGCAACGATGGGCAACTCTCCCCTTGCTTCAAAGTCCAGTCCGTTCGGGCTGCTCTCTATAATAAAATGTGAAATTCCGTCCGTTACTTCCAACTCCCAGTATAGCTCTACGCGTTTATCCGTAAATCGCCCCCCGAAGCGGGTAATCCGGAGGGGCAGGATTTGTCCGCTTCCGCCCGTACCCGGTGAACCATTGTCGGCCAGGGCGTTACTGCCGGTATAGGTTGGCTCCCTGCTTCCCGAAGGGCTCCAGTTGCTTTGCAGGTTGTTGTCATCCGAAGGTGTCCCCGTAAAGAAGAGGGAAGCCCCGGCCGGCACAGACCATGTGCGAAAGTCCACACTGTCAATGACCGAAGCATCGGGATATCGAATTCGCAGCAGATCACCTGAATTGCTGAAAGCCAATGTGCTGTAAATGTAATCACTGGTGTAGGGCCCGTTCAGGCTTCCATCGGCCCTTCCCAGTGCATAATAGTCACCCGGATTGATGAGCGGAGCGCCTGAGACGGTATGTGAGCCGGCATTGTCTTCCAGGTCCAGGCCATTGATGTCGAGCGCATAACTTGTGTTATTGAATATCTCAAACCACTCGGCAGCCGGTTCGCTTAGGGTATTGCCGCTTCCGTCCCGCTCGGGGTTGGCCATTATTTCCGAGATGATGATCGGATTATCCTGTGTATATGAGGTGATGGAGATATCATCCAGGGCAAACTCATCCCGTGATCCGCTTCCCGATACATCATCTACTGTCCAGCGTAAAATAAAATCGCTGCCGGGCGGAATGACCACACCCAGGCTCTCATCGGGCTGAGCATCAAGGCTCCAGGCCGGTGATCCGGATGCCGCACCGGGTGAAGTATACGAAGCTGAAGGCACGCTGTGCCAGATGCTGTTATCGTACGACCAGGAAAGATCAACCGATGATGACCGATTTTGGTCATTTCTAACCCATACCTCATATCGTATTTGAAGATTAACAATGAAAGAAGTAGTATTGTTGCGAATTTTCAGCTTTATCTGACCCGGAGTAAAGTTACTGGCACTCGGTTGAAATCCGAATGCATAATCGGAAGCTGCTACCTCAAAGGCATATAAGCCCGATGTGGTAACTCCACCGCTGCTGACACCCCGCGCAAAAACACCCGAGGTGTTTGTCTGACCAAAGAGGTGCTGCTCTGATGAAGAAGCAATTACCTCCCACGCATTGCCGTCCAACTGACCGCTGCCCGGAAGCGGCTGCAAACCACTGCCCTGGTATGTACCGTTATTAACCCCCGAAAGGGAATTATCAAAATTTACCACATACTGTGTAGCACTTACATCAATGCTTAGCTGGGCCGGAACCCGGTGCAAAAGTGCAAAGAACAAGATAAAAAGAGCATTAATCCGTCTCATAAATGGAAAAAATACATTCCAGGCATATATTTTACAAACCTCGGGGCATCAAAAATAAAGTATATTGATTATTTAAAGATTCCTTAACGCAAGCGGTCAGCCGATCGAACGAGTTCTTCGTCTCTGCGGACCCCCCTCACGGCAAGCAAGAGGGCAAAAAGGGTAAGAACGGGAAGGAGTGCGCTGAGCTCGGGATCAAGAGAAGTGCCGGGCTCCAATGAAGAATTGAGCATCAGCAATTCGGCCGCAAACCAGACAATCCAGCCCAGTGTGAACAGCGAAGCCAGGCGAAGCAGCTTCATTTGCATCTTCCGGTTTTTGAAAAGGAAAATCGCAACGAGGGAGAGGCCGAAGATGGCCCAGACAAGCAGGTTCATATGGTGCAGATCAGCAAAATGATATTCCACGGCCCCTCCGTCCGGGTAGAGCAGAAAGGGAGGAAAGAAGAGTGCGATCAAGGTGAAAATGAGGACAAAAAGAAGGTGGAGGGTTTGTATTCTCTGAATCATGGCAAAGGCATTCATTTAAGTTCAACACAATTTTTCAAACATTAACTTTGCAAAATTAGTCCAAATTTTAAGCTTCTCATGAACAAAGCATATATCGTTGATGCCGTTCGCACACCGGTCGGCAAATATGGCGGAGCCCTCAGCAGTATTCGCCCCGATGACTTGGCGGCACACGTAATCAAGGCCGTTCTTGCCCGAAACGAAGCATGGCTTCCCCTGGAAGAGATAGAGGATGTCATCTTCGGGGCGGCCAACCAGGCCGGGGAAGACAACCGCAATGTGGCCCGTATGGCGGCATTGATGGCGGGGCTTCCTATCGAGACCGGGGGCGTGACGGTCAACCGGCTCTGTGCTTCGGGCCTTCAGGCCATCATGGATGCCGGCCGCGCGGTCATGTTGGGCGAGGCGGACATCTACATTGCCGGTGGCAGCGAGAGCATGTCAAGGGCTCCTTTCGTGATGGCCAAAAGCTATAAGGCATTCAGCCGTACGCCCGAGATCTACGACACGACCATCGGGTGGCGATTTATCAATCCCGTACTGAAAAGCATGCACTACCCCTACGGAATGGGCGAAACGGCCGAAAATGTAGCCGAGCAATGGAAGATCAGCCGGGAAGAGCAGGATCGCTTTGCCCACGGGTCGCAAGTGAAATACCGGGCGGCCCGCGAGAAGGGCCTCTGGAAAGAGGAAATAACGGCCGTGGAAGTGCCGCAGCGCAAAGGCGAGCCGCTAGTAGTCAACGAAGACGAACATCCCCGCCTGACAAGCCCCGAAAAACTGGCCACGCTCCGTCCGGCCTTTAAAAAAGGCGGCACGGTAACGGCCGGCAATGCTTCGGGTATCAATGACGGAGCCGGTGCCCTGCTCGTGGTCAGCGAAGAAGTGGTAAAACGATTTGATCTCAAACCCCTCGCCCGCATCGTATCCATGGCCGTGGCAGGTGTGGACCCGGCCGTGATGGGCATCGGGCCGGTGCCGGCTACCCGCAAAGCCCTGAAGCGGGCGGGTCTGAAAATGGGCGATATCGACCTGATAGAACTCAACGAGGCCTTTGCATCGCAGTCGATAGCCTGCATGCGCGAGCTGGACCTCGATCCCGCCATCGTAAATGTTAACGGTGGCGCCATTGCCATCGGCCATCCGCTGGGATGCTCGGGAGCCCGCATCAGCACCACCCTGCTGCATGAAATGAAAAGACGGGAGCGGGTTCGCTACGGATTGGCCACCATGTGCGTAGGTGTGGGGCAGGGAGCCGCGGTGATATATGAAAAGGTATAAGAATAAAACCGGACGATGCGCTATTTTCTGGAAATCAGCTATAAAGGAACAGCCTATGAAGGTTTCCAGGTGCAACCCGGAAAAGACACCATCCAGGGCAGCTTCAACCTTGTATTGAGCCGCATACTCAACCGCGAGATACGGACAACCGGTGCCGGACGAACGGATGCGGGGGTGCATGCGCTTCAAAGTTTTCTTCACTTCGACCATGACTCCGATCTGCCGGAGAACTTCCTTTACCGCATCAACAAGATGCTGCCGGCCGAGATGGCCGCCAAAAGGCTGATAAGGGTAGCCGACTCGGCCCATGCCCGCTATGATGCCCTCAGCAGGGCCTACAGCTATCGCATCCATTTTGAGAAAAATCCTTTTTTGAGCGGACTGAGCTATTACTATCCTTATCCCGCCCCGGACGTGGATGCCATGAAGAAAGCATTGCCCCTTTTTAGAAACTTTGACGACTATGCCATGCTCAGCAAATTTAATCCGGACAATAAGAGCACGCTTTGCAGGGTTACACGGGCAGAGCTGATTAACGACCCCGAAAATAAAAATCTCGAATTCCGGGTGGAAGCGAACCGATTTTTGCACAATATGGTAAGAAGGATGACCGGAGCATTGCTGGCCATTGGCAGACATGCCCTGAGCAGTGATCAACTCCGCGAATCACTGGATAAAAAGATACCTTTGCCGGTCAATGAAACGGCCCCGCCTGAGGGACTTTATCTCACCCGGGTTTTTTATCCTTTTATTGAAAACGACAAAACGTGAAGAAAAAAGCCGACATGGGTCTTTTCTGGCGTGTCATTGCCCTTGCACGCCCCTACCGGTGGCAGTTTCTGGGTGCTACCGTGCTGGCCCTTGTGCTGGCCGTGCTGGCCCCCGTCCGGCCCATGCTTATCCGCATCACGGTGGACGACTACATCCTGCCGGCCGATGACGGCCTTATCGGGCCTCTGCTCCATATGACCATCCTCCTGATCGCGCTTCTGCTCCTCGAGTCATTTATGCGTTATAGTTTCATCTTCCTGACCAACTGGCTCGGGCAGACGGTCATCCGGAATTTGCGGGTGAAAGTCTTCGAGCACATTGTCAATCTGCGCCTGCGTTTTTTCGACCGAACACCCATCGGCACCTCCACCACACGTACCATCAATGATGTGGAGACCATCAACGATATTTTCTCGCAGGGAATCATAACCATCGTGGCCGACCTTCTCACCATTATTGCCATCATCGGGGTGATGCTCTATCAAAACTGGCAACTGACCCTTGTGAGTCTCTCGGTATTTCCCCTGCTGATTGTCGCTACCTGGTTTTTCAAAGAAGGCGTAAAAAAGACCTACCACAATGTGCGCAATGCGCTGGCACGCATGAATGCATTCCTGCAGGAGCACATCAGCGGGATGAAAGTGGTGCAGATATTCGGTGCCGAGGAGCGTGAGTTCGGCAAATTCAGAAAAATCAACGAGCAATACCGGAAAGCCAACATCAAGGCCATCTGGTATTACTCCATTTTCTTTCCGGTGGTGGAAATACTGACAGCCGCAGCCGTGGGCTTGGTGGTATGGTACGGTGCCAATCAGGCCATTCGCGAGCTGAGCAGCATCGGCACCCTCATTGCATTTTTCATGTATCTCAACATGCTGTTCAGGCCTGTGCGCATGCTGGCCGACAAGTTCAACGTGTTGCAAATGGGCCTCGTGGCTGCCGACCGGGTTTTTCGCATTCTCGACAAAAAAGACAGTCCGCCCAACGAAGGCACGGTGTGCAAAGAGCGCTTGCGGGGCGACATTCGATTCGAGCATGTGTGGTTCAGTTATGACGATGAAAATTATGTGCTGCGAGATATTAACTTTGAAATGAAACAGGGAGAGACCCTGGCCATCGTGGGCGCAACGGGCTCGGGAAAATCAAGTACCATCAGCGTGCTCAACCGTTTTTACGACATTCAAAAAGGACATATATACATTGATGACATCGAGCAGCGCGAATATGAGTTGCACAATCTGCGTTCACACATCGGCCTGGTCTTGCAGGATGTCTTTCTTTTTTCCGGTACCATCTTCGAAAACATCACCCTGCGCAACCGCAATATGAGCCGCGAGGAGGTGATCGAAGCAGCCAAATTGTGCGGCATACACGACTTTATCATGCGCCTGCCGGGCAATTATGATTTCAATGTACAGGAGCGGGGCGGCACCCTCTCGATGGGGCAGCGGCAATTAATTGCCTTTGTGCGCACACTGGTGTACAACCCGAGCATTCTGGTGCTGGACGAAGCCACTTCATCCATCGATCGCGAATCCGAAGAGCTGATACAGCATGCCATCGAAACCCTTGTAAGCAACCGCACTTCCATCATCATTGCCCACCGCCTGAGCACCATCCGCCATGCCAACAAAATTCTGGTGTATGACAAAGGACGCATCGTAGAGCAGGGCAGCCATGAAGCGCTTTATGCACTGGGCGGACACTACCGCAAGCTCCACGACATGCAGTTTAAGACGGAAATAAGCCGGATTTGAAGACTTATTTTCTTTGTTAAAGTTAGAATTAAATTTGGTTTTTACGTAGAATATATATATATATATATGCAATGGAAATATTTTCATCACTAAATTCCATTGCTATGAAAACTTTAAAAATCATTCTTAGTGCTATCATGTTTCTTTCTTTTTGCCTGTAACCGGGCAGAAATATTATCAGAAAAGACAGAACCCGGGCAATCCGCTCTTGCTTTCAAGCAAACGCGGGATATCGATGTGTATGTTGCCGATGGAGTCTTTGGCCCCGACCCCATCACTTATGACGGACCTATTTCTAAAGAAGTGGAAGATGATATTTGTGTTGGCAATGAGTCCATTTGCTTCGTAATAGTATCAGCCGGTGCAGTGGTATCAGCCGGTGATACGGTAGATGTGAAGATGTATGGAAGTTCGGGAAATATCACCCGCGAAGGATTAGTTAATATATGGAATGAAGATGCTGCAGGTAATGTAAGCGATTATGACATCACTTTGTTTTAATAAGAAAACGCTAATAGGATATTTTTATCTTCCGGTCATCCTTCTGACCTCATGTACCCATAGTCAGAAGGATTATGAATGGAAAAAAGAGAATGCTTTTCCGATTGACGAAACCCATGGTCCCATTTACAGGGGAATTCAGCATCTTCTGTTAAAAGGCGACAGCCTCTACCTGATTTTCAACTACAAGAAATTAAATCTTTACGATTCCAAGGGGCGGGTTGTGGACAGTTTTAACATCCTCAAACTTGACTATCTCTACCATGTAGAACAGATAGAGCAATATCAAAAGGAAAAAGTCTATCGCGATTCTTCCGGTATGCCTGCTATCAAAGTGGGGTCCATATCATCTCTGAACAGGTTGTTTATAAGCAAGGATGATAAAATAATATTAAGTTATGCGGTACGAACGGAAAGCAGAACGAAAATTGGAAATCGCAGAATAACGCACGGACACAAGAATCAGTTTCTCTCCGAATACAGTGACAAAAAGTTATTGGGGACACGAATCCTTGAAGAAAATGAAATCTACGAACATTTCAGATTGGTTCCTACAACCATGAAAGGGTTTTGGCTTATCGGGGATACCCTATACCTGCATACCTTGAAATATCCCTCCGACAGCAACACTTTTCCCGTATTGGCACGATTTGTTAAAACAGATAGCGGATATAAATATCAATCCGTATATGAGTCAATCCGCTACCCGCTTCCCATGCACAAAAAATACAATGGCACTGCTACAACAGTATTTATGGTGAAGGAAATAAATGGCAATATATATTGCAGCAATGGTCTGGAACTTTTCGATATTTCCGGCTTAAAAAGGGTATGGCGCAGCAGGAATGACGAGCACTACCTGTATGATCTGTGCTACTGCGCTGATGCCGGGGTTTATATTGGCCGGATACTGAACTCGAAGAATAAGGAATTTTACTTTCAGGTGATGGACGAAGCCTTCCATCCAATTGATACCCTCGCTCCGGCACCTGGTCTGCAGCCCGTCAAATTCGACATGGCAGGCTGCCAAATGGTTCTTATTTCTAAAGACAGCAAAGGATATGAAGCAACTTTTTATCGCCTGCATGCTCATTAGCCTCTTCCTTTCTCTGAGCTTTTGCGGTAAAAGGAATAACTCTGAAGAGGTACTATCGTCAATAAACGTGGACGTTTATACATATGCCATATCCAATGGAATTGCACCCCTAAATGACAGTCTCATCTTTGGTATTTTTCTCAATCCAAATGAATGTGTCAATTGCTATATCGTTTTTAACATTCTTAAGAAGGACCTTGGAATAATGCAGGACAGTTTTGCATTCAATACAGCCTTCTTCTTTCCGGATATGCGCAAGATCGAGCGTGATGTATTTAGAAACAAGGAATTGGGCTTAAAGGACTTCTCGGGTGCCCGCTACTTCTACTCTGATTCTCTTTATTCCTTTCTCAATCAAGGTATCAACACCGGCTTTACCCTTCAGTATCCCAAATCTTCGGGAATATTCATTTTGGATAAAGAGAACCGTGTAATTTTTTATCAGGATTTTAAACGACTTGTAGTACAAGACCTTTATGAAGAGTTGATCAAGCTCAGGCAGCCGGATAAGCCTATACAAGATTCTCTTTAACAAGATCACCCTCTTTTATCAATCGGCACATAGGGCCGTTCGTTGGCGCCCGTATATATCTGGCGCGGGCGGCTGATGGGTTGTTTTTGTTCCCGCATCTCTTTCCACTGCGCAATCCATCCCGGAAGGCGGCCGAGGGCAAAGAGCACCGTAAACATCTCGGTAGGGAAGCCCAGTGCACGGTAAATAATGCCCGAGTAGAAATCCACATTGGGATAAAGCTTGCGCTCTACGAAGTATTCGTCACGCAGGGCCACTTCTTCAATTTGCTTGGCAATGTCCAGAATTTCATCTTCCAGCCCGAGTGACTCGAGCACATCGTCTGCCGCCTTTTTGATGATGCGGGCCCGCGGGTCGAAGTTTTTGTACACACGGTGGCCAAAGCCCATGAGGCGGAACGGGTCGTTTTTGTCTTTGGCACGGGCTATCCATTTGTCGATTTTCCCTCCATCGGCTTTTATGGCTTCCAGCATTTCGATCACTGCCTGATTGGCTCCGCCATGGAGCGGCCCCCAGAGGGCCGTGATGCCGGCCGTAATCGAAGCAAAGAGATTGGCATGCGAGCTGCCAACCACCCGGACGGTGGAGGTGGAACAGTTTTGCTCGTGATCGGCATGAAGTATGAGCAGCTTGTTCATGGCATCTATTACAATCGGACTGGCGGCATATTCCTCGGCCGGATTTCCAAAAGTCATGCGCATGAAGTTCGATACATAATCCAGATTGTTGTTGGGATACATGATCGGATGGCCGATGGATTTTTTGTATATCCACGAAATGAGGGTAGGCATTTTGGCCAGAAGGCGGATGATCGTCAGATACCGCTCCTCCTCGCTGGGGTTCGGATTCAACGACTCGGGATAATAAGCCGAAAGCGAGCAAACCATGCTGGCCAGCTGGCCCATCGGATGAGCCACCGAAGGATATCCGTCAAAGAATTTTTTCATATCCTCATGCACGAGGGTATGCACGCGCAGGTCGTGCGAGAACTGGTCGAGCTGCTTTTGTGTGGGCAACTCTCCGAAAATCAGAAGGTAAGAAACCTCTACGAAGGAAGACTGTCCGGCCAATTGCTCGATCGGGTAGCCCCTGTATCGCAGGATGCCTTCTTCCCCGTTCAGAAAAGTGATGGCGCTGGTGGTGCTGCCCGTATTCTTAAATCCCACATCGAGTGTGATCAGACCGCTTTGCGCCCGGAGTTTCGAAATATCCAGTCCTTGTTCATTTTCAGTACCTGTTACAATGGGTACTTCATATTCATTTGCTCCTATATTTATTTTTGCTTTCTCTGCCATTTCGATTGTATTTAGCGGATTATGAAGTCCTACAAAATTAACGATTCGGGGGCGCTTATTGAAGACATATATCACTCTTAGTCGTTAAATATTCAAAACTTTTTAATGCCTCCGGATTTGCCG
This sequence comes from Chitinophagales bacterium, assembly GCA_026981615.1. Taxonomy (GTDB): domain Bacteria; phylum Bacteroidota; class Bacteroidia; order Chitinophagales; family S012-47; genus S012-47. Next base: position 21,944 of record JALSIH010000065.1, read on the forward strand.
CCTTCCGGCAGGCCCTCTCAGGCCGGCAGCTATAATTAATGTTAAATATTTGACACTGACTCAACAAATGCCGGCTTGCTTCGTCTTATTGGCACGATGATTGACAGCATGAACGGAAAGAACTTCCTCACCTTTAAAAACTTTGAATCATGAGCACATCAAAAAGAAAGCACATCGACCGCATCATCAACGAGAATGTACGCCTGCTGAGAGAATTGATGAAAGAACTTGCCAAAATCGAAGAAGAGAAAAAGCCGGCCTACTCCAGGGTTCGCAAATAAAAAGAACAGCCCCCGCTTCGGGGCTTTTCTTTTTTACATTACATGCTTTTCAGCAGTTCGCCCTGCACATACTCCCTCACCTTCTCCAGGGTTTCATTTACCTCCTCCACATTCATTTCTTTAATCAATGCAATCTGCTCGGGATTTAATTCTTCGAGATAATAAAGCTCATAGATTTCCTGCTGGCGCTGCGGCAATGCCGCCAGCAATTGCATGACCCGTTTATCCAGGTCTTCGTTTCCGCTGCCCGACTCAATGGCATCCAGGAGTTTTTCTTCTTCATCGATGATCAAGTGCAAGCCATAGAGGTCCATCTCTCCGCTTTGCGGCAGAAAATCCGGATCCGATTCTTCGAGTTCTTCCTGCATGACAAGTTCCCCGTCTCCGTCCACGCTGATTTCCTCTTCCATGCTTTTGCGTTCTTTTTTGCGCAGTTGCTCTATGTCCTCCACCTTCATTTCCCGCTCTTGGTCACTCAATTTCTCATCCAGCAGCCGGTCCGCCTCGCGGTAGAGCCAGACGATGAATGCATCGCGCGAATCGATGTGCAGGCGATACGTATCGTAAAGGCGAAGGTAAAGCTCATTGAGGAGGTCTTTGGCACTGCCGGCCCGCAGCCGCATCTTCCGGTATTGCTCGGCCTGCCTGATGCGCCTGCGCAGGTAACCCTTCAGTGCCGGAAGTGCTTTTTCGAGAAGTTCCAGAAAACGCTTTTTGTCGGATTCCTGCTTCATTTCGGCCAGGTTGCCGGCCACGGCATGAAAACTTTCAAACTGTCTTTCCTGCCGGCTGCGCTGATGCCGGCTGCGCTCCTGGCGAAGCCACTCTCGCAACTTGGAGCGCAAGGTTTTGAAGGCCTCGGCCAGGGCGTCTTTCAGCTTGCGCGCCCCGGACCTTACATTGAGGGTCTTTGTCCCGGTTTGTAAGTTGCAGTTGACGGTATAAAACTGCTTCCCGTCCATTTTTATAAAAATCTGCATCTCCGCGCGTTCGCTGCGCGGCCCCAGCAGTTTCTCAAATTTCAGAAGCTGTCGGTCGATCCATGTCTGCATCTCCGGCAGCGCATTTGAGCCCGGCCCTGTATTTCCGGTTTCTATTTGCGTTTTCATTTGCCTATGTTTTGCCTTGAATATCCCTCTTTTCTTTTTCACTGTTGATGACCGGGATCATTCTTTAAATTTCCTTTTTAAATTACAGAGAAAAGCACTTAAAAGCAATCTTCCCTCCGGGCTTTGATCCCGGGTTGAACAAAGGAGGCTTCATGGATGTTGCAAAATCATCCGAAAAGCATTTTAGCAGAACGGGCGCCCGCTATTAAACTGAAAATTATGAAGCAAAAACTGACGGCTTTATTATTTGTACTGCTCTTCGTCATCCCGGTGCAGGGGCAATACTTCGGCCAAAACAAGGTGAACTATAAGGAGTTTGACTTCCGCGAACTCCTGACGCCTCATTTCAAAATCCTGCATTACGACAGCGATACGGAGGCCGTAAAAAAAATAGGCCGTTATGCCGAAAACTGGTACCGGCTCCATTTCCGGATATTTGCCGACAGCATTCGCAAGCCGAGTCCCATTATTTTGTATTCCAACCACGGAGATTTTCAGCAAAGTGTGACCATCGGGGGGCGCATCGGGGTGGGCACCGGTGGAGTCACGGAAGGTCTTCGCAATCGCGTAGTCATTCCCCTGCTGATGACCGAAAACCAGAGCAACCATGTACTCGGGCACGAGTTGGTGCATGTATTTCAGTATCGTCTGTTCAAAAACGACAGCACCCTGGGATTGCAGCGAATGGAGAATGTGCCGCTGTGGATGATCGAGGGCCTGGCCGAATATCTGAGCCGGGGCCGCAGCGATGCCCACACCGCGCTGTGGATGCGCGATGCGGTGGCACATGACGACATTCCCACACTCCGCGATCTGAGCCGCAAACCCGATGAATATTTCCCCTATCGCTACGGGGAGGCTTTCTGGGCCTTTCTTGCGGGTACCTGGGGAGACGAGGCCATTCTTCCCCTGCTCAAATATACCGGACGATACGGCCTTCAGGGCGCCATCGACTCGCTGTTCGAAATGCCTGCCGATACGCTCTCGCAGCTTTGGCACAAAGCGCTGAAAAGCTACTACGGACGGCTAAATCCGGCCTCTTTTGCCCCCCCACCGGGCAAGTTGCTTGTCGATGAAAAGAACGGGGGCGAGATGAACATCAGCCCCAACCTTAGTCCCGATGGCAAATATCTCGTCTT
>JALSIH010000066.1 GCA_026981615.1 Chitinophagales bacterium
GTGCCTATTCCCACGTTTTGAGCCTGGAGAAAAAAAGGGCAGCATGTGAAGAGGGTAAATGCAATTACCGTGAAGTTTTTCATGATAAGTTCATTTATATGAAGGCTATATTTTGATGATTTTCACTTGATATTCAATCTTAATTGGTCTTTGTCATATAGGCCATGGAATAAATATCATCCGGAAACCGTAGAGCAAGAAGCCCATTAACATCTCATTTATTAGCAGATCCGTTGCTTTCTTGTGGAGAAAGTTATTACGGCTTAATTCACCTGTCTTGCTTTCCAAGGCCTTGAATATTTCATGATATCCAATGTTTTTACGAATTGATTATTTGATTTTTTTACTGCTTCTGTATTCCTAACAGGATGTACCGCACAAGCCCGGCAATACGGAGAGATATTCCATTTTGCCATTTACATTCAAGTTCCGGCCGGACTCTTGCTTGCGTGAGTGGTCCGCTTCCCGATTATACCCGGATAGGTATTCCGGCACCATGGCAACTGCGTTCTTCAGAAGATTTTACCCGATAGGTGATGATCCGGTACCGGGCTCTGAAATAGCTTTCTTTGCATACCCGTATTCTGATTGACAAGCAATGGATAACTTGCCTCATCTTTGAAGTCCGGAATGTCCATCTTTCAGTGTTTAGCCTGAAAAAAGAAGTAGCGGGAGCTCTGTTTGTGTATAGAGGATTGAGTGTAAACCAGGCGTTCATCATATTACTTTATGCAATTAAACAATATGTATAAACCTTATGCAATGAGCATATTTAAGATTATGTAAAGCTAATATAAATTAATATTCATATTTAAAGGTAGATAATTAACAATTTTTTATAGAGAATCTTTGGCATTCCGTCCGGAGTATCTATTGATCATGGATTTTGTATCAATCCGGTTTACGGGTTATGCCGTATGACTTTACTTTTTGGCTTCTTTCATTTCGTGAAGTACTTCTTTTGGGCTTCTTTGCTTTTCGGAGGTACGTATTGTATGGCCATACGTATGCAATGTGGGTCTTCGGAAAGTGCAATAGCTCCATTGAGCGGGAAGAAATTATGCATTGAATGAGTATCTTTTTTTCTTGCAGTTGCTGCTTTTGCATGTAGTTTGGCAGGTATTTTTTAAATTCCTTTTCTCAGTAAGGAACTACGAGACCTCTTCATATCGTTGATCCTTTTAATAAGAACGAAAAACAAAAAACCATGCCCAGAAAAAAGCCGATGAAAGGAAAACCCAGGGTAAACAAAGAGTTGGAGGGACTGGATATCCGCATCAATGAATTCGGACAGATCGAGACCAACTACGATGTGGACAAGATCAATCAGTTTCTCAACCGCGAGGTGGATGACAAGAAATTGCGTGACCGCGATGACATCACTGCCGAGGGTTTCTACCTGAACACCTACAAAGACAAGAAATACTGGGTGCGCTATTCTGACGAGGAATGGCAGGGCATGGATGACGAGGCAAAAAAAGCGGCCATCATCGAAGCGCAGCTGGAGGGAGAAGTGATCGAAGCCGAAACGGAGGAAGAAATACTCTTCAGCGATGAGGCCGAAGAAGAACTTCCCGAAATACCGGAGGAAGATATTCCCGATGAGGGCCCCATCGATTAGCTGAGAAGGCCGGAAATCAGCCTTTGCCGTGCAGGCCTTCCACCCAGGATTTGAAAAGAAGGGAAGCGGCTCCGGCAGCAGAAAGGCGGGCTTGAATCACTTCATTTTCGAGTTGCTTCATTTGCCTGTTCAGCGCTTCATCATCGTGCAGGCGCTGGTAGATAAGGTCCTCGAAGGATTCGTGGAGCCACTGCCGCAACTGTTCTTTTCGCCTGGCTTCCCAGTACTTGTTTTCTTGCGTGTGTTTTCGATATGCTTCCACGGCATCCCACAGCCGGGGCAGGTGCAGGCCGCTGAGGGCCGAGGCAGTCATCACCGGGGGCGACCAGCCGCTTTCTTTCGGAGGGAAGAGCTGCAATGCCCGCAGATAGGCCATGCGGGCTTTTTCGGCATTCTCCAGGTTTTTTCCGTCTGCTTTGTTGATGACGATGGCATCGGCCAGCTCCATGATTCCTCTTTTGATGCCCTGCAATTCATCTCCGGCCCCGGCCAGCACGAGGAGGAGAAAAAAATCGACCATGTGGCTTACGGCTGTCTCCGACTGCCCGACTCCCACGGTCTCGACAAAGACGACATCAAAGCCTGCGGCTTCGCAGAGGATGATGCTTTCCCGGGTCTTGCGGGCCACACCGCCCAGCGAATGACCGGTAGCCGAGGGCCGGATAAAGGCCGATGCACGGGCCGAGAGCTTTTCCATGCGGGTCTTATCGCCCAGAATGGCTCCTTTGCTGATGCGGCTGCTCGGGTCAATGGCCAGAACGGCCAGGCGCTTTCCTTTTTCAATGACATGGAGCCCGAGTTTTTCGATGAAGCTGCTTTTTCCCACGCCCGGCACTCCGGTAATGCCGACCCGTATGGAATTTCCGGCACGGGGCATGCAGCGGTCGAGTATCTCGATCGCCACTTTGCGGTATTTTTCGGCCCGGCTTTCGACAATGGTGATGGCACGGCTGAGCATATAGCGGTCTCCGCTTAATATGCCTTCGACATAGGCATCGGCCGTGAGCAAGCGTTGCCCCTTTTCAGGCAACTCGGGATTGATGTGGGAAGGGTCTTTGGCCATGGTTCAAATTTAGCGCATTTTGCCGCCCGGGCCGGGTCATACACTTTCCCTGCCCTCACTTTTTTGTTTTTTGCACGCTGCGGATAAGTATTTGCAGGAGGTCTGCAGCTGCTTCGGGAATCTTCGTGCCGGGTCCGAATATGCCGGCTACACCCGCTTTGTAGAGAAAATCGTAATCGCGGTGCGGAATGACGCCCCCGGCAATGACCCGTATGTCGGCCCGTCCGATTTTCTTCAATTCTTCGATCAATGCAGGTATGAGGGCTTTGTGGCCTGCCGCCAGGCTGGATATGCCCACCAGGTCCACATCGTTTTCGGCTGCCTGCCGGGCCACCTCTTCGGGGGTCTGGAAAAGCGGCCCGATGTCCACATCAAAACCCAGATCGGCAAAAGAGCTGGCTATGACCCTGGCACCGCGGTCGTGGCCGTCCTGTCCCATCTTGGCCACCAGAATGCGGGGCCTGCGGCCTTCGATGCGGGCAAATTCATCCGCCAGCTGGCGGCTTTTCTCAAAGCTTTTGTTTCCTTTCATTTCCGATGCATATATTCCCGAGACACTTTCCGTGGAGGCTTTGTAGCGGCCAAACACTTTTTCCATGGCATCGCTTATCTCTCCGAGGGTGGCCCTTTCCCTTGCCGCTTCGATGGCTGCTTCCAGCAAATTGCCGTCTTCACCGGCCGCACAGGCGCTCAACTTTTCAAGTGCAGCCTTTACGGCTTCCTCTCTGCGAGTGCTGCGAAGTTGCCTGAGGCGTTCTTTTTGCTTTGCCAGGACTGTCGTGTTGTCCACTTCCAGTATATCAAAGGTGCTCTCACTTTCGGCTTTGAATTTATTCAATCCTACGATGACTTCCCGCCCGGCATCGATAAGGGCCTGTTTGCGGGCGGCCGCTTCTTCTATTCTCCGCTTCGGAATGCCGGCTTCGATGGCACGGGCCATGCCGCCCAGCGCTTCCACTTCGCGAATGTGCTTCCAGGCTCTTTCCACAAGTTGCGCTGTGAGGTATTCGATATAGAGCGATCCGCCTGCCGGGTCCACCTCTCCGGTGATGTGGATTTCTTTTTGCAGATAGAGCTGCGTATCGCGGGCGATTTTGGCCGAAAAATCGGTGGGCAGTGCAATGGCCTCGTCCAGGGCATTGGTGTGCAGCGACTGGGTATGCCCCAGTACGGCTGCCAGCGCTTCGTTGCAGGTGCGGGCGATGTTGTTGAAAGGGTCCTGCTCGGTCAGGCTCCAACCGCTGGTCTGGCAGTGGGTGCGCAGGGCCATCGATTTCGGATTCTGCGGATCAAAGGGGCGGATGAGAGCGGCCCAGAGCATGCGGGCCGCACGCAGTTTGGCTATCTCCATGTAGTGGTTCATCCCGATGCCCCAGAAAAAGGAGAGCCGCGGGGCAAAATCGTCAATATGCAGGTCGGCCCGAAGCCCTGTCCTTACGTATTCCAACCCGTCTGCCAGGGTATAG
>JALSIH010000067.1 GCA_026981615.1 Chitinophagales bacterium
TACCCCGCTTACTATTAATATTATGTTAAGATGGATATTTGACGGATCGCCCCCTTTCATTAAGATACCGGTATCAGCATTTTCAATCTCAGGAAACAACCCGGCTATATGCACTTGTCAATAGTTAAAAAATCATTTCTGCTAAAACCATAAAAGAAAGTCTCATTAGCAAGCGCTTTTCTAAGAAGACCATTAAAAAAAGCAGCCCGGAAGAGCTGCTTTTTTTAGATTCTTTTATTTTTTATTTCTCTCCTTCGGCAAGGCGGGCTTTAATCGCATCATTTATTTGCTTGTACTTATCCATTTCACCCAGGCGGAAATAAATTTCTTTTAGGGCTTTCATAGTAGGCAGATCCCCGGCATCCAATTGATGTGCCTTTTCGAGATACGGAAGCCCTTTAGAAAAATCATCATTTCTTTGTTTTTTCAGTTCTTCATATTTCTTCTGCTCATTGATAGGCAGGTTGTTCATTTCTTTTGCAACTTCCACTCCCTCGTTAAAGTAAATTACACCGATGTTGTAGACAGCCTTGAAGTAGTTCGGATCATTTTCCAGTGCATTTTCGTAGTAGGTAATGGCATTTACTTTATATTCCTCGGCTTTCTCCGGAATGCTGTCTTTCATCCGGTCATAGAGATTGTCGTAAATCGTACCCAAAGCAAAGTGAAGATCGGGATTTTCAGGGTCCAGTTTAATGGCCTCTTTAAAGCGGTCAATGGCCTTTTCGGCTTTCCCTTCCGACAGGAAAATATTCAGCTCATCAATAATCAGCTCTACATTCTCGGGGAAGACTTTTTGTCCGGCCCGCAATACTTCCAGGGCCTTTTCCGTATTGCCGGCATCAATTAATAGCGTGGAATACAGGTCATATAAAAAGGGACTTTGGTTGAAACCCAGATCAACAAGTTCCTGATATAAGCGCATGGCCTCTTCTTTATTACCCGAAAGTTGGGCATAATAAGCTTTTCTGAAAAAACTCAGGGTATCCATCGGCACCGTATCGTCCCCCATTAATGCCCTTATAAGCTCGTTGCCTTCCAGGTATTTGCTAATTGCAAGATAAGCTTCGTCAAATTTTTCGGCATCGAAGAGCTCATTTGCTTTGTTAAAATACATCTGGCGAACGGCATCAATGCCAAGAACAACCTCATCCTTGTACTTATTCTTGCTGTCAAGTTCCATGGTTTTTTTAAAACTTTCAAACGACCGGTCAAGTGCCACCGAATCATAATCATTGAACTCGGGACTTGCATACAAGCGGAGATAAATATCTCCTCTATAGTACCAGGCTTTCGGATCATTAATGGTCTTAGGATTTGTGACGGCTATGTCAATGGCTTCCCTTGCTTTTTCGAGGTCTCCCGACTTCATATTCAGAGCGGCCGTAGTTACTTTGCTTTTTTGCGCGAAAACGGCAGTACTCATTCCGACCAGGAGTGCCAAAATTGCTATTCTCTTCATATTTCGATGTTTATAATTAATTGTTTTAAAGTTAATTACCCGTTTTAATTCAATCTATTCTTCAGATATTTCGTTTCCTTCCGTATTTTCTTCTGTCTCTTCTTCCTCTTCCACCACATCAATTTTGGCTACGGCCGCAATGATGTCTCCGTCTTTCAATTTAATGAGCCGTACACCTTGTGTGGCTCTTCCGATCACACTGATCTGATCGACCCCGATGCGGATAGCAATTCCCGAACGGTTGATGATCATCAGGTCATCTTCCTCCTTCACTCCTTTCATGGCAATCAGAGGACCGGTTTTATCGGTGACCTTCATGGTCAAAATTCCTTTCCCTCCCCTGTTCGTTTCGCGATAGTCCTTTACAGGTGTTCGTTTGCCATAGCCATTCTCCGAAACAACAAAGATATAGGTATTGTCTTCTTCCTCCTTGTCAACACATACCATGCCAATGACTTCATCCTTCGAATCGCTCAGTCTGATACCCCGCACTCCGGTAGCCGTGCGGCCCATAGGCCGTACTTTTTCTTCATGGAACTTAATGGCCCGGCCGCTCTTAATTCCCAGTAAGACATCGTTGTTTCCATTGGTTAGTTTCGCCTCCAGCAACTGATCGCCTTCATTAATCGAAATGGCAATGATGCCATTCTCCCTGGGCCGCGAATAGGCCTCGAGCGATGTCTTTTTGATCACTCCTTTTTTGGTGCAGAAAACCACATAATGCGTATTGAGGAATTCTTCGTCTTTTAAGCTTTTTACGGTCACAAATGCCCGTATGCTGTCATCCTGCGGCAGGTTGATCAGGTTTTGAATGGCGCGCCCTTTGGAAGTTTTTGTGCCTTCCGGAATTTGGTGCACCTTGAGCCAATAGCACTTGCCCTGCTCTGTAAAGAAGAGCATGGAGTTATGCGTAGAAGCCACGAATAGGTGTTCGATAAAATCTTCATTCCTGGTCAGGCTGCCTTTAGAACCCCGGCCCCCTCTGCCCTGCTTTCTGTACTCGGCCAGCTTGGTGCGCTTGATATAGCCCATATGACTGATGGTAATGACCACATCTTCATCGGGAATCATGTCTTCAATGCTGAATTCATTGCCGCTATAGATGATATCCGTTCTTCGTTCGTCCCCATATTCATCCCGGATTTCAATTAATTCATCCCGGATGATTTGCATGCGAAGTTTCTCATCCGCGAGGATTTCTTTAAAGTGTTTGATCTTCGCCATGACTTGCTCATACTCTTCCTTGATCTTGTTCCGCTCCATCCCGGTCAGTCGCTGCAGGCGCATATCGAGAATGGCCTGAGCCTGCACTTCGCTCAGCTCGAAGTCTTTCACCAGCCCGTCTTTAGCTTCCTGCGGATTGGCGCTTTCGCGTATCAGCTTGATGATGGCATCCAGATTGTCAAGGGCAATGAGGAGGCCTTCGAGAATATGTGCCCGTTTCTCTGCCTGTGCCAGATCGTATTTTGTTCTTCGCACCACCACCTCGTGCCGGAAGTCCACGAAGCGGGCAATCATGGATTTCAGCGAGAGCAGCTTGGGCCTGCCTCCAACAAGGGCCACATTGTTTACTCCGAAGGAAGTTTGGAGTTGCGAATATTTAAAGAGTCGGTTCAGCACTACATTGGCAATGGCATCGCGTTTGAGTTCAAACACAATGCGCATGCCATCCCGGTCCGATTCGTCCCGGATATCGGCAATGCCTTCCAGTTTCTTTTCATTGACCATGTCGGCAATCTTCATGATCAGCACCGCTTTATTGACCTGATAGGGAATTTCGGTCACTACGATGCGGTCGCGTTCATTGCCGTCATGTATTTCGACTTCGGCTTTGGATCGAACCACAATGCGTCCCCGGCCGCTTTCGAAGGATTCTTTCACCCCGTCATAGCCGTATATTGTGCCGCCCGTAGGAAAGTCAGGAGCTTTGATGTACTCCATCAATTCTTCCGTTGTGATTTCCGGATTCGCGATATAGGCAATGATTCCGTTGATCACCTCTGTGAGGTTGTGCGGAAGAATATTCGTGGCCATGCCCACGGCAATGCCGGAGGCACCGTTGATAAGCAGATTGGGTATTCGTGAAGGAAGCACACCGGGCTCTTTCAGTGAATCGTCAAAGTTGAGCGTAAAGTCAACCGTATCCTTGTCGATGTCTCTTAAAACTTCTTCCGCTATTTTCTTCAGGCGGGCTTCCGTATAACGCATGGCGGCCGGGCTGTCTCCATCGACCGAGCCGAAGTTACCCTGTCCGTCTACAAGCGGATAGCGCAGCGACCAGGGCTGTGCCATGCGCACCATGGCATCGTAAACCGAAGAGTCTCCATGCGGGTGATACTTACCCAACACCTCTCCCACAATTCTCGCGGACTTTTTATACGGGCGGTTGTGATAAAGGCCCATATCGTACATTCCGTACAAAACCCTCCGGTGCACCGGCTTCAAACCATCCCTTACATCGGGTATCGCACGCGATACAATGACCGACATCGAATAGTCGATGTAGGCCGCTTTCATCTCTTCCTCGATGTTAATCGGAATTATCCGTTCATTCTCATTCATAGTCAATTTTTTTGAGGGGCAGGCATCCCCTGTTTCGAAGTGCAAAGATACCGAAAACAGGGGCCTTTTTCACTAATCTGCCAATATTGTAAATGTGGAAATATGGGCATTGCAAGCGGCCC
>JALSIH010000068.1 GCA_026981615.1 Chitinophagales bacterium
ATAATAAAACAAGCAGGAGGGACAGTACAGCTATCAGGATATAAGCAGCCGGGCGTTTCCACCCAAAGGAACGGGGTCTACTCATCCCCGTAGATTTTTACCACGGCTTCTCCGCCTTTTTTCATATACGCTCTGAACATCCCGTTGGTATTAAAGTCCATGCTTACGTTTCCTTCGGAATCCACGCCTATGAGCCCGCCTGTGCCTCCCATATCCCGGAGCTTGTGATGAATGACCTCTCGCATGGCATCCTGCAGAGCCAGCCCCCCGTATTTCATCCGGGCCGCCACATCGTATGCCAGGACTCCGCGGATATAATACTCACCGTATCCGGTAGCCGAAACGGCACAAACACCGTCTTCGGCATAGGTGCCCGCACCGATAATGGGCGAATCGCCCACCCTTCGATAGCGCTTCAGTCCGCGGCCGCCCGTGGAGGTGCCTGCCGCCAGATGGCCTTGTTTATCAAGGGCCACACAGCCCACCGTGCCGAATACCGGATGGCTGAGCAGAATCTTGCCGGCTCCCCGTTCATCCTTCATCTTCGCCTTTTTGTACCATTCTCTGCGGGCCGGGGTGATGAAATATTCCGGATCCACCATCTCGAGTCCCCGGTCTTTGGCAAATTGCTCGGCCCCGTCTGCCACCATAAGCACGTAGCTTGAGCGCTCCATGGCCAGGCGGGCCGCTTTTATGGGGTTTTTGATGCTGCGCACCGAGGCCACGGCCCCTGCATTGATGCTGCTGCCGTCCATGATCGAGGCATCCAGCTCGGCCAAGCCATCGCTGTTGAGGATGGCCCCCCGGCCGGCATTGAAGAGCGGGTTATCTTCCAGATAAACAATCACACTTTCCACCGCATCCAGAGCCGAGCCTCCCTCATCCAGAATGCCGTAACCCGTAGCCAGCGCTTCCCGCAGCGCAGCCCGGTACATGGAGTCGCGTGCGGGACTTAGGTTTTCCCGCTGAACGGACCCCGCGCCACCGTGAATGACCAGAGCAAAAGATTGAGCACCGAGCCATTGGGAACAGAAGAGGAAAGCAAGCAGTGCGAAGAAAGATCGTATTCTCATTTTTATCAATTTGTACCCCTAAATTAAAGGAATCATGCGAAGCAGAGAGCGTATGCTGAAAAAGATTAAAGGAAAAGGAAGTGCTTCCCGCTCATTTTCTGCATGTATAAAGAAAATATTTTCCCGGCTTTGCCCGGCAAAGATCAACTTTGCATGCATTATCAATTATCTTCATGGGTCACCATTAAAGCCGCTCGTCATTGGAACGATACAATAAAATTCAATTTGCCCGGGCCTATGCCCGCTATCTTGCTGCCGGCAAGTCGAGATGGAGTGTCCATTCCCCTTTCTTATATGAGCTGATTGAAGAGGTAATCCGCAAGAAAAGTCATGATCACAAGCTGGATTCCCTCCTGCAATGGCAGGACAGCCTCAGGGGCAACCCCGGCCGGCTGGCCTGGGAAGAACTGGGAGCGGGAAAGAAGGTAAATAAAAAAAGCATCAAACGCTTTTACCGGCAGACACTGCGCCCCTTTTCGCAGTACCGGATTCTAAGCGGGCTGGTTCGCTTTATGAAAGCCCGCGAAGTACTGGAGCTGGGTACGGGCCTGGGACTCAGCACACTCGCACTGGCTGCGGGCAATGATCACGCGCGGGTACACAGCATCGAAGGAAACAAGGCGCTCTTCGAATTTGTCCGCATACATTCCACCCCTTATCACAGCGGAAATATTGAATTTCTGCACGGCCGCATCGGCAGCACCCTGGCCCTTGTCTTGCCCAAAATAAAAAAGGTAGACCTTGTTTTTCTGGACGGCAATCACCGCTACCATCCCAGCATCCGCTATTACGATCTGCTGCGGCCATATTTGCATGAGTCATCGCTGCTTGTGCTGGACGATATCCACTGGTCGCGGGGGATGGAATGGGCCTGGGAAGAACTTTCGGCCCGCCCCGAGGTAGGCCTCTCGGTCGATCTCTTTCACTTCGGGCTGCTCTTCTTCCGTCAGGACCTTGAAAAGCGTCACTTCATCCTTCGCTATTAAGGCATTTTGTCTTCTTCCCATCCGGGCAGAAAGATCGACTGCAGGGCTTTGGCATTTTCGGGTTTGAGCCGCCCCGAAAGAATGAGCCGGAGCTCGCGCCTGCGCTGCGCACTCTCAAATAACTGCTTCTCCCGCTCGCTCTCGGGCTCCACCTGGATGGTTTTCCTGGGGCGGCCACCGTTATCGAGTGCTACAAAGGTGTAAAACGCCTCATTGGACTTGTGCATATTCGAATCACCGAAGCTCTGGGTAAACACTTCAAGGTAAATCTCCATGGATGTATTAAAAACCCGGGTGACAAAAGCATTGATGGTGACAACGTCTCCTTCACGAATAGGTTGCTTAAAACTTACACTGTCCACGGCTGCCGTCACCACCTGCCCGCCACTGTGTTTGCTGGCGCTAATGCTGCTGGCAATGTCCATCCAGCGGAGGAGATTGCCCCCCATCAGATTGCCATGCGGATTGGTATCGTTGGGCATCACCAGTTCGGTCATGGTCACCAGCGATTCTTTGCATTTTTTTTTCTCCATAGCCCTTGTTTTTCAGGGTGCAAAGGTAGTCAGTTTTGAAGAAGAAAGCGCTTTTTCCCGCCTGTATTGCGTTCCGTTCCTCTCCTTCCGGCCCTTCCTATTTGCGCTTGATGATGCGCATCAGATAGGGCTGAATAAGCTGCAGGCTGACGGCATAGACCAGAACAAGTACACAGCCGATGAGGTTGAGCCACAGATACTCTACCCATTCCAGGTTGTAGATGATCAGCACAGCCGCCTCGGCCAGGAGAGCCCCCCAGAAAATGGCAAAAGCACTGCGAACATATTTCACCCAGAAAGCCACCAGAAATATGCCCAGAATGGTGCCGTAAAAGAGGGAACCGAGTATATTGACTGCTTCGATAAGGTTGTCGAAAAGGCTGGCCAGCTCGGCAAAAGTGATGGCCAAAATGCCGAAAAGAAGCGTAAACGCCTTGCCGGCCCGGAGGTACTGCCGATCGCTGCCTTCGCGCTTAAATACCCGTTTGTAGAGGTCAACGGTGGTAGTGGCTGCGAGGGCATTGAGTTCGGCACTGGTGCTCGACATGGCCGCAGAGAAGATGACTGCCAGCAGCAGACCGATGAGTCCGATGGGGAGGTAGGTCATAATCCAGGTGATGAAGACATAATCGGTATCGTCTTCGCCTTTTTCCATGCCGGGCACACTGAGCACGATGAGCGAATCGACCTTCGCCCCTATTTCCTTCTCTTTTGCCTGAAACTTTCGAATCAGGGCAAGGTGTTCGTCCACGGCCGGCCGGTCGTCACTGTCAAAGGCAGCCGTAAGGCCCTTGTATGCCCCGCTTTTCAATTTAAAAACATGCGTTCGTTCCTGATCCAGCGCCTTCAGCTCGGCCGCATGGGGACTGTGCATGGCCTCTTCCAGGGCAATCTCGTTGAAGTAGATGGGAGGCTGTGTGAATTCGTAAAAAACAAATACCAGGACCCCGGTCAGCAGAATGAAAAACTGCATGGGGACTTTCAGCAGGCCGTTGAACATGAGGCCGAGGCGGCTTTCTTTGACGGACGTCCCCGAAAGGTAGCGCTGTACCTGGCTTTGGTCGGTGCCGAAATAACTCAGTTGCAAAAAGAGCCCCCCGATGATGCCGCTCCAGATATTGTAGCGGTTGCCCAGGTCAAAGTCCAGGTCGATGATGTTCATTTTTCCGGCATTGCCGGCCACCGTCAGTGCCTGGTCAAAGTTGACATGGTCGTAGAGATACCATAGAAGGAAGCCGAAGGCAAAGAACATCCCCGTAAAGATGACGGCCATCTGCTGTTTGTGCGTCTGTGCAACGGCCTTCTGGCCACCGCTGACCGTATAGATGATGACGAGTATGCCGATAAAAAGGATGGTAAGCCCGAGGCTCCAGCCCAGAATTTTGGAGAGGATGATGGCCGGGGCATAGATGGTGATGCCGGCAGCCAGTCCGCGCTGAATCAGAAAAAGCAGGGCCGTGAGTATGCGGGTATTCACCCCGAAGCGAT
>JALSIH010000069.1 GCA_026981615.1 Chitinophagales bacterium
CACACAGTACCGCGGATACGGTGCACGTCTATGCCTGCGACTCATTCCCCGTAGAACTCAACGATACGGCCTTCACGATTTACCACGATACGATGCTCGAGAAGGCACTGCTCAACCAGTACAAATGCGACTCGATCATCCGCTATATGATCCACATCGGCCAAACGGCCTATCTTGAGATTGATACCGCCATCTATTGCGATGTCTATACGAGCCCGGGCGGGCAAGTGCTGACCCATAGCGGAGTGTACCACGACACCCTGCCGGGCGGCAGCCAAAGCTGCGACAGCATCTTCGTGATTCAGCTCGAAATACTGCAGGGCGATACGAGCTACATAAAAACAAATGCCTGCGAGCGATTCGTGAGCCCGGACGGACAACTGATAGAAGACGACAGTACTTTTGCCGTGATCTACAGCGACCCCCACGGCTGCGACAGTGTCATCATCTATTCCGTCCACATCCTGCATGCGAGCTACGATACGCTTGACATCGCGGCCTGCGACAGCTTTACCGGTCCGGGTGGCGGAGTCTATACCCAGCCCGGAAGCTACCAGTTTAACGACACCCTCGTCAATGCATCAGGCTGCGACAGCATTCTGGTCATCCATCTTACGCTGCATCACAGCTATGTTTCGAAGCCCCTGTCCGTCAAGAGCTGCGGAACGTACATTTCGCCCGGTGGGCAGAGCTGGAACCACAGCGGCAGCTATGCCGACACCTTCGAAGCCGGCAGCGGCTGCGACAGCATCGTCATGTACAATGTGACGATCCTGCCCGTGAGCCACGATACGGTGAGCGTATCGGCCTGCGACTCGTACCTGACGCCTTCGGGGCTGCTCATCACCCACAGCGGCTACTATGCCGACCCCGACACGCTGACGGCCGCCAACGGCTGCGACAGCATCCTCATCTGGGATGTGGAGATCACGCCCACACCGCAGGCACAGATCACCCTCTACGGGGACACCATGATCGCAACTCCGCAGGGAGCCGACTACCAGTGGCTCGATTGCAAGAACGGGATGAAGCCCATAGAAGGGGCTACCGGGCCCATGTTCATAGCCGGGAAGCCCGGCTGCTATGCCGTAGAAGTGACGGTCAACGGCTGTGTGGATACCTCCGAGTGCGAATGCTTTACAGGCATTGCTACGCTCCTTTCGCGAAAGGAGGAAGCCTTGCACATCTACCCCAACCCTTCTGACGGGAGCTTCCGCGTAGAGACGAAGCAGGGGCGCATAGAAGCCGGAAGTCTGCGGGTGCTGGACATCAGCGGCCGGGAAGTCGATGCCGAAATCGAAGTGAAGGGCCAGAGTGCCCGGGTGCACATAAATGCCAAAGCGGGTGTTTACTTCATCTATCTCATGAGTGACGGGCGCCTTTCGGGGCAGCGCATCGTCATTCAATAGCGCCTTGCGGAAAGAAAATCAGAGCTGACGGGTACGGTGTTTCATGCACTGTGCCCGTTTTATTTTCAGGGGCACTATTCTCTTGAAAGCAATTATCCCGGATACAGGATCATTTTGCAATCAGGTAAATAATTATTTACCTTTGTATGCTTGGGACAAAAGAGCAAAATGAAATGTTCCGAACTATACAGAATCCTGGTTAAAGACGGTTGGTATCCAATTTCACAGAAAGGATCACATGTAAAGTTGAAACACGACAAGAAACCGGGAATAATCATTTTCCCAAATCATGGAAGCCAGGAAATCGGAAAAGGATTGGAAAAAAGGATAATGAAGGATGCAGGACTGAAATAATTGTTCAAAATTAAAGACCATGAAATCGACAAGAAAAAAGATTACAATGCTTGTTGAAAAAACGGATACCGGTTTTTCTGCTTATTCCGGGGAATACCCCATTTTCACAACCGGCAGAAGCATTCCCGAATTAATTGAAAACGCATACGAAGCCGTTTCTTTATACTTTGAAGAAAGCGGCAGCAAAATAACTCACGAGAATATCAAATTTGAAATTGATTTCAAGCAATTCTTTCAATACTACAAAGTATTAAATTCCTATCAGTTAGCGCTTAGAATAGGAATGAATCCCAGCCTTCTCTCTCAGTATGTGCAAGGCAGAAAAAAACCTTCGGAAGCTCAAACTCTGAGAATACTGAAGGGAATTCAGCAGATTGGGAGAGAACTATCTGACATAAACTTAATATACACGAGATAGCCAGTCACAGGACACTTTAATGCCCGGTGTTCTGCCTTCTTATATTTTCTCCGGTGATACATCATTCCGTAGAGGAAAAGTTTTCGGTTTGCCCCGGAGGAAAGAAGGAGCCGTCCGCTGCTTTGGGCACAGGTATAGCCTTAACAATTATCTTTATTTTTGCATGCATGAATGCAAGCCTGGAGTGGTATCGTGCGTGGTTTGACTCGCCTTATTATCACATTCTCTACAAGTACCGCAACGATGCCGAAGCCCGCGCTTTCATCGATGCCCTCATCGACTATCTGAAGCCGCCCCGCGGCAGCCGCATGCTCGACCTGGCCTGCGGCAAAGGGCGCCATGCCCATTATCTCTGCAGCAAGGGTTTCGAAGTGACAGGCATAGACCTTTCGCCTGCCAACATAGCGGCCGCCCGTAAGATTGCCTGCCGCAACCTGTACTTCGAAGTGCACGACATGCGCGAGGTGCTGCGCGAAAACTATTTTGACTATATTTTCAACTTCTTCACCAGTTTCGGGTATTTCGACCGCGAGGAAGACAATATCCGCACCATGGATGCCATGGCCCGGGGGCTGAAAGACGAGGGCGTGGTCTGCATCGACTTTTTGAACGCCCACCGCGTGATCGAAGACCTGCACCCGGCCGAGGAGCTCGAAATTGACGGCATTGTCTTTCATATTCACCGCCATTTTGAGGAGGGCTACATTATCAAGGAGATTGACTTCGAAGACGGGGGCCGGTCCTATCACTTCCACGAGAAAGTGCAGGCCCTCTGCCTCTCCGACTTCGACCGGCTCTTTGCCGCAAGCGGCCTGCGCAGGACGGCCGTCTTTGGCGACTACCGGCTCGGGCCTTTCCGCGAAGAAAGCTCCGATCGCCTGATTCTGATGGCAAAAAAAGAAAAGCGATGACTGCCTGGATGCATCAAATCGACTACGAGCTGCTGATTTGGATCAACCGCTCGCTGGCCAACGGAGTGTTGGATGCCGTGATGCCCTGGTGGCGCGACAAGCTGACCTGGATTCCTCTTTATCTCTTTTTCCTCTTTCTCTTTATTCGCAGTTTCGGCCGCAGGGCCTGGATTGCGGTGCTGCTGCTTGTCATGACGGCCGGCACGAGCGACCTCGTGAGCAGCAGGATCATCAAGCCGGCCGTGGCACGGCTGCGCCCCTGTCAGAATCCTGAAATCAGGGAAGACATTATTGTACGCATTCCCTGCGGGCCGGGGTGGAGTTTCCCATCGTCTCATGCCGCCAATCACTTTGCCGTGGCCGTTTTTCTCATCGGGCTTTTCCGCAGCAAAAAGGGGCGTTTCTTTGCTCCGCTGCTCCTGTTCTGGGCAGGCAGCATTGCCTTCGGGCAGGTTTATGTGGGTGTCCACTATCCCTCCGATGTGCTGGCCGGGGCTTTGCTGGGCACGCTGATCGGCAGCCTTATGGCAGGCCTTGCCCTCTTCCTCCTTAATCGTAAATTAGCTCCATGATAGCCGAATTGGCCCTTTTGCTTTTTCTTCCCTTTCTTTTCGGCCTTGGCGCCCTTTTCTTTGCCCGCAAGGTCGAAAAAAGTGTGGGTTTCATTCTTGCCTTCAGCGGAGCCTATCTCTTCGGCATCACCATCGCCCACCTGCTGCCCGAGGTCTATTCCATGCACTTGCACCTGATTCCCGTCTGGGTGCTGGGCGGTTTCGTCCTGCAGCTGTTTCTCGATTTTCTTTCGCGCGGTGTGGAGCACGGACACATTCATGCCGGTGAAAGACTCAATTCGCGCCTGGTTTTTTCGATCATGGCCGGGCTGAGCATCCACGCTCTGCTCGAAGGCATTCCGCTGGGCAGCCGTCCGGGGCACCTGATGAGCCTCGAAGCACAC
>JALSIH010000070.1 GCA_026981615.1 Chitinophagales bacterium
CTGAAAGATCCCAACGGAAACATTGTTTTCTCTGCCGGGCCGAATATCCCAACGGGCAATCTTTTCTCAACTACTTCAAACACCTCGGGCTGTGGCTTGATGTACACATTCAGTGCTCCGTTGGCAGGTCCAGGTACTCATACCATTTACTATACTTATGTAGATGGAAATGGTTGCTCGAATGTGGATTCACAAACGGTAACGGTACTTACTCCGTTGGTGGTTGATGCAGGCACGGATGCCAGTATATGCGCTTACCCCGGTGAGACCGTGGTACTGGGCGGTAACCCAACAGCCAGCGGAAGTGAAGGAAGCTATACCTACACTTGGACACCGGCTACCAATATTGATGATCCTACTGTTGCCAATCCTGTCTTTACGCAACCTGGATCTGGAAATTACAGCTATGTTTTGACGGTGGTTGACGGCCAGGGATGTGAAGCCACTGATGCTGTAAATATCCGTGTGGATACGGTTCCTGTTGTTTCTATTTCCGGTGTAGACACCGCTTACTGTATCAATGATTTACCCGATACATTGATAGGTACACCGGAAGGAGGAATATTTAGCGGACCCGGGGTGGTTGTTCTCGGCCCGGGTGGAGGCGGAGGTTCCGGCCCAACGTGTTCACCGGCTGGCCCGCTTACAACTACCTTTTTCTCAAACAATGGTCAATCCGGTAACATGTTTGATATTGTTGCAATAAATGATGTTCAAATTCAAAGTTTTGATGTCAATATTGCTCCTGGAACATACACAATAGAGGTGTATACTAAGACAGGAACATGGCAGGGCTTTGAAACCAATGCTTCAGCATGGACTTTGGTTGCAACAACTACTGCTTCAAGTGCTGGTACGAATCAACCGACACCTTTGAACCTTAGCCTTGCAATTCCTATCAATGCCGGTGACAGGCAAGCATTCTATGTGACGGTTGTAACCTCAACAACGATGAATTATACAAATGGAAACTCTACAGGAGCGGTCTATGTACAGGATGCCAATATCCAAATTTTACAGGGATGCGGCAAATCCTACCCGTTTGGTTCTACTTTCCAACCTCGGGTCTGGAATGGATCTGTATATTATGATGTTTGTACTCCTTCTGCTCAAGGAGGCAATATCGCTCCTCCACTTACGGTTACACAATGTACTGACCCTTATAGTGATGCTCAAAGTCAGTCTATAATTTCAGGCGGAACCTGGTTCTACAATTTTACCGGAGTTCCGGCTCCTACTGCGGACGGTGAGTTGGTAATGACTGCACGGGGAGACTTGGATGCTTCCTTCGAATACATAAATATTTATGATGAGAATGGAAATTATCTAGGCTTGATCGGACAGCAAAGTCCGCAGTGTGGCACCATTGGAAGTACTATTACTCTGAATTTGGCAGACTTGCAGAATTGGGCTGCTGATGGTATCATAACCTTCAGAGCACAGGCTACCACCGGTGTAGGTGTCTTTTGTGGCGGTGATTTTCTAGAGCTAGAATTAAACTACTGTAAAGGTGCAGTTATCACACAGGACTTCAATTGCAATAATCCGCAATTTGATGATTCCGGGTTACCAGTGCCGGTGCCGCCAACTGGAACTGGTGGGTTTGGAACACCTCCTACAACGAGAAACTTAAACGTTAGCGGAGTAGCAGGAAATATTGGGCAGGTTATAGGTGCGGATGTTCAGCTGGATCAGGTAATACTGAATATTTCGCATACCTGGAACTCTGATCTGGATGTTTACCTTACCGCACCGAATGGTGCCCAGATTGAATTGTGGACTGATGTAGGGGGCTCTTCGGATGGATTCGATGTTACTATTACGGACAATGCTTCAAGTAGTATCGCATCTGTAACATCAGGATTTCCTATTACCGGATCGTACCGGGCAGAAGGTGGTGATTTAAATTCTGTACTTGCAGGTAGCCCTGCCAATGGAACGTGGACGCTTGAAATATATGATGATGCCGGAGGTGACTTTGGTGCTCTGAACGATTTTAGTTTGGTCTTCCAAACATGTACTCCTGCACAACAAACGGTCCTCTTCTGGCCTGATTCTGCAGGAGTGGGTACGCATTGGATTGTATACACATTTACAGATGGAAATGGTTGTACTGCTAGTGATTCTATAGAAATAACGGTTTACCCACTTGCAGACTTGGTAGTAGAACAGGATACGACAGTTTGTAGAGGGGAGCCTGTTACACTTACAGCTACGGCATCCGGTACTCCGGGACCCTATGAATACCTTTGGATGCCTTCGGATGGTTTGGATACCACGATGGGAGCGGTAGTTGTTGCTACTCCAGACTCTACAACTACTTACACGGTATTTGTAACAGATGCCCGTGGATGTAGTACGTCTGACTCGGTACAGGTCGTAATTTGGCAACCTCCTGTCGTTAATCTTAAGAATGTAACAGGTGGTGACACCGTATGTTATAACGAACTGGTATGCCTCTGGGCTGATGTGGATGGTGTTGGGGAGGATGCTCCGGTTCCTGAACTCATCTACTATAAATTTGATCAATCAGGTCAATCATCAGTGGACAACCTGGCAAGCTCACCGGTGGGCAACAATCCGGCACCAATCGTTGGAGGATTGCAACAAACCGGTACAGGACAATTCGGCTCTGCACTTCAGGGTGTAGGTGGATCTTCGGCAAGCAATTTTGTAAACAGCGGTTGGGCTACTGACCTTGGAGACGGCAGCTGGACAATTTCCTTCTGGACACATAAAGTTCCTTGGAACGTGGCCGGTAACCTGTCATCACCATGGCATGTCTTCGGTGATCCGAGTGCAAAAGACTTCCGTTGTGAAGTGGGTAGCTTCAATGCGGGCTCGCCTGGTAGCATGGTGCTCCGAGGGCCCTTCCCGGATGTCGTGGTTCCGAATGTATCCTATGGACCTTCAGTTGTTACTTATGTGCACGATTCAGCTTCCGGAGAAGTTAGAGGTTATCTTGACGGACAGCGTGTGACCACGGTTACCTATAATCTGGTTCCTTTACAATTAATTGGAAATGGTCCGTTTAAAGTTGGCGGATACGGTACGCTCAACGGATTGTCTAACGGTATGCTCTTGGATGAATTCAGGGTTTATAACCGTGCGTTGACAGATCAACAAGTTCTGGCTACTGCATTTATTCAATTGCAGGACAGCACCGGACTGACATATGTATGGAGCAACTCTACATCGGGCAACGATACTGTTTGCTTCAATGCTACGCAATCAGAAATGATTACGGTGGATGTAATTGATCAAAACGGTTGTGTGGGTTCCGATACATTCAACCTGGTAGTTAATCCTGAAGTTGTGGTATTTGCAGGAGACGACAGGGTATTGTGTAAAGGAGAAAGTACTGTCCTGGGTGGTACTCCCACAGCTTCCGGAGGACAAGGGGTATTGACATATGAATGGCAGCCGTTCGACAGATTGGATGATCCGTTCTCTGCCAATCCTACTGCAGATCCTCTGATTAATACTACCTATACGGTATTTGTAACCGATGAAACCGGATGTACCTATTCAGACGAAGTCGTTATTTCTGTGAACGATCTGCCGATGGCAAATGCCGGAGGAGATCTTGAAATCTGCGAAGGCGATGATGTGGTCATTGGTGGTACGCCTGCCGCAACAGGTGGTGTAGGCCCTTACACTTACAGTTGGCTGCCGGTAACCGGATTAAGTGATCCAACTGTGGCCAACCCGACTGCATCGCCTACAGTTACTACGGCATACACACTGACAGTAACAGATGCCAACGGATGTTCGGATGATAGTCTGATGCGTGTAATCGTAAGACCTCTTCCGGATGTCACCATCAATGCTGCCGGCCCGTTGTGTGTAAATGATAATTCAATTACACTTACCGCAGCAAGCACGGGTGGAATCTGGAGTGGAACTGGAATAACGGATACTGCTGCCGGCACATTTGATCCTTCTGTTGCCGGTGTGGGAACCCATACGATTACTTATACAAATACTACGGAATTTGGTTGTACGGCATCCTCTACCTTGGATATCACGGTAGTACCTCTGCCAGAACCAAGCATTGCCGGACCAAACGCTTATTGCCTCAATCAGGGTGTGGTTACATTGACTGCCACTCCGGCCGGAGGCACATGGTCAGGTGCCGGAATTGTGAATAGCAATACGGGTGAGTTTGATCCGGTAGCTGCCGGACTCGGATCGCACATGGTTATATACGCTTACACGGATTCCATTGGATGTACTGGATTTGATACTGCTATGGTATCGGTATCGGAGGCTCCTGAGATTTCAATACTGCCGGCAGGTCCATTCTGTCAGAGCGATGATCCTGTTAATCTCTCAGCTACACCGGCAGGTGGTACATGGAGTGGAACGGGCATCACTGATGCCAATGCCGGAACCTTTGATCCCTCAGTAGCGGGTGTGGGTACTCATGTAATCACTTATACCTATGTAGATCCAATCGGATGTACCGTAAGTGCCGATCTGACCATTGTGGTAGAAGGTATTGCTAACCTGACGATTAATCAGGCAGGTCCTTTCTGTCAGGAAGAGAATACTTCCTTAATGACCGCTTCCGTGGGTGGTGGTTATTGGTCAGGACCCGGTATTGTGAATCCTTTAAATGGTGAATTCAGCCCGGCTGTAGCCGGACCCGGTACCCATACGATAACCTACACGGTTACAGGACAGGATGGCTGTGTTACTATTAGTACAGGACAGGTTACTGTGAATGCCAGTCCGAATACGGATATAGTTCAGGTTGGACCATTCTGTGCGGATGAGCCGGCAGTTAACCTGCAAGCGGCTACTCCTGGTGGTACTTGGACTGGTCCTGGTATTGTGAATAGTACGGCTGGAACTTTTGATCCGGCTACTGCAGGTGCCGGTACACATACGATTACCTATGAAGTGACGGATGCCAATGGTTGTTTCAATACCGGATTTACAACCATCAAAGTGAATGAACTTCCTGTTGTTTCCGGATCAGTAAGTGATGTGACCTGCTCCGGTTACAGTAATGGTAAAATTGATGTTCAGGTGGAAGGTGGAGCACCTCCCTACAGATATGACTGGTCTAATGGTGAAGTCAGTGAAGATGTCGACGAAATCACAGCCGGTACATATAGTTTCACTGTTACGGATGCCAAAGGTTGTGCAAGTACTGCCAGCTTTACGGTCGGTGTTCAATCCGGTGTGATCAGCGCTACCGCGGTAGTCATAAATGCTACTACTCCTGTATATAATAATGGATCGATTGATGTTACAATTACCGGAGGTGTTGCTCCGTACTTGTATAACTGGTCAAACGGTGCTGAATCGGAGGATATTAACAACCTCAGACCGGATACTTATACTCTCGTTGTAACCGATGCGCTTGGTTGTACAGAGACCTTTACTTTCACTGTGGAAGCCGACTTCGGTCTTGGTATAGATGAGAATGATCTCTCAAGCAGGGTAAGGCTCTATCCGAACCCGACCAGTGATGTTATGAATATTAACATTGAATTGGATCAGAGATTGGCTGATATGAATATGACTGTATTTGATATGCTTGGAAGAAAAGTATATGAAATACATGGAGCAGTTGATAAAGCCTATCAACATACGATCGATGTGAAAGATTGGGCCTCTGGACAATACATGATTCGCTTTGACATTGATGGTACTTTAATTACCAAGAAATTTGTTATTACCAAATAAGTTGGATCATAATGTGAATAAAAAAGGGCTGTGCTAATGCACAGCCCTTTTTTATTTTGGCACAGAGTATAATGAGTTAAATATTTTGTACTCTTTAAATCAAAAGAACAACAATCCTAAATTAGGAGTGAGTGAATTGGACGATATCAATGAATTGTTGTAAACGATTATTGATTTCGGTGGGCTTCAGTTTAATTAAACGCTTTGGGCCAAAATCTTCCACACAAAAACTGGCCATCACCGAACCGTGAATCAAAGCGGTTTTAAAATTATCAAAGCTAAATGTTTCAGACTTTGCGAGATGTCCGATGAAGCCACCGGCAAAGGTGTCTCCTGCACCTGTCGGATCAAAAACGTCCTCTAATGGAAGTGCAGGAGCAAAGAAGATCATATTTTCATTGAATAGCAGGGCTCCGTTTTCACCTTTTTTAATTATAAGATATTTTGGCCCCATATCAAGAATTCTTTTAGATGCTTTTTTAAGTGAATATTCACCGGAAAGTTGCCTTGCTTCTTCATCATTAATTGTCAATACGTCAACTCCCTTCAATACTTCAAGTAATGTCTCTAACTGGGTGTCCATCCAAAAGTTCATGGTATCCAGTACAACCAACTGCGGCCTTTCCTTCATTTGATTTAAGACGGAAAGCTGGACAGATGGTGTCAGATTGCCCAGCATGAGTATGTCTGGAGTATCCGCATTATTTGGAATTTTTGGGTTAAAATCCTCAAGTACATTAAGATCAGTGGCAAGCGTATCTCTGGTATTCATATCGAGATGGTACCTGCCGGTCCATGAAAAAGACTTCTTATTTTTTACTTTTTCAATTCCACGGGTATTAATCCCCCGTTTATCAAGAAAATTAAGATAGTCTTCGGGAAAGTCGTTTCCAATGATTGAAACAATATCAATGCAATTGGTGAAATAAGAAGCGGATAGAGCAATGTAATTCGCAGCACCCCCGACAATGCGTTCGGCCTTGCCAAAAGGAGTTTCGATATTGTCAAATGCAAGAGTACCTACAACCAGTATTTTCATGGGATTTTAATTTGCTGCAAATATTTGATATTTATTTGTGAAAGCCTAATTTTGTGCTCACACAATTCCCCCTTAGCTCAGCTGGTTAGAGCGGCTGACTGTTAATCAGTAGGTCCTTGGTTCGAGTCCAAGAGGGGGAGCAAATAAAAAAGGGAGTCAATTGACTCCCTTTTTTATTTCTAAATGCATTCCTGCTTATTCATCAGAAGTGAGGATTCTTTCATGGCTGTTTTCCATTTCTACCAGGCGATAGGTGCTTTTGCCGGCAAAATCAATTTTGACAACATATCTCTCCGACTCATGTGAATCGAGATTGATTGCAAAGGTGTTGTATCCGCTTCCAAGAGCTATGGTCTGAGTTTTCTTGAAATTGTTGATGATATCTTCTACCGTTATACGTGCTTCACCGGTTACTTTTGTATTCATTTCAAATTCAAGTAAATCAGAAAAGAAGTTGGGCATGATGTTTACCGTGTAAACATCTTTGTTTATCAAGTTCGCGGTAAACACCGATTCACTGATCACATTGTGATTGTGGTCCACACCTACAATTTTGTAATAACTCAGCACGGACTGCTTTTGACTCCTATCCGTATATTGAAGCTGAAAGCTTCCGTCAACCGGAATATTTGTGATCAAACGGTAATTCAGGGTTCCGTTCTCGTTGATGCTGGTTGCCGTATAAACTTCATACATTTCCACCCCTATTTGTGAAGTCCAGGTCATTATAATGTCTTCACCCTGGATGGAATAGCTCAGATTGATAGAGGATGGATTTCCTGCGAATAAAGAAATGGGGAGCAAAAGGATTGAAAAAAGTAGAGTACGCATGCTGTTTTTTCTTTGGCATACGGAAATAAGGTGTATTGGTTACACTATTTGTTCAATAATTTTCCAAGCACGGGAAATTTTAAAATTTCCTGTTCGGAATGAGGAGCATCTTTCAATTCGGCACTTAAGTCCTGACCGGCCCAGTGCGAATAGTGCAATCCGTTCTTCCATTTTCTGCTTTGGCTGAGATCGTAAACCAATCCCTTGTAGGCAACCCATACTTCATCATGATCCTGGCCATTTCGAAGGGCTAATTCGGCCAATGAAATATTTTTAAGCCGGGGCATCGGAAATAAATCTTTGATGGATTATTCCGGCTATCTGTATGGCATTGCCGGCAGCTCCTTTTCTTAGATTATCTGCCACAATCCATAAGCCGAGTGCTTTTTCGTTGTCAATATCTTTTCTGATTCTGCCAACGAAGACTTCATCTTTTTTATGTGCAATGGCCGGCATGGGGTATTGACCTGTTGCTGGGTCATCCAAGACTTTAATACCGGGACTTCTGGCGAGCAGCGTGCGTATTTCCTGTATTTCAAAGGGCTTTTCGAGTTCGATATATACGCTTTCACTGTGGCCTCCGATTACGGGCACCCTTACAGCGGTAGCATGCACCGGCAAATGAGGCATATCCATTATTTTTCTGCTTTCATAAACCAGTTTCATCTCTTCGCGTGTGTAATCATTTTCCAGAAAGCGATCGCAGTGGGGAATGCAATTCAAATCAATCGGATAGGGATAGGCCGGCTTATCCACTTTTCGTTCTTCGCGTTCTGAAATTAGCTGAGCCAGCCCCTGATAACCGCTTCCTGTCACAGATTGGTAGGTGCTTACTATTACCTTCTTCAGACCATAGATGCGGGCAATTGGGAATAATACCATCACCATTTGAATGGTAGAGCAGTTTGGGTTTGCAATGAGATAATGATCGCGTGTGAGCTGATCCCCGTTGATTTCAGGCACGACAAGCGGGACATCTTTGTCCATTCGCCAGGCTGAGGAATTGTCGATTACGTAGCATCCCTTGCTGCTGAAAAGGGGGGCATATTCTTTGGACAGTTCCGAGCCTGCCGAGAATATGGCGATATCGGGTTTCATCTCAAGGGCCCGTTCGATGGATTGAATACGGATATCTTTATCATTGAATGAAATCGACTTACCATAGGACCTTTCGGAGGCCACAGGAATCAATTCGGTCACGGGCAAGCGGGACAGTATGGTTAGTGCTGTTTTTCCAACCAGCCCTGTGGCTCCGACAAGCGCTAACTTCATCATTCCAGTGTTTTTGTAAAAATAGGGTATTGACTTGCGTCTCTCTAAATTTTCTGCGCTCAAATTCTTAATATAGCTAAAGCAATGAGAAAGATATTGTCTTACTTCATTTTTTTATTGGTGCCTTTGCTTTCCGGAGCTCAGGTGTTTTTTACGGAAGACTTCTCTGACGGGAATGTCACGGAAAATCCTGTTTGGTTGGGTGATACTTCAAAATTCAGAGTTAACGCTGATACGCAGTTGCAATTAAGCAACAGTCCCATTACAGATAAGGCTGTTATTTACACTAAGGTCGCTTTGCAGGACAGTGCGGACTGGTATTTTTATTTTCGTCTGGATTTTAGCCCCAGCAGCAGCAACTATTTAAAGGTATTTTTAGCAGGAAACGGAATACCCGGCAGCACTCAGTTTGAGGGCTTTTTTTTAAGGGTTGGCGAGGCAGGAAATGCGGATGCGCTCGAATTATATCGTACTTTGAACGGACAGGAGGAGCTTGTTCTACGTGGTACCGACAGCCTGGCGGCCCGTGCTCTTGCAACCTGGATACATGTGGCAGTTAAAAATGGGGAATGGTTGCTTGAAATCGACACTTCGGGAGATGGAAATTACCTGTTTCAGGGGAAAGGCAATGGTTATCCCCTTCCGATAACTACTTTTTTCGGCCTCGAGTGTACGCATACTGCGAGCAGGAGCGATAAATTCTACTTTGATGACTTCAGGATTGGCCCCTTGTACGAAGATCATGAGGCACCGTATATTTCAGATTTGCAGGTTCTGAGCGACACTGTATTGCAGCTTACTTTTAACGAAGAACCGGACAGCAGCAGCGCATCGACCATCGGCAATTATTCCCTCACCGGTAAAGGACAGCCTCTCATTCAAAAGGTCGGAAGAGACAGTCAGGAGCATCAAATATGGAAGTTGTATCTCAATCCCGCCCTGGTCAATCGCGAAGCGTATCAATTGCGGGCCTGGTCAATCCGTGATCTCAATGGCAACCAAATGGATACCCAAATCATTGACTTTGTACACTTCTTTCCTGCGTATCACGATATAGTGATCAATGAAATCTTCCCCGACCCTTCGCCACCCCGTCAGTTGCCCGAAGCCGAATTTATTGAAATTTATAATGCAACGGAACTGAGTATCTCTCTTAATGATTTTGTCCTTTCCGATGCGACCGCTTCCACCCGCTTTGCAAATACAAGCATCGAGGCAGGAGAATATCTGATTCTCTGCGATATAGCCGATACGGCTTTATTTTCAAAATATGGCAGGGTGTATGGAATGCAAGGTTTTCCCTCTTTAAATAATTCGGGCGATGATCTGTCGCTCTATACTTCCCGTGGCGATCTGCTCGACCGTGTATCTTATAATTCCTCATGGTATCAGGAGGAAGACAAGAGAGATGGCGGCTGGACCCTTGAGCGGATTGAAGTCGATCCTCTGTGCACGGGCAAAAGCAACTGGCATGCCTCCACAGATCTGCGGGGAGGAACTCCCGGCTCAATAAATTCGGTAGCCGGAATGAGATGGGACAGCAGTGCTCCGGTGCTTCTGTCGGCTGATATTGTAAGTCCATATGCGGTAAAGCTGATATGGAACGAGCGGCTGGCGGGGCTGCCCGGGCATGTTTCCCCAAATGGAGCTCCCGCAATCGACAGCATGGAATCAGGGCTTCAAAACGGAATCCCTTTTCTTCTTATTCATTTTGCCGACAGCCTTCAAAGAGGTGTGCTTTATACAATTCTTCTGGATTCGCTCAGCGATTGTGCGGGAAACCAGGGCTCCGTTGATGCCGGCTTTATTGATGCCTTTCCGCTTGAAAGGAATGATCTGGTGATTAATGAAATACTATTCAACCCTCGCAGCGGAGGAGTGGATTATGTAGAAATACTCAACCGCAGTCAAAAGATCATTGCAATGGCCGGGCTTCAGATAGCCGAGCGGGACCCCTCAGCCATGATGCTTTCAGATATGGCTTCAGCCGCTCAAAAGTTTGTCTTTCTGATGCCGGATGATATCTACGTGTTTACGTCCGATACGCAAGAGGTCGCGAGCCGGTATTTTGTCAAATACCCCCGCAAGATGATTCAGCTTCCCGGCATGCCCAATTATCCGGATGACGAGGGGGTGGTCTTGCTGCGTGATTCGAGCGGAATGACAATTGATTCAGTACACTATTTTGAAGACTGGCATTATGAACTGCTTGCAGACAGAAACGGTGTAAGTCTGGAGCGAATAGACCCCGAAGGCCCGGCCAATGATCCTGTCAACTGGTTTTCAGCCTCTTCTCTGAGAGGCTACGGCACACCCACCGACTCCAACTCACAGCTTTATGCTCCGCCTTCCTTTCAGGGGAGCATTGACGTCAGTCCGGAGGTTTTTAGCCCAGACCTGGACGGATATAAGGATCTGCTGACAATACGCATCCAAACGGAAATCCCGGGCTATAGTTGTCGTATCCGGATTTTTGATTCGAGAGGCTACCCGGTCAGAACCCTCTGCGACAATGAATTGTTGTCAGCTGAGAGTGAATTTCGCTGGGACGGCCTTGATGATGAGTTGCAGAAATTGAGGGAAGGCATTTACATTATTGATTTCGAACTGCTCCATCCGGAGGGCATCTTAATTCATGAAAAACGAAAATGCGTATTAACTTACAGGAAATAATATCTGAAGCGTCTACAAATTCGCACTAAAAAATCAGCATCATGGGAATAGAGCTGCAAGACTGGAAATACGAGGATTATCTGGCATTTTTACTGCTTTATGCGGCAAATGCCGATCTGAACATCAATGAAAAGGAAAAAAAGTACATGGAATCGAGGGTGGGCCGGTCGGAGTACGAAAAGGTTTTGGCGCTCTTTGAGGAATTGAATGACGTGGAGCGCATCGATGTCATTGTGGAGTTCAAACGAAGATATTGCAAGGACGAAAATGCACTGGAACGCATCATCAGCGATTTTCGGAAGATGCTTGAAATCGATCATCCGATGGATGCGGAAGAAGAAGCCATCTTTATCGGGCTGAAAAGATTGCTGAAGTCGGTATAATGATGGCCTTCGGAAAGCGCTTTATTTCCTGAAAGCTTTCAGACCGTCTTTGAGGTATTGCAGATAGCGATCTTTATCGGGCGTGT
The DNA here is from genome assembly GCA_026981615.1 of Chitinophagales bacterium. Taxonomy (GTDB): domain Bacteria; phylum Bacteroidota; class Bacteroidia; order Chitinophagales; family S012-47; genus S012-47. Next base: position 11,982 of record JALSIH010000070.1, read on the forward strand.
AACCAATGGGCTCAGCCAGTTTATTCAGTTGATGATCGAGCAGCACATAATATGGCTGGGAGTTCACCTGATAACGGTCACGCTGAAAGTCACTCCAAAGTTTGCCCACCGTGGATACCTTATTGCCGGTATATTTTGAAACCCTGAATTCTTTAGGAAGCGGGGTTTTGTCATCTACATAAAGTGAGACCAGGATGTAGTCATTGTTGATTACTTCCCACACACGCGGATCCGACCACACGAAATCTTCCATTTTTCGGCAATTGACACAGGACCAGCCTGTAAAGTCGAGCAATATGGGCTTGTTTTCCCTCCTGGCGGCAGCCAGGCCCCGGTCCAGGTCGAAATAGCAATTCAGCTCATGGGGGCAGTGCCCTACATTGACGATGTCTTCGGGAATCCAAAGGGCCTCGTTTTCCGGGCTTTCACCCGGTGCGGCTTTTCCCTCCAGTTTTTCCAGGTGGCTTTCAATGTTTTTAAGTTTATACTTCAGATTATCCAGTTGGAATTCCTGATAATGCTGGGGAGGTGCGATGCCACTCATCAACTTGACCGGGGCTCCCCAAAGACCGGGCAGAAGGTAAACGGCAAAAGCAAAGGAAAAGATGGCAAAAAAGAGCCGCGTCACCGTCAGCTTGGGAGCCGGCTCGCCTTTAAACTGCAATTTTCCGAGAAGGTAGGTGCCCAGGAGAAAGGCAATGACAATCCAGACAGAGAGAAAGATATCACGGGTTAAGAAATTCCAGTGATAGCTGAGATCAGCCACGGAGAGAAATTTCATGGCCAGAGCCAGTTCGGCAAAGCCGAGGGTCACTTTTACGGTATTGAGCCAACCCCCTGATTTCGGAAGGGAGTTGAGCCAGCCGGGAAATGCCGCAAACAGGGCAAAGGGGATGGCCAGTGCCAGGGCAAAACCCATTAGCCCCATCATCGGAGCCCAGAATTCTCCGCTGTCGGCAATCAGCACCAGCATACTGCCTACAATGGGAGCGGTGCAGGAGAAGGAAACAAGGACCAGCGTAAAGGCCATGAAGAATATGCCTATGATGCCTCCCTTGTCAGACATGGCATCGGCCCGGTTGATAAAACTACTGGGAAGGGTAATCTCAAATGCACCGAAGAAGGAGATGGCAAATATGACAAACACCACAAAGAACATGAGGTTGAAGTACTTGTTGCTGGCCATGGCATTGAGCGCACCGGGTCCCAGCGTGAGTGTGATCAAAAATCCGAGAATCAGAAATATGCCTATGATCGACAAGGCATAGATAAGGGCATTGGCAATGCCTTTTTTCCGGTCTTTGGAGCTTTTTGTAAAGAAGCTCACCGTGAGTGGTATCATGGGAAATACGCAGGGAGTGAGCAGGGCCAGCAGACCGCTGCCAAAGCCGGCCAGCAGAAATCCCCATAAGCTCTTCCTTTTCTTCTTGCTGCCATCTCCTACTTCTTCTTCTGCTCCGCCTGTCGTCTGTATTGCGGCCTCGCCTGTGCCTACTTCTTCCTCAGGTACTGACGATGTTTCCGTATCGATTAAAGAAGTGATCTCACCCCGGATGATTTGATAGTGAAAGGGCACATCTTCCGGTGGCAGACACTGGGTTGCATCGCAGGTCATAAAGGTCAGATAGCCCTTGAGCTCTCCTTCATCCCCTTCCAACTCAAATTCCTGGCGAAAAACCGCCCGGTTTTCAAACCATTTCAGCTGCATGTCAAAGAAATGGTCTTCTTTTTCTTTTTTGCGTCCGAGCTGCTGCAGCGGGCCTATGGGCGTCAGGTGGAGCAAGGTGTCGAAAGTGAATCCGGTGGGTATCGGGCCGCCCTCTTCAATGTCATTGGCATATATCTTCCATCCGTCATCTATATCCGCAGTGAATATGAGCGTATAGCTCTTGTCTCCTGTTTTTTCCAGGCTTTGAGACCACTTAACCGGGGCCAGTATCTGGGATTGGAGCCCTGAGGAAATCAGGAGAAAGGAAAGTGTCAGGAATAATAGTCTGCCCGCTGTCTTCATCTCATTAGTTTTATGGAGTTAACTCGAAGGGTATGGTGCGCGGTGGCAGGCATTGCTCATCGTTGCAAACCATAAACAGTACATATCCTTTTATTATTGCCGGGTGCGCTGCCACATAAACCTTTCTTGTGAAACGTACTTTATTCATGTAATAGCTTACATCAATTCCGAAAATGGGGTCTTTGTCTGGTCCGTGTCTTTTTCCTTCTTCCTCAATGTCCGCCATTTGCCGTAAACCCGGGAGGCTGTCAATATAAAGATCCGTAGGAATCGGCCCGCCTTCTTCGATAAAATGGGAGTAAAGTTTCCAGTGAGGCTCAATGCGGGCATCTGCATGAACGAGGTAAAGGCTGTCTCCTGATTTTTCAAGAGAAAACGTCCATGATACCGGATTTAAATCCTGTGCTTTGATCAGAACGGAAGAAAGGAGAATGAAAAGGAAAAGACTGCCGCTTCGCATAGGTAGATTTGAGAATATAAGGGAAAACCGTGCTTGCATTTTTTCAGTTCAAAGTATCCGTCAGACCTTTTAGAATGGAAAGCCCGTCCCGGTTGTGCAGTGCTTCTTCGGCTGCCCGCTCGGGGTGAGGCATCATTCCCATTACATTTCCTTCGCGGTTGCTGATGCCGGCAATGTTCATCACGCTGCCGTTGAAGTTTGCCTCCCCGGTGATTTCTCCGTTTTCATCGCAATACTGAAAAAGAACCTGCCCGTTTTGGAAGAGGCGCTCAATGGTTTCCTGATCGGCATAGTAGCGTCCCTCGGCATGGGCTACGGGTATTTTAAGGGCGCTTTGAGCCGGGGCATGCCGCGTCAGTGCACGGGCATTGTTGCCTGCTTTGATATGTATGTTTTTGCAGATGAAGCGCTGATCCTTGTTGCGCAGCAGCGCTCCGGGCAGCAGGCCGGCTTCGCAAAGGATCTGAAATCCGTTGCAGATACCAATCACTTTCCCCCCTTTTTCGGCATGTTCAATGACTGCATTCATTATGGGTGAAAAGCGGGCGATGGCACCGGATCGCAAATAATCGCCATAGGAAAAACCTCCCGGCAAGACAATGCAATCTTCCGGGCCGTATCCGGGCAGGCTTTCCTCTTTGTGCCAGAGGGTCTCCACTTCCTGCTTCAATACCTGATCCAATACATGAATAATATCCCGGTCGCAATTGGAACCCGGGAATACGACAACTCCGAACTTCATGGAATGATATAATTTATGAGGTCAAAATTAAGGTATTGCTTGCTTATAATGAGCAGGATCAGAAGATAGCAGAGCGCTGACAGATAGGCGTTGCCTGCATTTTTTTCATAGTAATTTGCCAGCGTGATGCTGACGGGCAGGGCCAGCGGATAGAAGGGCAGCAGGCCGGGAGAGGAGGCAAAAAAAACGGAAAAAAGAAGGAAGGGATAGAGCAGCATGAGAAGCAGGTGATATTTTCTCGTCTGCATCACCCGGCTTCCCTGGTTCAAAAGCTGAGAAGCAAGGGAGAGCATAAGCAGAATTGCCAGCAAAATGTAAACCGCCCCATCGGCCCAGGTCACAGGCCCGGTTTCGGGTAGCGAAAAAGACCGGAAAAAACGGAATGCATTCAGGAGCAGGGATTGCCGGTCAATCAGGTAGAGCAGGCCAAAGGATATCCACCACGGAGTCAGCATTCCGAAAAGATAAAGCAGCCATTCCCTCAGGCTCATTCTTTTTGACTGATTGACGGCCGCCAGCGACCAAATGATGAGGAGCGCAAAGGGAGGATAAAACAGGACAGCCAGGCCAATAAAGGCACCCATGTTAAACAAGGCTTCATCTTCTTTGACGGCATTGTAGAGGCGGAAAGCCTGGCGAAGGGCCATAGTTAGAAGAAGAGTCGCGGGAGCTACCGGATTAAAGTAGAGCAGCTCGGGCTTCAGACAGGCCGTCAATAGGAAAAAAAGTGCTGTCAGAAAATGCTGCCTTTTGCCCAGGCCGAAAAGATTGTACAGCTGATTGATCACTACGGCATTGCCTAAAACAATCAATGAGCCGGTGGTGAGAGAAAGGAGCGGACGACTCAGAATAAAATGAAAGACAAAGGAGAAAAGAGGCTCGTCATAGGAGGGGACAAGCAGCCGGACGGGGGGCTGAATCCAGGCAGGGAGACTCAACAGGGCAAAAAAAAGAAGCACCCAGAGGTAGCCGTAGAGCCGATTGGTTTGAAACAGGGATAACACCCCCTAAAGATAATTGTGAAGTACTTAATTGAGGTGATAATTTAATTTGAGCAGGCGCAATTCGCTCTTTTTCATGCTCGGGAAGACGATCTCGTCCACAGAAACCTGCCGGCCATACTGTGGCATCAGGTACACATTGTAGGACCTGCTGTTGAACAGTACCTCCCGGCTCATCTTGCCGTTTACGTCTATGGTGTATTCAATGAGATTGCTGCGCGAACTGATTTTTTCATTAAAAAATATTTTCAGAAAGGCTCCGCTGTTCATCATCTGGTAGCTCGAATAGCGGCCGTAGTCGCCATTGCTGCTTTGGTTTTTCACGATGATATTTTTCCAGTGGATTTTGCCGTTGGGGTGCAATGAAACCACAATGAGCTCGTCAAAGTGGTAGATAACGGTGGATTCGTTGTAAGAGGGAAATCCGTAGATATCATAGAGGTAGTTGGTCGTTCGATAGGTCTTGTAAAAAGATTCGGCAACAAAAAGGAGGCCTCCGTCTTTTCGAAGTATCACTTTGTCAATAATAAATGAGTAGAGCTTGCTGTTCTTGCTGCTTTTTCTGTTGCCCTTGATCCGGGCAATGAACTCCGGTGAGAAGGCCTCGTAGTAACTGACTTCGGCCCGGGAGGAATGGAAGGGGATGCGGGCGAAATAGATGCCCTCGGCCGCCCGGTTGCTCGTGCTTCCCTCGGTATAAAAGCCGACCACATTGATATATTCATTAAGATTATCAATCTTAAACCGGACATTGTTCAGATAGAGATTGGATTCTGTTTTTATTTCCATGTGCTCATAGTCGCGGAAATTGTTTCCTGATGTCATGATCCAGAAGCGGACGGCATTTTCCTTTTGTTGCGATTTGTATTCGGCTATTACCACATAAAGCCTGCCGCGGTTGCCGATCAGCAGTGAGTGAAAGGCCGCTCGTTTTTCTACAAAGGGAAGCTTCACACGGCCCTTTTTGATCGATTGAAACTGGCGATCGAAAATGACATAGTACAACTCATTCTTGTCAAAGTTATTGGGATCGATCCAGTAGGCCACTACATGCTTTTTGTCATCCGATTCGGCAAAGGAAATATCGAAAAAATTCTCACCGATCTTTTTTTGCATGGTATCCAGAACAACGGCATGAGCCGTATCCGGTATGCCATCGGCATTCATCGGCAGGCCGTAGATGATCTGGCTTTGCCGCGACCTTTTTGAGTAAATGAGCTGAAAACGGCCCCGGTCATACAGCAGTTTTTCAAAACGGAAATTTCTGCGGTCCAGGGGCAGCTCTCTGCGCCACATCATTCTCAGCCCGGCATTGTGAGCCATCAGGCGATGATCGTTGTTGTCGTAGAGGTGGCTGTATATGTTTTCCTTATAAGCCCCCAGTATCTCCACGGCTTCATTGCGCCTGACCGATTCTATGACCGGGCTCACGGTAATCTCCTGGGCCAGGCCGTTGAGTGCACAGTGACTGAAGAGCAGAATGAAAAAGTAAAGTTTTCTCACAGTGGCAAATTAAGATATTCTGTCTTAAGAGGAGGAACGTTTGACGGGTATAATTTCATTTGCGCAAAGACATTTATATTTTTTCTTTCCGGTGGCGAAAGCGCCATCTTTCACCGCTCACATTAAGAGCGAGCACAATGAAGAAAATGGCCAGCCCCGGGAAAAGCGAAAGCCACCAGGAGGACAGGTCTTGCCGCCCGGCATTCAGCAGGCTGCCCCAGGTAGCGCTGTCAGGAGGGAATCCCAGACCAATAAATGAAAGAAAGGATTCGATGAGTATGGCATTGGCCATTCCGAACGCCAGTGCCGTCAGTACGGGCCCGAGGGCATTGGGTACGGCATGTCGTAGAATCATCTGCCATCGTTTGAGCCCGAGGGCTCCGGCTGCACGATAGTAGTCCTGCTCTCTGATTCGCAGCATTTCGGCCCTTGTCAGCCGGGCGATGCCCGTCCATCCGGTCAGCCCGATGGCCAGAATAAGAACAAGGGTGGATTGCCCGCCCAGGCTGCCCACGAGCATGATGATGAGATAGATGACGGGAATACTGACCGTGATTTCAATGAGCCGGTTGATGAGGGGATCGGGTGAGAGGGAAACTTTCCGGGCCAGTGCGCCCCGCCTGAATAAGCGGCCCAGAAGGCGAGCCGGTATCAGAATGCCGCCTATGAAAGCGGCCGGTGCAAGAAATGCCTGCAGCAGAGGAAATGGCAGAAACTCCTTCATGAGTCGGGGCAGGATCATAAAGGAATAAAAGAAGGAAGGCAGGGAAAAAAGCAGGATAAAAATAATTTCGATCCGCTTAAATTGCCGGAATCCGGACCCTCCGGCCGTAGCAATCATACCGGCAAAGATGCCGATGAAGCCGGCCAGCAGTGTGGCAAAGAAAGCCACACTCATGTCTTTGCGGGTGGCGTGGATGATCATCGAAAGGACGTCCCGCCCGAGTTCATCGGTGCCCAGAAGGTGTTTCCCCGATTGAAAGGGTGCCTTTCGGACTTCACTTGCATCCTGATCTGCGGGAAGATAGGGTACGGGCGGCCCGATCACCCAGCGGTAATCTGTCTCGGGATGCCCGCCCGGGGCCTGCTGAAAGAGAGGGAAGGTAATTTGCCCCTCTTGATCCATGGCGATCCATCCGCGGCTGTTGGCCAGCAGAGGGGCCAGAAGGGCCGTCAGCAGATAGAACCCCAGAAGCAGAAGTGGCCAATGCCTGCGCATGATGCTTTTTAAGTCTCTTTTGCACTTCATGCTTTCTCCTTTTTTACCTGTATTCGGGGATCGGCCAGGTGATACAAAATGTCGGAAAGCAGAAAGCCCAGCACGGTAAAGGCAGAGGTGATGAGTACGGCTCCGAAAACCACCGGGTAATCGCGGGCATAGAGGGCATCGAGGGTGGTTTTTCCCATGCCGGGGAGGGAGAAAACAACTTCAATCATTACCGATCCGCTGATGATCAGGGGGATAAAGCTGCCAAGCAGGGTGATGTGCGGCAGGCTGGCGTTGATGAAAATGTCTTTTCTCCGGATTCTTGACAAAGGAATTCCGCGGGCTCTCAGTGCCCTCACATACGGCTTCTGCATTTCCTCAAGGGCCGAGTTCCTCATTTGGCGTGTCAAATAGGTATAGGCCGGATAAAAGAGACAAAAGACCGGTAGGATAAGATGCCAGAAACGAAAAAGAAGGGCATCGAAAAAGCCCCTCTGGCTGATATCACCCAGTCCGAAAGGAGGGAATAAGTTTAAAAAATCGCCCCCTCCGAGAAAAACAATAAGAAGGGTGCCCAACCAGAAAGCCGGGGTGGAATAGAGTGCGAAGAGGAGGGAAGAAAGACTGCGGTCAAGGAAACTGCCGGCCCTGCCTGCCAGAAACAAGCCGCTGGGGACACTCAGAAGAAAAGCGAAAAGCAATGCGAAAATGCTGATCTGCAGGGTGACGAGTATGGCAGAAGACAATATTTCGTTCACTTTCCGGTGGCTTCTGAAAGAGCGGCCCAGGTCTCCGCGCAGGAGGCCTTTGTTTTCCCTGCCGTCACCGAAAAGCCAATAGTGATACTGATTTTTTCTCCCGTGCCAATGAATTGACGGAATATAGTTTTTCCAGGGCCGGGCCTTGCTTTGGAGCTCAGCCCAGGCTTCCAGAACGGGCCCGAAACGTCTTCGGTCCAATTTTTTTATCCATTGAACCCGTTCGCGTGCATTGCTTGCCACCAGCAGGTGATAGAGTGCGGCATCCTGCATTTCGTCCCGCTCCTCCCCGGGATGCAACCAGGCCTGTTTCAATCTCTGATAATACTTTGAAATTTGGGGCCAGTTGCCATATTCCCAGCAGAGATTGTCCAGCATTTTTCGATGGGCCGGAATGGCGATGCGGTAGAAAGTGTCGGGCAGGGCCAGCCGGGAAAGGGAAAAATAAAATACGGGCATGTCGAGATTGAGTTTTGCTCTTTCGCGGGCATATGCAGGCCAGAACTCTCGGGCTCCTCCGGGGCCTGATGCTTCGCTGTTCCTCAGCTTCAGCATGGCCGGATCGCCCGGGGTATGCAGGCTGATGACGAATGTCAGCAGCGTAATAGCCACAAGCGTGGGAATCATGTAAAGAAGCCTTCGGGCCAGATACTTCAGCATAGCATGAAGTTAATTCAATCCGCTTCCAGAATAAAACCCCCGGGCCAGAAGCCGGGACGGTAGGCCGAAATGTGCATATTCCTGAACGAATGACGGATGGCAATGCGGTTTTCGGGTGTCCAGAGAAAGACATAAGGCACCTCGCGATGGATCAGGACCTGTAGTTCGCGAATATATCCGGCCCGTTCGTCCTCGTCCAGGGTGCGATTGATTTTGGCGATGAGCGAATCGCTGTAGGCATTGCCGAAATTCACAAAATTGTATCCTCCGTTGCGGCTGGCACGGCTCCAGAGCTGGCTGTAGTCTTCGGGAGCCGGGTCGCCCACCATCGAGATGTACATCATGTCGAAATCATGATTGAACAAATGCTCGAGAACCAGCCCCCACTCCAGTGAAACGATATTCATCCGGATGCCGGCTTTGCGCAGGTTTTCCTGTACGATCAGGGCTACCTTTTCGCGTTCTTCCTGTCCTTTGTTGGTGATAAAGTCAAATTCAAAATCTGTTTTTTCCCCGTTTAGCGTCCGGTCGAGCCATCCGTCCCCGTCATGGTCGGCCCAGCCGCTCATCTGTAGCAATTTGCGGGCTTTATCGGGGTTGAGCCGGTAGGGAGTGATGCTGTCGTTGTAATATTTCTTCAGAGAAGGATATACCGGCCCGATGCAGCGCTCGGCAAAACCATACATGACATCTTTCATGAGGCGGTCGTAGTCGATGAGGAAAGCAATGGCCTGGCGTGTGCTGCGATCTTCAAAGAGGGGGCTCTTCATGTTGATGCCCAGTGCCGAGAAGGCCAGCATGGGCGGAGTAAAGAGTTTCAACCGCTCGCGGTAGCCGGGGTTTTCGAGCAGAGATTTAAAATCCCGGGCTTTGACGCTGCGCATCACATCTATTTGCCCTCCTTTCAGTGCTGTAAGGGCGGCCGTCTGGTCGTTGATGATCTGGTAGATAATCTTTTCCGGATGGGCTTCGAAGTACATGTTGCCCGTGTCCCTGATTTCCCCGCCCCACCAGTTTTCTTTTTTCTCCAGCACAATGCGTTCACCTTGGTCCCAGCGTTGCAGGCGATAAGCTCCCGAGCCGCTCATGCTGTCGCCCAGGCGGGCAAATTCGGGAGAGGAAAAACGTTCTCCCCATTTTATCAGGGCTTGATCCCCGGGATGTTGCATGTCATAAAGCTCCCGGAAGGAGTATGCGCGGAGTACATGACCGGGGTCATAAAAGTATTCGGGCAAAATAGGAATCTCAAAACCCGTAGAAGCTTCTGCACGCATGTGGATTTCGCGTGTATAAATGCGCAGGCTGAGAGAGTCGGAATGATCAATTTCTATGCGATCGACCATTTGAAGATAAGGCTTCAGGTAATCGGCAGCAATCACGGGAGAAGCAATGGCCTTGTAGCTGAAGAGCACGTCACGGGCGGTCACGTGGCGGCCGTTGTCCCACCGGGCTTCGGGCCTGATTTTGTAATGGAGCACCATGGCCGTATCGCCCAGCGTCTCTATCACGGGCCTCGACCGGGCCAAAACCGGGATGAGGGAGTAATCGTCATAGCTGAAGTTGAGCAGGGACTGAAAAAGCAGCGGCCTGATTTCGGTAGAGGTGGCATCAAAAGTGAGCAAAGGGTTCAATCCGGGGGGATCATCGATCTCCCAGATTGACAGCTTATGTGGTGTATTTGTCAGTTTAGGGTACTTTTTGCAGCCGTTTAGATACATTGTTGCCCACAGCGCAATCAAAGCAATTAAATTTATGCGAATTTTTAGCATGTGAAGAATCGCTTGGTTCGAAAGATTCAGAAAGTTATTACAATTTGAGGTAAGAGAGAGAAGCATGGATAAGCAACGTAAAAGAACGGTTCTGATAACCGGTGGGAGCGGGCTGCTCGGCTCGAGATTAAGACAGTTGCTGGAAGATGCAGGTTATCAGGCGCTTATTCTAAGCCGCGGGCCCTCAAAGCCCCCTTATTCTTATCACTGGAATACGGACGAAGGTGTCATTGAGCATGCTGCACTTGAGCGAAGCGCACATATTATTCATCTGGCCGGAGCCGGCATTGCCGATGAGCGTTGGAGCCGCGACCGCAAGGAGGAAATCTTGAAAAGCCGCGTACACTCGGCCAATGCATTGTTTGATTACTGCCGGGAATGGCAGATAAGTCCCCTTTCCTTTATTTCGGCTTCAGCCATTGGAATATATGGCGACACGGGCGAGGCCCCGGTGACGGAAGAGCAGCCGGCAGGCAGTGGTTTTTTGAGTGAGGTTTGTCAAAAATGGGAAGATGCGGCCGATCGCTTCGCCCAATTGGGAACGCGTGTGGCCAAACTTCGCATCGGAATAGTTTTGGCGAGGGAAGCAGGAATGCTCCCGAAAACATGGTTGCCGCTCAGAGCGGGTCTGGCGCCTTATTTCGGCAGCGGTCGTCAATTTTATTCCTGGGTGCACATTGATGATGTCTGCCGCGGATTTATCCATTTGCTTCAAAATGAGGAGCTGAGCGGTGCATTCAATATGACGGGCGGGGAGGCGGTACGCAATAAGGAATATATGCAGACGCTGAAAAAAGTCACCGGCAAGCGGGCCTTAAGCTTTGGCCTTCCCCCCTTAGCACTTCGCCTCTTGCTGGGCGAAATGTCTGAAGTGCTCCTGATGAGCAACCGGGTGAGCTCCGAAAAAATACGAAAAAGCGGATTCGATTTTCATTTTGAACGGCTCACTCCGGCTCTTGAAGACCTGCTGAAAGCGGTCAACTGAGCAAGTTGTTCTTCCTCCGTCTTCCTTCCGGAAATACAACACCATTTTTTCATTTATCGACCGGCATGTAAGTTTCATCGGGAATCTTTGTCGCTTTGAAGGAATAAGTGCAACCTTATCACAGGGGTATCGTATTTATTGAACATAAAAATATCCCCTGCGATACAAGCAAATGAGAAAAGGTATGAACCTAAAGAACAGACTAAAAACACAAGCCGGCATCAAAGTCCGGCTTTTACGCATCTTCGCAGGAACGCTGGGCATTTTTACGATTCTGGCTCTTATGTTCTGGCTTTATACCCAAATCGGCAACTCAGAGCGCACTTTTGCCGCAGCCGGAACAACCCCTCCTGCCAATGATCTGAAAAGCAATGCCCATTGGCTCACTGACTTATATGAAGACCAAAGTGCGTTTGCCGCATTCACCAATGCCTATGCCACGGCCGATGTACAAAGCGGATCCTGTTTTTCGGGAAGCAGCAGCCATGGTGTATGGTTTAAATTTCAGGCCCTTTATTCCGGTGCCAGTATTACGGTTAAAACCGGGGGAGCCGAAGGCAGTATCCGCAATGTGGAAGTAGCCCTCTTTGACAACAATGACAATGAGATAAGCTGCTCATCGGCCAGCGGAACAGGCGATGCCGGCATCACTACCGGTGTTTTGACTCAAAACGACTGGTATTATATTTTGGTCAACAGTGCCACGGCCGATACA
>JALSIH010000071.1 GCA_026981615.1 Chitinophagales bacterium
ACGCAGATGCGACCCTTAGGTTATGGTGAGACTGCGGAGTACTGGAAAACAATCCCTGATCATCAGGAGAGGTTTGTGGATACAAGGAAAGAGTTTGTCAGTAATGATGGCAAAACAACAATTGATGCTTCGACACCAATTTTCAAATCAAACTATTCCTTTTTTCCACTTCGGGAAAAAGAATATGTAGCTATTGTAAGTGCTTTTATTACCGGCCGCAGCTACTTCGGAGCCGTTGGAGCGGGAACTTTTGCTGATGATTTTGTTGATGGCGAAAATGGAGTGGATGATTCAAGAGATAAGTACATGACGGGTTTGTACTTCATTATGGATCCATCGAATGACGGGCAGGATTATGTTTTCGGGAAGAAGGTACCACGCAAGGAAAAGTACTATGGATTTAATGAGTTGGAAAGGCGTAAGGAGGATCTTTGCCGGCTGATAAACTTCAACTGCCGTCCGGGTGTTCTCAATATCCTGATTGCCGCCACTCAAAATATGCTCAACCCCGAAGGCCATTGAAATGCTCAAACTTTTACAAATAACGCTTCTTTTTCTCTCGGGATATACCACTTTGGCGCAAGCGCTCTACTGGAATGAGGTGTTTTATTCCAGGTCGGAGGAAGGAAAGAGCATGTGCAATCAATTTGTAAAAACCCGGGACAGCGGATTTGTGCTTACCGGCTTTTTCGAAAAGGAATTGCGCCTGGCAGATACTCTTATTCACAATAATGGAAGTCAGGATGCCTTCATTGTAAAGCTTGATAAAAATCAAAATACGGAGTGGGTACAGATTTTTTCTGGTTCGGGAGACAATTCGGGTCTGGTTTTAATGCAGTTATCAGGAGGAGAGTTGGTTGGTGGAGGGAAGTTCGAAGACTCGCTTTTTATCGGTGATACGGTTCTGGTCAGCCGTGGAGCTACGGATATTTTTATTTATTCTCTGAGTCCAAGGGGCAAGCTATTATGGGTCAAAACAGCCGGAGGCCCGGGAGATGATTATATAGGAATTGGAAGGCTCGGTTACTCAACAGGAGGTATTGACCGAGATGAAAACGACAATATATACATTTCGGGCGCCTATGGAGCAAACTATAGTTCTCCATCCCTGCAATACAGCGCGTGGTTTGACAGTGTAAAGATCACCGCGGTGCAGGGAGCAGATGCTTTTATTGCGAAATTTGATAAGAAGGGCAAGCTCTGCTGGGTTCGTTCTGCCGGAGGGACATATGCGGATGAAGCATTTGATATTTCAATTCGAAAAGGAAAACTTGCTGTTACGGGTAGTTTCGGAGGTTGGTGGATGGAATTCGGTAATTTTCGACTCTTGTTCAAAGAAAGCACTTTCTCGGATATGTTTGTGGCAATGTATGATACAGCCGGTAATTTTTATTGGGCAAGAGGGGCCGGAAATGAAAATCCCGTCTATGGAAAATCCTGTGTAATCGATAAGCGGATGAATATATATGTGACAGGTACCTATTTCGCTGATGATCTGAGTTTCGGTAAATTTGTTTATCTCCTTCCTTCCCTGGGTGATTTCGATATGTACATTGCAAGCTATGATTCGAATGGGGCCTTTCGATGGGCTGTTAATGGAGGAGGAGGAAGTTCGGATATAGGGCAATTATTGGCAATTGACCGATACGACATGATATATGCCGGTGGATTTTTTAGTTATTACGCTACTTTTGGAACGGATACAGTTTTTGGATTGAAGCGGGATCCTTTTATTGCAAAGATAAATACAGAAGGTGACTATCAATGGGTCAAAACGGTCAAGGGTGGCGGAGATGAAACTCCGTATGATATTTATGTTTCTGATACAAATAATATCTATTTAGCCGGTTACTTTAGGAGTTTATCTGTGTCATTTGATCAAATTGTAATACAAAATAAAGGAGAAGAAAACTTCTTCATTGCCCGACTTGGGGCCGATTCGATTGTCACAGGCATAAAAAGTACAAATGGCCTTACATCTCCAGTCACCATCTACCCCAATCCCACAGATGGACGTGAGGTGACACTTACTTTCCGGGCCGGCCGGTATGAATGTGTGCAGCTTTACGATTTGCATGGCAGACTCTTGCGAAGCATATCAATAACTTCTGATGAAGATCACATCGTTATCGACATGAGCCGCTACGGCAGAGGGGCTTATTTGCTGCATCTGCAGGGTCGGGAATTTAGTACCTCGAGCGTGTTAATACACTAAGAAAGCAAAACAGGTATATACAAAGTTTTATGCCTGTTTTTAAGGCCGAAGAGGCCGCCCATTTGGAATCTTTAATCAATAAATTGAATTTGGGAAAATAAAAGGTTGCAATGGAAAGGAGAAAAAACAGTTGCAAGGTGGAGGTGCTCAAGAACGGACCGCTATTGATACAGGGCCCTTTGTCAATCAGCTACAACGGAAAAGAGGAAAGCCCGGACCGTGAAAAAATATTTCTTTGTCGCTGTGGCGGCTCTTCCAAAAAACCCTACTGTGACGGTACCCACAAAAAAATAGGCTTCGAAGGCTGATCGGCTTTCTCTGAGGAAAGCTTATTTTTGAATATGCCCTTGCTCGATTCCTTTGGAAGAGTACATGATTATCTGCGCATTTCGCTGACAGACCGCTGCAATTTGCGTTGCATCTACTGCATGCCCGACCTGCGTATGCAGTTTATGCCTCCGGCTGCGCTGATGCAGGCCGGGGAGCTCATCACCCTGGCCCGTCACTTCGTATCGCTCGGAGTAAAAAAGATACGGCTCACCGGGGGTGAGCCCCTGATGCGCAAGGATGCCGCGCAGATTATCGAAAGCCTGGGCCGTATGCCTGTGAAACTCGCCATTACAACCAATGCTTTTTTTCTTGACCGCTTTTTTGATTTGTTTGATTCCATCGGATTGCGCTCCCTCAATATCAGCCTCGATACACTGAATCCGGACAAATTCAAAAGCATCGCACAAAAAGACTCCTTTCTTCGCATTTGGAAAAATATTGATACGGCTGTGAACCGGGGTTTTCATGTGAAGCTTAATATGGTGGTCATGCGCGAGCAGAACCTGAGCGAGCTGCCTGATTTTATTGAACTGACACGCACACGGCCGCTGCATGTCCGCCTGATTGAATTCATGCCCTTTGCAGGCAACAAGTGGAATTATGGCAAGACCGTTTCCTACGCAGAAATGCTGGAGCTTATCGAAAGCAAATTCGATTTCGAAAAAATAGAGGATGCAAAAAACGATACGGCACGGAATTTCAGGGTAAGCGGGGCGACAGGTACTTTTGCCATTATCAGTTCGGTGACCAATCCTTTTTGCAGTACTTGCAACCGCATCCGCCTGACGGCAGACGGAAAAATTAAGAACTGTCTTTTTTCAAGAGAGGAAAGCGACCTCCTCACGCTTCTTCGAAGCGGTGGGGATGTGCAAAAGCAGATCATCGAAAGCATCAGGGGCAAACATGCCGCACGGGGAGGGCTGCCTCCGTTTGAAAGCAAAGGAGCAGCGGGAGAGTTTGAGAAAAACCGGGCCATGATTTCAATCGGGGGATAATGCAGAAAGAATGACTCTTCTCTTCAAGCTGGCATTGTTGCTTGTGGCGTTTCTCTATGCCACGGTGGGCCATGGCGGGGCCAGCGGCTATCTGGCCGTATTTGCCCTGGCAGGCTTGCCTCCCGGTGAGTTGCGGGCTTCGGCTTTGATATTGAATCTTTTTGTTTCGGCTCTTGCTTTTATCTCCTATCGATCGCGCAGGCATTTTGATACCCGTATTTTTTTAATTCTGATGTTTTCCTCGGCTCCGGCAGCTTATCTCGGAGGCCTCTTCCATTTGCCGGGCCAGCTTTACAAAATCATACTCGGAGCATTTCTCCTTTTTGCCTTTCTGAAAGTCAGCGGACTTTTGGGAATCCGCAAAAAGGAAATGGCCCGGATGCCCGTGTGGGCAGGCATCGGCATGGGGCTGCTCATCGGATTTTT
>JALSIH010000072.1 GCA_026981615.1 Chitinophagales bacterium
TATGAAGTCAGGGAGAAGCTAAACTTACCTGTAGTGATTTACAACCGGTGCTTGAGGAATTTAAAAAGTGAAGAAGTTAAGGAGTTGGAATGCAGTAGAGTCGGCAGCTCCGGTATGGCGAAGCGCTCCGCGAAATCTGTGAGGAAAAAGAAAAAGACATTTCACGCAGGGTGCGCAGATCAACGGCTTTAAATTTCAAAAGAAGCTTTCCAATTGCGCTGATAACGCAAAGAGAAATGCCCGGGACCGGGAGGCCCGGAGGGACGGCACGTTTGGTGCTTTTTATCTCTCTTATTGCTTCTTTTACTTTTTTTAGAAGCCCTGACGATTTATGAAGCTGAATAAAACTCAGCAATAGAAATGTCAGGGCAGGGAAAGTAGCAAAAAATCGCGCTGCGAATCTATTTCGGGCCCACAGACGTCTTGCGCGAAAAGGACAGGTCCCTTCTACAAGCGCACGATGACAAATCTTTTTTGAGTATTTCTTAAGTATTAAACTTCTACAACTGTCAAGCCGGGGAGCGGCCTTCTTTTCAGCCATTCATCAACCTGTCTCCGGGCTCTGCCGCTTCCGCTTTATCCGAGTTTTCCGCTCCGGGATATTTCGAGGCTGATATAAAAATTGCGGCCGGGATTTGAAATACCCAGGGGCTTGAATCGTGAGAGATGCGGGATATAGCGGGTATTGAAGAGGTTCTTTACCCCGGCCTTTATGCGACAGGCAGCCCCTTTGCTTTCCATCGCATAGCTGAAGCCGGCATCCACCAGGGCGTAGGCCGGTGTGGCCGACTCAAACGGGGCCGTGTTGCGTTGTGCAAAATAGTAGCGATGACTGAGAAAGACCTCCCCTTTGCCCTCCTTTTTCCTGCCGGTCCACGAAGCACTGATGCTGCTGAATATGCGTACGGCCGGCATGCGCGGCAAGGGGGTAGCATCCGCCCTTTGGCCCCTGACACTTGAGAGACTGCTTTCCAAGTGAAGCCAATGGAGGGCATGCGGATGAATGTGGAGGATGGCTTCGCCACCGTAGAGACGGGCATCGGCCTGTTCGTAGCGGTAAAGCGGCAGTCCCGCCACTGCAGAATCAAGCGGAGCGAGAAAAATAAAATGGGAGATCACGTTGAAAAAAGGATTGACCATAAACTCGATGTGCTCGTTTTCGAACGACACGGACAAATCGCTCTGAGCCGCCTGTTCGCTGCGCAATGTTGTATTTCCCAATACATACTGAAGGGTTCCTTCGTGCACCCCGTTAGAGAGGAGTTCCGAGGTATTGGGGGCTCTGAAGCCGGTGGACCAGTTGCTGCGAATGCTAAAATGTCCGGATTTATAACTGGCTCCGAAGGAGTAATTCGGGCTCCGGTAGCTTTTCTCCAATGCGGGGTACAGACTTCCCCCGGCCACCTGTCTGTGGCTGAGAATATTGCGCTGGTCAAAACGAAGACCGGCCTGCATCGTAAGTTTGCGGACTTCCATGGAGGCCATTACAAAGACTCCGGCATCCAGGGTTCGTGCATCAGGAATCAAGAGCTCGGGCCCCCGGTTGCCGTTGAGCTGCCACATGCCTTGCGATCCGGCTATGAAAGTCAGTTTTCCGGCCAGCGGAGCGCTGTACCACTTCAGGTCGTAGGTGCCGGTTTGCAATTGCATGTCGAGGGCCGGCTGCTGCGCATCGTCTTCAAATTCTTTTCTGCGGTTTTCGCTCAATCCCAGTATCATCTTCCATTTTGAATCGCCCGTGTAGAGGGTGTTTTCCCAGCTCAGGGTATGCTGTGCCACCCGCTGAAAGGGCAGTGTCATGCGATAGGCGCTTGCGCCCCGGTAAACGGAATCGCCTTCGCTGATTCCAAAATGGTTGATCAGATAGCTGTAGCGCAGGTTGCTGATCCAGATGCCCTTGTTGTAGCCAAAAGCGGCCTTCAGGTTTTCCTCGGAAAAGCGCGTATTGTATATCCTCGATGGATCGGGCACCCGATAATCGCCATGGGCAGATGCCGATGCAAAGAGATTGAACTTCAAATTCTTGCGGTTGATCTTAAAGGCAAAGTCAGAGGCCCCGGAAAGGTCGTTGCTCCAAAGCTGAAGGCCCGCCCGGGCTTCGTACTCCCCCTGCGGAGCATAGCGCTCATCCACAAAATACAGCACCCCGCCCAGCGCATCGGCACCATAGAGCAGAGAGGCGGGCCCTTTGATGACCTCCACGCTTTCAATTCCTGCTTCTCCCACACCAAGGCCGTGCTCATCGCCCCATTGCTGATTTTCAATCCTTACATTTTGCGCATAAGTGACAATGCGGTTGCCGCTCAGTCCTCTGATCACGGGCTTGCCGATGCCCGGTCCCGTACTGTAAATATCTACACCGGGCATGGACGAAACGGCTGCCGCCAAAGTCAGCGGGGCCGCATTTTTCAATCGCTCAAGCTGCTGCCGCTCGATGGCAACGACATTCTCATACTCCAGTTTGCCGTGCGGCACGGAGATGACCAGCTCCTGCAGGCGTGTGTGAGCCGCTTCCAGCCGGAAAGTGTCGCTCGTACGCTGGCGGATATCGACAATGGCATCGAGGGTTTTGTAGCCGAGATAGCTGATATGGATGTGAAGCGCTTCAGGAGGCAGTTCATTGAAGGTAAATACCCCCGATGCATCGCTGACAGCCGTTGACTGCAGTTCGTCAAGATATATGACGGCAAAGGGGACGGGACTGCCGCTTGCCCCATCCAGTATCAGTCCTCGAAATGACTGTGCGGGGAGCACCGGGGAAAACAGAAAGAGCAGGAGAAAGAAGAGCGCCCCGTGAAAAATTTTCAGAAATAATTTCCTCATATTGCTTCCTTTTCCGGACAAACGGCCCGGACGGCAAATTTGAAGAATCTCCGTGAACAATGATTGATCCGGTGGCCCCTCCGTGCGTTAAAAAAACATAAAGCCACCCAGCCCTAAGGGACTTTGTGAATCTGCCGGGGCGTACCCACTTCGAGGCGCGGACGGTTTCCAAACTTCGAAATCTGCCCGATCACACAGATGCGGTCGCCCGGATAATAGAGCGCAGGGATTGCCTTCGGAAATTTTTTGGCATCGTCATCCCAAATGACGATCTGAAGAGCCTCCGGGCCATTTCCCAGGGTGATCATGGTCAGTCCGCGTCCGGCCTGCATTTCGCGTACGGCCGCAATCGTATCGCAAAAGCTTTTGTATTTGCCGTAAAAGCGGGGGGCCTCCCCGACCGGAATGGTATCTACCGTAAAAAGGGAGTTTTCCGTCTGAGCAAAAGAGAGGAGCGGAAAGAAAAAAAGAAGAAGGATTCGGATTTTCATAAAACGCAATTTATCAAAAGACTTTAAGAAATTGAGTGCCGGGGGCGGTTTAATCTGCACCCTATGCTGCTTCTGCCCGGTTTCGGCAAATCCAGAAAAAAGAAAAAAAGAGCTGCACGGATGCAGCTCTTCCATTCATCTTCCCCCTTCCTTCCATGGTGTCAATATTCTCCTGAAAAGCGGCCATCGCTGATGGCTACTTCATCTCCCGTGAGCGAGTTGATGCCGGTGCCGCTGAGGGTGTCTTCCAGGCTTTTGCCGGTAAATTTGGTCACGATCACGGTAATTTCCCTGATGTAAATTTCCGTGCCGTCTTTCAGCGAGAAACAGAGTGCGACATTTCTTTCCGCGACCTTGGTCCAGAAGCAGCCCTCCACATCAATGGAGTATTAAAATCCGAGCGTATTGACCGCACCCTTCCCGATGGTCATGGCAAATGCCCCATTGGCATATACGCAGGCTGCATCCTTAAATTCAAAGAGTTCCTCGTCCACCTTCAGGCTAAGAAAGCTGCCCTTAATGTTCATCTGGCAGGAAGTGCCGGTGCCCAATAATCCGAAGATCAAAAAGAGCAGAATACATTATTTTTTTTCATACCTATTTTTTAATTGTTATCCAAT
>JALSIH010000073.1 GCA_026981615.1 Chitinophagales bacterium
GCCGATACCCGCAATTTTAAATTCCATTTCGGGATGCCGCTGCGCCACTTCGAGCATGACCGGCAGTATTTTTTGAATTTCCTGCGCCCGGCTTCCCGGCAAGAGCGCCACCTTCTTTCGTCCTTCATTTTTCACCGGCCTGACCGGGGCCCCGGGGCTGTTAATGATATCGAGGAGCGGATGACCCGTAAAGTCGGCATGGAGGCCGTACCGGGCATAAAAATCCTGCTCAAACGGCAGAATCGTAAAGAGGCGGTCGACCACACGGGCTATCTTTTTTACTCTCGAACTGTGCCAGGCCCAAAGCTGGGGCAGTATGTAGTAATAAACCGGAATGCCCGCTTTGTGTGCAAAAGCGGCCATGCGCAAATTAAACCCAGGATAATCAATCAATATCAACACATCGGGATTCCAGGCGAGAATGTCTTTTTTGCAGTCGCGTATCTGCCGCAAGACAGCAGGCAGTTTTTTAAGCACTTCGACAAAACCCATCACCTCCAGCACTTTGTAATGACGAAAGAGTTCGGCTCCTGCCGCTTCCATCCGTTCGCCTCCCCAGGCCCTGAAGCGGGCTTCCCTGTCAAGGCTCTTCAGTGCCCTGATCAGCCCCGAGGCGTGAAGATCGCCCGAGTTTTCACCGGCTATGAGGTAGTATTTCATAGCTTTCAGGCAAAAATATAAATGACCACGGCCGTGCCCTCGAGGAG
Source organism: Chitinophagales bacterium (assembly GCA_026981615.1). Taxonomy (GTDB): domain Bacteria; phylum Bacteroidota; class Bacteroidia; order Chitinophagales; family S012-47; genus S012-47. The sequence continues at coordinate 708 of JALSIH010000073.1, forward strand.
GGTAACCAATGCCGTACCCCGCATGGCATTCGTCCGTCCGGTTCGCGAATAGTAGTTAAAGGGAATGAGATTGCTGACAATGGCCAGGATGATGAGAAACTGCTGCCGCACACCGAAGTAGTTGCGATTGCCGATCATCGTTCCGCGAAGGCTTTCGTCAATCCATTCCAGGGCAAAGTAAGCCAGGCTCGAAATGAGGATGGCTGCAATCATTCCCGTATAAAACTTGTCCTGTTTAAGCATTTTTTCCGGCCTCCTTCCATTGTTTGTTGATCGTATCCATGGCTGCGTAGGCGGTCAGGTCAAATTGCACCGGCACCACCGACACATAGCCGTTGTTCAGTGCCCATTCGTCCGTATCGCGGCTGCGGTCCATATTTACAAACTTACCGGTCAGCCAAAAATATTTCCTGCCGCGGGGGTCTATCCTTTCGGCAAATTCTTCCTGCCACTTGGCCCTTGCCTGGCGGGCAATTTTCATCCCTTTGATGGCATCGAGCGGCAATTTCGGAACGTTGACATTCAGCAGTACCCCTTCGGGGAGCCCATGGCCGAGGATCAGCCCGGCCACTTTGCGAGCATAGTGTGCAGCGGCCGTAAAATCGGCATGAAAATTATAGTCGAGCAGGGAAAACCCCGCTGCCGGCACCCCTTCGATGGCCGCTTCCATCGCAGCCGACATGGTGCCCGAGTAGATCACATTTACCGAAGAATTGGAGCCGTGGTTGATGCCCGAAAGGCAGAGGTCGGGCTTGCGGTGCAGCACCTTGTCCACGGCCAGTTTTACACAATCCACGGGGGTACCCGAGCACTGGTAGGCCTCCACGCCCTCAAAGACGGATACCGACTCGAGCCGCAGGGGGTCTTCGATGGTGATCGCATGGCCCATCCCCGATTGAGGGCTGTCGGGCGCCACCACCACCACTTCGCCCAGGGGCTTTACCGCATTGACGAGGGCCACAATGCCCGGGGCCGTGATGCCATCGTCATTGGTAATAAGAATAACCGGTCTCTTTTGCATGGACACAAAATTAAAGCTAATAACGATGTGGCACGGGCTTTCCCTGCGAATTCCAATAAAAAAAGCGGCCCTGCACCGTCCGGCACGACCGCTTCTTTACAGAAAATATGCGCTTCCCTACTCTTCTCCCATGAAAGGATAGCGGTAGTCTTTGGGCGGATCGAATGTTTCTTTCATCGAGCGCGGTGAGACCCATCGAATGAGGTTCCACATCGAACCGGCCTTGTCGTTGGTACCCGACTTCCGGGCACCGCCAAAGGGCTGCTGATTGACCACCGCCCCGGTGGGCTTGTCGTTGATGTAGAAGTTGCCGGCTGCCTGATAAAGATATTCCTTTGCCTCGATGATGGCATCGCGGCTTTGAGCAAAAACAGCCCCCGTCAACCCGTAGGGCGAGGTTTCGTCCACCAGCTTCAGGGTTTCCTTCCATTCCGCATCGGGATATACATAGACACTCAGCACGGGTCCGAAAATTTCTTCCTCCATGGTTACATACTTCGGATCGTTCACTACGATAACCGTTGGCTCGATAAAATAGCCTTTAGCGGAATCGTAGCCTCCGCCAAAGATGATTTCCTGCCCGTCCGCTTTCGCACGGTCGATATATGAGGTGATGTTTTTAAAGGCATGTTCGTCAATGACGGCATTCATAAAGTTGGAAAAGTCTTCGACCGGCCCGACTTTTATCTCTTTCAGATCATGAATCACCAGCTCTCTGACGGCCGGCCAGAGGCTTTCGGGAACATAGACACGGCTGGCGGCCGAGCACTTCTGCCCCTGATATTCAAAGGCCCCCCGCACCATGGCTGTTGCCACAGCCTCCACATCGGCACTCGGATGCACGAGAATAAAATCCTTGCCGCCCGTTTCGCCTACTATGCGGGGAAATACCTTGTAGCTGTCCAGGTTGGCGCCTATTTTTTTCCAGAGGTAGGCAAAGGTTCCGTAAGAACCCGTAAAGTGCAGCCCGGCAAAGTCGGGATGCTCCAGACAGGTATTGCCCGTGACGGCTCCTTCGGTAAATACCATATTGATGACACCATCGGGGAGGCCGGCCTCAAGCAGGATATCCATAAAAACACGGGCCGAATATATCTGGGTGTGAGCCGGTTTCCAGACGACCGTATTGCCCAGCATGGCCGGAGCAGTCGGCAGGTTGCCGCCAATGGAGGTAAAATTGAATGGCGAAACAGCGAGAATAAACCCTTCGAGCGGGCGATAGTCCATGCGGTTCCACAATCCGTCCACCGATTCGGGCTGGAGTTCGTAAATCTCCTGCATGTAGTACACATTGAATCGCAGGAAGTCAACCAGTTCGCACACGGCATCTATCTCGCTCTGGAAGGGGTTTTTGCTTTGCCCCAGCATGGTGGCGGCATTCATCTTCTGGCGATAGGGACCTGCCAGCAGATCGGCAGCCTTCAGAAAAATAGAGGCCCTTTGTTCCCAGCTCATGGCCTGCCACGCATGGCGGGCATCGAGTGCCGCAGCTATGGCATCTTCCACCACTTCTTTTCCGCCCTTAAAGTAGTAACCGAGGGTATGCTCCAGGTCGTGAGGCGGGTGGATAGATATTTTTTTATCCGTGAGCACCGGCTTTCCGTTGATGATCATCGGGATTTCGATTTGCATCGCACGGGCCTCTTTCAGTTCACGTTTCAGTTCGGCACGCTCCGGAGAGCCCGGTGCATAGCTGTAAATGGGTTCGTTTTGAGGTATCGGGATTTGAAATACTCCGTTTGGCATAGTTGATCTTTTTTAGGTGAGTTAATTTTTTTGCAAAAGTAATGGATGCCGAAAAGAAATCGCTTGATTTAAGACATCTCCATCTCTTCATTTTCAGCGATCCGTATCCGGCTGCGCGGCAGAACAAGGGGGCACTTGTTTTCTAAACTGTACACTTCGGGCAATTTCCCAAAAAAGACAGGCTGCTGCTTAGAGCCCTATTTGTAACTTTGTTCATTCACCTCAGGAGAAAAAATGGCGGCAAAAAAGCCTGTAAATAAAAAAAGAAACGGGAAAAAACCCGGGAAACGCAGTTCGGCAGGAAAGAACATCTGGCGAAGCGAGCGCCTGCCGCTTATGGCCGGCTTGTCGCTTATTGTACTTTCCCTCTTTCTGCTCATCGCATTTCTT
>JALSIH010000074.1 GCA_026981615.1 Chitinophagales bacterium
ATTGCGAAGGCAGGCACCCTGGTTTTTTTCATGGACCATGCCGTAAGAGCAAGAATAATAAGCGCAATGGCCGATGAGATGTAAAATTCGGCAGGAAGAGGAGAGGACTCGGGATAGGGATAAAAGGCGGAAAGCTTGAAGGGAACGAAAAAACGGACGAGATACATCGTGAAACCGTATCCGGCAAACATCAGCCGGTCGAAAATATCAAACTTGGCCAGGCCTCCATAAGCATCGGAGGCCTTTTGTGCATCTATGGTGAAGAGACCCATAAGCAGGGAAAGGGCGAAGAAAGGGATTTTTTCGAGCAGAAGCCGGACTTTGAAAGGGCGCTTTTCGAAATAGTCGAAAAGAAAAAGAAGAACGGGGAAAACCACCGCTGCCGGTTTGGAAAGCAGGGAAAGCGTGAAGAGGACAAAACTTGTTGCAAGTGGCAGATATCCGGTCTTTCGAATATATTTTAAATAGGAAAGCATGGCCCCCAGAAAAAATGCCGTGTACAAGACATCTTTTCGCTCGGCCACCCAGGTGACGGACTCTACATGCATGGGATGAATGCCGAAAAGCAGGGCAGCTATTAAGGCAATATCGCTTTTGCCCTTCGTTAAGCGGTAAATAAGAAGGAAAACCAAAAAGGTGTTCAGCAAATGAAGAAGAATGTTGAAGAGCTGGTAGCTCCAGGGATTCAGACCCGAAATCTGATAATTGACGGCAAGGGTCAGTATCGTAAGGGGATGGTAGTTTCCTCCTACAAAAGCCTCCTCGTCCGGTGCAAACATGGTCTGTAAATTGCCGGAAGAGAGACTTTGAACGAGGGGATTGTCGCGGACATACATGTCGTCATCCCAGTTCGTAAACTTATTTTGAAACGTGGGCAGAAAGGTTAAAAAAGTAAGGGACAGAACGGTAAAAAGCAGCAAAGGCACTTTCCGGTCCTTTACACTTTTCCCGCCCTGCCGGAGAATACCGGCATTGCCTGGCACCGGGCGATTCTTTTCCGTGTTCTTTTGGTTTTTTCTTCTGCTTGCTTTTCCCATCGAAATACAAAAATAGTTTAACAAAACTCAATCGATGCTTTGCTCAATCAAAGTACTAAATTTGACAAGATGCTCAAAGCTAAAAGCTATTCATTCCAAACGCAGATGATCTATCTGTGGAAGAGTCAGAGGCCTGTGATTTACATGCTTTGCTTCTTCTTCCTGCTCCTCATTCTTTTTACTTTCAGCCGGGTTCGAAATTCCGACAACACCCGTTCGCGGATTATCACGGTAGAGCGACTTGTCGAAAAAGGAAGCTTTGCGCATATCGCACCGGGCGACACAACCCCTTTTCCGCTTTCCATCGATGCGGTGATGACAGGGGACAAAATGTATAGCAGCAAACCCCCGGTTTATCCGATGCTCATGGCGGGCGAAAGTTTGCTGCTCAAGCTCGTGACCGGCTGGAATTTTTATTCACACCGCAAAGATTTCATCCGCTTCCTCACGCTTGTCAACCAGGTCATTCCTTACATGATTGTTTTGCTCCTGGCAATGGCCATGGCATCGTGGTATTTTCCCGGGAGGCGAACCCTCGTCTTTTTGCTCCTCTTTATGACGGTCGCTTCCCTGCCGTATGCCTATAGTGTCACCATCAACAACCACAGCATTGCGGCCACTTCCTTTTTTATGGTTTTTTACCTCGTCTGGCTCATTCTTTATCAGAGGAAGAGGAAAGCCCGTTATTATGTGCTGACCGGCTTGCTGGCCGGTCTCGGTGCCAGTACGGATCTCCCGGGCCTTGTCTTTGCGCTGGCGGCCATCGGGGCCCTCTACCTGACGGATGCTAAAAAAGCAAGTCTGGCGGCAATGCTTGTCTTTGCCTTTTTGGCTTTGAGTGCCGGGATTTACTGGAAGCTTACCGGAAGCATAAAGCCGATCTACCTGCAGGGCTCGCTCTACCATTATTCCGGAAGTTATTGGCAGGAAAGGGAAGCTTTTGATCTCTTAAAAGAGAACAAGCTGCGCTATCTTTTTCATATTACATTCGGGCACCACGGCCTTTTTTCCGTCACACCGGTTTTGCTGATTTCTTTTTGGTCTTTGCTTCGCACAATCATAAAACGCGACTGGGAACTTCGGCTCGTGCTGATTGCATTTGCCGCTGCTGCCCTGCTTATTTTTCTTTTTGTCTTGTTTCGTACAAGCAATTACGGAGGGTATGCCATCGGAATGCGGTGGTTTGTCCTTTTTATGCCCATACTTTTGTTTGCATCCGCACCGCTGATTCATTTTCTCTCACAAAAGAAATGGGGCCTTTTATTGCTGATATTTGCCATACTCTGGTCTGTGCCCGCTGTCGCTGAAGCTTTATATTACGAAGCTTTTTACCGCTCGTGGCTCGACCGTCTTTGGCTTTCTTTTTAATTTTTTATTATGATTCTGCCATCAGGTGATACAATGAGATTTCAGCTTGTGCTAAAGCGTTGGATGCTTCCTGCCGTGCTGCTTGTGCTCTTTTCCTGTTCCGGAAAAAAAGCCATTGAGAGCAAGGTGAAAGAAGTGGATATGCAACGATTTCTGGGAGAGTGGTACGAGCTGGCCGCCTTGCGCATCGAAGAAAAAGATCCCTGCAGCTGCTATGCCCTGGCATATCAGGAAATGAGGCGAGCCGGCATGCGGGTTGTCAAAAGGTGTCGTGACGGGAAGGGAAACTGGGTCTATGACAAAGGGAAGGCCTGGATCATTTATAAAGACGGGATTGCGGTGCTGCGAAGCGAATATCAATGGCCGTTGAAGGGCGAGCTGTATTTTCTTGAACTGGACAGCAACTATCGCTATGCCATGCTGGGAAATGCCGGCAGAACGACATTGCGAATTTTGTCCCGTACAAAAGAAATGGACCCCGGGCTCATGAAAAACTTGCTTGACCGGGCCGAAGCGCTGGGATATGACAGGTCTCATATCCGCCCGATTCCACAAAACTGCATTCATTAACAACCGGCCGTGAAGGCCGGGGCCGGAAAAAGTAAAAAGTGTTAAAAACAGTACCTTGTGTTGCAAGGTACTGTTTAAAGCACTATATTTGCATTCATGAATATAGAAAATGCAAAAGCACAAATGAGGAAAGGCATCCTGGAACTTTGCATTCTGGGAATTATTGAAAAAGAAAAAGAAGCCTATCCCTCAGATATTATTCAGATCATGAAAAAGGCTGAAATCATCGTGGTGGAGGGGACCCTCTATCCTCTGCTCAGCCGGTTGAAAAAAGGCGGTCTCTTGCAATACAAATGGGTGGAGTCGAACAGCGGCCCCCCGCGAAAATATTATACACTAACCGGGGAGGGCTCGCAATACTATCTTGAGCTGAAGGCCTCCTGGTTTAATCTTTCGGAAAGCGTATCCAAAATCATAAAATAAAGCCAGAATGAAAAAAACGGTAAACGTAAATATCGGGGGCATGGTCTTCACCATCAACGAAGATGCCTACAGCGCACTTGAAAGCTACCTCAAAATCCTCAGGACCTATTTCAGGGAGACCGAAGGAAGTGAAGAAATAATGGAGGACATAGAAGTGCGGATAGCCGAAATACTGAAAGAGCACCTCGGAAAGAGAATCGTCATAGAAATGAGCGACATCGATGCGGTGAAGGCAACCATCGGTTACCCGCAGGATTTTGAAATGTCGGGCAATGAAGAAGGGAGCCGCTCATATGCTTCGGAAGAGAGGGATAAAAAGAAAAAGCAGGTCTACCTCGGAAAGCGGCTTTTCCGCAATCCCGATGACAAGGTGCTCGGTGGAGTTTGTTCGGGGCTTGGTGCTTATTTCGGAATTGATCCCGTATGGATACGCCTGGCTTTTGTGGTGGCAACTGTATTCATA
>JALSIH010000075.1 GCA_026981615.1 Chitinophagales bacterium
CATTTCCACCATCATCACTCCATAGTAATTGCGATCGCGCATGGCTTTCTTCGCTTCCAGCAGGTTAAATCCTCTTCGTTTCCTTTTTTCAAAAAGTATCTCTCCGTATTCGTGGCGTTTTTGCTCGTTCTCTTCGGCCCTCGGATTGACAATCAGCACATCTCCCAACTCAAGATTGTTTTCTTTCATCAGTTTCCGAATCTTAAGAGGATTTCCAAGCAGTATGGGTTCGGCTATGCCCTCGTCTTTTACAATCTGTGCTGCTTTCAGAATTTTATAGCTGTCTGCCTCGGCAAATACCACCCGTTTGGGGTTGGCTTTCGCACGGTTCATCACTACGCGAAGGACCCTTGTCTCCAGATGGAGGCGCTCGGCCAGTTCTTCTTTGTAGGCATCCCAGTTTTCGATGATTCTTCGGGCCACACCCGTTTCGATGGCGGCTTTTGCTACAGCCGGTGCCACGGTGGTAATCAGTCGCGGATCGTTGGGCTTGGGGATAATATACTCGCGACCAAAGCTCATATTGCGTGTATGATAGGCCATATTCACTATCTCCGGAACAGACTCCTTGGCCAATTCGGCCAGGGCATAGACAGCTGCCAGCTTCATGGCCTCGTTGATCTCTTTGGCATGCACGTCAAGCGCTCCTCTGAAGATATAAGGAAAGCCCAGCACATTGTTTACCTGATTGGGATAATCGGAGCGGCCGGTAGCCATTATCACATCACTGCGGGCAGCCGTGGCCTCTTCATAAGTGATTTCCGGGTCGGGGTTGGCAAGGGCAAAAACAATGGGCCTGGCTGCCATTTTTTTCAGCATCTCCCCCTTCAGTACTCCCGCTTTCGACAGCCCCACAAAGACATCGGCACCTTCGAGCGCCTCAGCCAGGGTATGCACATCGCGCTCCGTAGCAAAAGCTGCCTTGTATTTATCCAGACCTTTGCGATCCTTTCGGATAATGCCTTTGCTGTCGGCCATGAAAATCCGTTCTCTTTTGGCCCCGAGCGAAATGAAAAGCTTGGCACAAGCCATGGCCGAGGCACCCGCACCGGAAAAGACAAAGCGGGCCGTTTCGATTTTTTTCCCCTGCAACTCCAAGGCATTGAGCAAAGCGGCACTTGATATGATGGCCGTACCGTGCTGGTCATCGTGCATCACCGGAATATCCAATGCTTCGCGCAGGCGCTCTTCTATCTCAAAACTCTCGGGGGCTTTGATATCCTCCAGGTTGATGCCGCCAAAGGTCGGTTCCAATGCCTTTACCACTTTTACAAACTGATCGACATCTTTTGCATTCAGTTCCAGATCAAATACATCAATGTCGGCAAACTTCTTAAAGAGCACGCCCTTGCCTTCCATTACGGGTTTTGAGGCCTCCGGCCCTATATCGCCAAGCCCCAGAACGGCCGTTCCGTTGGTAATGACACCTACAAGGTTGCTTTTGGCCGTGTACTTATAGACGTCTTCCGGGTTTTCGGCTATTTCAAGACAGGGAATGGCCACCCCCGGAGAGTAAGCCAGCGCCAGATCGCGCTGGGTGTTGGTCGGTTTGGTCGGAAGCACTTCGATTTTCCCCGGCCTGCCCTTTATGTGGTATTCCAGAGCATCCTGTTTTCTTATTTTCTGATTCATCGTACTTAGAAGTTTGTAACGCGCAAAAATACAGCTCGTTCAGCTTAAAAGAGCTCATCATCGCGCAAAAGGATCAAGATGGCACTCTGGGGGACAATCATGTATTTCTCGTTGTTGAATTCCAGCTCAAAAGCCTGCTTCTGCAAGAAAATGGCCAGGTCTCCTTCGCGGGCCTGCAGGGGAATATAATTCACTTTTTCAAGGGGCTCTTTCCAGGGTTCGTCTTCCACGGCTGCCGGTATGGGGTAGCCCGGGCCGCATTTTATCACATATCCGCTCCGGATTTTTTCATTTTGTTCAACCCCCGGTGGCAGATACAATCCGGAATTTGTCTTTTCCTCCGGTCGGGTCGGCTTCAGCAATACACGGTCGCCAATTACAATAAACCTCGAGAGGTCCTCCACTTTCAGCTTCATAGCTTTTATTTTTCTTTCTCTTTCAGGGGTTCGATGCTGAGGGTTTCGTAAATGGCATCCAGTTTTCGGAAGAGGGGCCGCTTTTCCGATCCTGCGGCATAAACAAAGCCATAAATCATGCAGAGCGCTCCCGAACGCGGATGCTCGAAGCTGAGGGTATAGAAGAAACCGCCCATGAAAGGATTGTCGCAGCGCCAGAGACCCCGGCTGTCAAGCACTTTGATTCCGTTGATCGTTCGCTCCTGCTGATACACCGGCCGCGCTTTGTCCACATAAATGGGATACTCCGCTGAGATGCCGTGTATGTGCTTCGCAGCGATGCTGTCCATCATCGAAAAAGGATAGCTGTACGCAACACGTCCGTCCAGCAATTTGTCATGCGATGCCAGAAATGCTTCCTTGCGATCCGCATCAAAGCGGGTCGAAAAAATATCTTCCCGCACTTTCTTCATCTGCCGGCCCTGCCGGTCCTGGTAGATCACTTCCTTTCTGAGCCAGAAAACATCTCCGCTGTCGGCAAGAAACTGAAAGTCATCCGGTACGCGAAAATGAAACCCCAAATCCGCTTGCATGCGCTTTTCGGCAAGTATATACTCCCCGGTCACAAACAATTGCTTCAAAAGACGCTGATTTTCAAACTTCCTGATCCGGTCGAAAAGCGCCTCTTTCTGCTCTTCAAAGAGTTCTATGAAAGTGCTTCGATCGGCTGCAAGCATATAAATCACCATCTGCTCACGGGCAAACTGATCGCGCCTGATGACAAAGAGCTGCCTTTTCGCAAGCATTTCCTTTACTTTTTCATCCCCCAGCTGTTTTCGTACAAAACGGGTGACCCCGGCATTTCCCTTAACCAGGGCCACAAAGCTCAGATTTCGGTATTTATGAAAAACGGAACTGGCCTTCTGATAGCGGGAAAAGTCGCGAATATTGAGCAGAAACCGGGGCTCGGCCTGCGGCAGTACCGGAATGGGAGCAAAGAAAGCCTCGGCTATGCTATCGCTGAAGGGCGTTTTGACGAGTGAATCATCCATGACCATCATCACCTGATCAAGCTTGCCACCGGCCACAAGGGTCTGCTCGCGGTTATATTCTTCACAGGCGCTCAAGAGCAGGAGTGCCGCTGCAACAAGGAGATAGCTGCTTTTTCGAATGAGTCTCATGGCTGCATAATTTAGATGGCTACCTTGATGACCATGCCCGGCTTCAGGTAGCGGTGCTTATCCAGGTTGTTGATTCGCTTCAGACTGTCCACCGTATTCTTCGGAAATTTCTTCGATATCTCCCAAAGCGTATCGCCCGGTTTGATGGTATATGTCTGATAACGCAGGTCTCCGGCTCCGTTCGTGTTGCCGGCTGTCCGGGATTTGTCAATTTTATCTTTTGAGCTTTCGTCTCCTGCCGTTCCCATCTTCTCTTCCCGGCTCATTTTATCAATGGCCGCAAATTCTTTTTCTTTCGCTTCGGGCACATAAATGGTCAGTTTCTGCCCGGCATATATCCGGCTTGAGCGGAGATTGTTCCACTGTTTTATTTTCGAAGTGCTCGTATGAAACCATTGGGCAATAAATCCGAGGTTATCGCCTGATTTTACCTCATATTTTACGGCTTTCATTCCATCAAGACCGGGTCCGAATTTATTTTTGATCTCACTATATCCGGCCGCTTCTTCAAATTTGTGAGAGGCCTTTGCTTCTTCCATGCGGGCATCGGCCATGGCCGTCAATGTATCGCGTACGCTTTCAAAAGTGACCAGCTTGTCGTAAGGGAGGCGAACGGGATAACCTTCTTCGGGATCAAAAGGAATGACTTTTTTTCTCAGAGCCGGGTTCAGAAATGCAAGCAAATCCGGATCCATATCAATGTATCGTGCAATGGTATCGAGTTCAATGATCTTGCGGAAAACGATCGTGTCGAGCATGGCAAAATCAATATTGGTATCCAGCGGATGAATTCCGTATTCGCGATAGTGATTCATTACGTACATGGCCGCAATAAATGCCGGCACATAGCCTCTTGTCTCGCGGGGCAGATATCTGCGAATGGCCCAGTAGTCTTCTTTTCCTCCGCTTCTGCGGATGGCTTTGTTGACATTGCCCGGCCCGCAGTTGTAGGCGGCAATGACCAGGTCCCACTTGCCGTAGAGGGTGTATAAATCTTTCAGAAAACGGGCGGCCGCATCGCTCGATGCGTAGGGATCTCTTCGCTCATCGATATAGGTGTTGATCGTAAGCTTATACATGCGGCCGGTCGGATACATGAGTTGCCAGAGGCCCGTGGCTCCGGCTCTCGAAACAGCCGTTGGATTCAGTGCCGACTCGATGATTGGCAGGTACTTTAACTCATGGGGCAGTTCGTATTTATCAAGCACTTCCTCAAAAATGGGGAAATAGACTTCGGAAAGGGCTGCCAGCTTGCTCACCTGCTCGCTGGAGCGCTCCAGATACATTTTTATATAGCTTTTGACAATGTCGTTGTAAACCATGGGCAGGGGCGCATTCAGGCGGGCCATCTGTTTCTCAATGCGGGCATCATTGAGTTTGAGTTTTTTTTCTTTCCGCGTTGTGCGCAGTTCGGTCTTTTCCTTCTCTCCGTGGCGAAACAAGACCCCGCTCAGGCTGTCGAGTCTTTTGTAAAAAGGAAGGCACTCTTCCTCAATGGCGGGCGGCTCTTTCTGTGCCCGCATCACCGGATACAATGCAAATACCAAGAGGGAAAGTAAGAAAATTCTTTTCATATGCTTTTAACCCTTTATTGTCGACTCGAGAAAGGCCGAAAATTCCAGCAACTCCTTTTCACCTTTGTAGCGGCTGGTCACCTGTAAGCCAAACGGCATCCCGTTGCTGTGCGTTCCGAAAGGCAGCGATATGGCCGGAAGGCCTGTCAGGTTTGCATGTACCGTATATATATCATTCAGATACATGGCCACCGGATCGTCCGCTTTGTCTCCCAGCTTGAAAGCCGTGGCCGGAGTAGACGGGGAAATGATAAAATCATACGACTTCAATATCTCATTTGTTTTGTCCACAAGGAGTTTTCTCATCTTTTGTGCCCGGGTGTAGTAGGCATCGTAATAGCCCGAGCTGAGCACGAAAGTGCCCAGGAGAATTCTCCGCTTTACTTCTTTGCCAAATCCCTGCGAGCGGGAGAGGGTATACACTTCCTCAATGGTTTCTGCCTCACCGGCCCGGTATCCGAAATGCACGCCATCATATCGTGCCAGATTGCTTGAAGCTTCGGCAGTTGTGAGGATGTAGTAGGCCGGCACCACATAGCGGAGATAGGGGAACTCCACCATATCCACGCTGTGGCCGTCTTCCTTCATTTTTTCAATCATTCTCAGGGTCGCTTCGCGGATCTCCGGATCAAGTGCTTCGCTGCTCAACACTTCCGAAAAACACGCGATGCGTCTGCTTCCGGCTTTCGTATCGCTAATTTCAAATTCCGGGAAGCTTTCCTGAAGGGCCGTAGCATCAAATTCATCAGGGCCTGAGATGCAGGCGAGAATGCGTGCCGCATCGGCCACATTGTTTGCAAAAACACCAATTTGATCGAAAGAAGACGCATAAGCAATCAATCCGTATCGCGACACCCGTCCGTAGGAGGGTTTCATCCCGACCACTCCGCAATAGGAGGCGGGCTGCCTCACCGAGCCGCCCGTATCGCTTCCCAGGGCCACCGTGCACATCCCGGCCTGCACGGCCACTGCCGATCCGCCCGAAGATCCTCCGGGAACCCGCGCGGGGTCGATGGCATTGTGCACCGGTCCGTAAACCGAGTTTTCATTGCTCGAGCCCATGGCAAATTCATCGCAGTTGAGGCGACCGATTACGATGGCTCCGGCCTCTTCGAGCTTGCGAATGGCCGTGGCTGAAAAAAGAGACTCGAAGCCCTCCAGAATCTTAGAGGCAGCCGATACCTTGTGATCTTTAACTACAATCACATCTTTGTTGCCGGCTACCACACCGTAGAGCGGCTTCCATCCGCCCTTTGCAATGTCGGCATCGATGGCATCGGCACGGGCCAGCGCTTCTTCCTCATATACTTCTACAAAAGCATTCAGCGATTGCCCGGCCTCAATGGCCTCAAGATATTTTTCTACGATCTCCCTCACCGTCACTTCGCCTGCGCGTACAGCTTCCCCGATGGATTCCACACTCCTGAGATTCAACATATAAACGGATTCTTTGGATTTTAGCTTTCCTTGGAAGGAGCTTCTTCCTTTTCTCCTTTCATGCCCTTTTCGATTTCACCCTTCACGCTGTTCTTGGCATTGTTAAACTCTCTGATACCCTTGCCCACGCCCCGCATCAATTCCGGAATTTTGCGGCCACCGAAAAGCAGGAGAATGGCAAGTAAGATGATGATCCACTCCGAACCACCGGGCAATCCAAAAAGCAGTAAATAATTCATAAGAATAAAATTTCTGTAAAATTAGAAGTATTCCGTAGTAAAACAGGCATTTAGCGCCTTTATTTCGAAAGCTTCTTTATTTGTAAAGCCAAAGGGCCGGATTAAGTTTCACCGGTTTGCTGCCGCTGCTTTTCCAAATTTGAAACTCCAGCTCCGATTCGCCCGACTCCGGATCGGTGTAGACCGTTCCTATTTCCTGCAGGGCATTTACCTTCTGCTGCTTGACGACCGATACGACTTTCAGATTGCCATAGGCGGTAAAATAGGTGCCATGATTGACCAAAACCATGCGGTGATAAGTAGGGGTATAGAATATCGCCTCCACGATTCCCGAAAAGACGACCCTCACCGGCTCTTCATTGTTTGTGCTGATACCTATGCCGAGGCTGGTGACCATTTGTGAAGGCAAGACAGGGTGGGGTCGCTTACCGAAATTCCGGGTGATGCTGCCGTGTGCCACCGGCCAGGGCAATTTTCCCTTGTTCGATTCAAAACTGGCTCCAAGGGCCTTTGCCTCCGGAGTCAGCGAATAGACCCGCCCTCCGCTCTTTTCCTTTTTCTTCATCGCCTCGGCTATCAATTCCTCTATTTTTCCTTCGATGGCCCGCACGGCCCTTTCTTTTCTGGCCATTTCCTGCCGGTAGTAGGCTTCTTTGTGTTCAAAATTTTTCACCTGCCGGCTCAATTCTTCCTGCTCACGGGCCAGCAGCTCCTGTTGTTCGCGCTCACTCTTCAGCAGTTTCTTTTTTTCATCCCGCAGGGCTTCCTGCTCCGCTATCTCCCTTTGAATCCCGGCCTGCGACTCTTTGATCAGCGCGGCCTGTTTCTCTCGGTATTCCCCGTAAATTTTCAGGTATTTCAGCCGGTTGTACGCATCATTGAAAGTTGGCGCACTGAAAACAAAGAGCAGGTAGTCGTAGTGATTGCCATGAATATAGGTATTGTATATCAGGCGGGCATATTCCTTTTTCAGTCTTTCCAGGTCTTCGTTCAGGGCTTTGATGACTTCTTCTTTCGAGCGGATCTCTCGTTCAATGGCTTTGATCTGTCGCTCGATGTTGCGTACCAGTTGTCTTCGGGTTTCCAGTTGTTTTTTGAGTGTGACGAGGCTGTGCATCGAAGACTTCTTCTTCGATTTGATTTCCGTGATCTTTTTTTTTGTGAAGCGAATCTCCTGCTCAAGTTTTTCGCGTTCCTTTTTCAGCTTGCCGATCTCATCGCTCTGAGCACCGAGCATAAGCGGGATAAACAAGGTCAAAATCAAAAGGTATTTAGTGAATGCGCTCATATTTTTGCGGAACTACAAAGACGATATTTACCTTCTGGTCCACTTTCACGCTGCTGAACTCCAGCCATATATTTATCGTGCTTTCGGCCTCCAGACGGATCTTTCTTCGCTTCGAAAAATACTGTGAATCTACGGGGGAATAATCCAGATAATCCACAGTCAGGAGGCGGGGCGGTTCTTTTTGACGCACATTTAGGGCATCAATGAGGAAGCTGCCGCCCCGTATGCGCATTTGAATTAAGAATTCTTCGGAATGAAGCTCCAGGTAGTAAAAGCTGCTGTCCATCGTCATCGATTCCACCGTGGCGGGGCCAAAGGCCGGATTGCCGCTGATAAGTGACTGGACCAAGGCAAAATCCAGGGGGGCTTTGTAAACGGCTTCTGCATTTTTGATGGGTTCAACGGCATATTGCTTGTGAACCCGGTCGAGAAAACGAATGCTGTCTCTGGTGATCAGTACCCGGGCCAGTTCCACACCAAAGGCCGGTGCAATAGACATCCACACGGCACTGTCGCGGATGACCCGCATGCTGCCTTTGAAAGATTGCTTCTTTTCCGATGTTTCGTATTCTATGCGGACTTTGGCCAGGAGGGTGCTATACTGAAACCGGGCTTCATTCACACGCTGCAGCACTTCCTCCGGTGCCAGCATGGCCGTGCGGCCGCCTGCACTCCGGGTGATACGGCAGCCTGCTGCCAGAAGCAGAACGCCCAGCAGGAGGAGTACTGTTTTATTCATAGAGTTTTCCATCCCTGATTTTCTTTTCCAGCCAATCCGTTCCTCCTCCCTTTTCTGCCGCTTTCCGCCAATATTCCAAGGCTTTCGCGGGCTTTCCGAGACGATACAATATGTCACCGTAATGTTCGAGGATGACTCCGTTCTGCATGCCGCCATGGTTGATGGCCCGCTCCAGCCAGTCTGCGGCTTCGGTGTATTTCCCCTTTTTATAGAGAATCCATCCGTAGGTGTCTTCAAAATTGGGATTGCGCGGCTGCAATTGATTGGCCCGCTCTGCCATTATTTCAGCCCGGTCGAGCGCTTCTCCCCGCAAAGAGAGATAATAGGCATAGTTGTTCAGAAGCAGCGGATTGTCGGGGTTGAGCTTCAGGCTCTTTTCATAGGCCGAATCGCTCAGGGCGTGCTGCCCCTTTTCGTGATAAATGTCTCCGATCCGTGCGTAAACTTCGGCTTCAAGTGCCGGATTTCCGGCCGAAACAATAAGTGCCTGCTCAAATACATCCAGTGCTTTGTCATAATCCTTCATCATCAGATAGGCCATGCCTTTCATAAACCACGGGAGCGGCTGATTCGGAAAAACACTCAAGGCTTCATTACTCAGCTCGAGAAGCGTAGCATACTCTTGCTCTTCGAGGGCAAGAAAAAGGGCATCCTGCCAGATTTTAAAATTGCCTTCTTCCAGCTTCAATGCCTTTTTGTAGTTTTCCAGCGCTTCCTTTTTCCTTCCGGTCATTTGCAGTATCTGCGCTTTGCTTGCCAGCGCCAGGCCCGAATTGTTGTCGGCCTCAGCCATCCAGTCGCTGAGTTGCAGCGCAAAAGAAACGCCTTCCGGATTTTGCCCGTATCGCTGCAAATAGCCGTAAATAAATTGCGCTTTTGTATTCAGGTCGAGGCCGGGCGAACGAAAGGCCCGCTCGATGAGGCGCCTGAAATCCTCCATTTCTCCCTGCGAAAGGTAATAGTTGGCCAGGGCGTAGGCAGCCCTCGCATTTCCGGGGTCTTTTTCAAGTATCTCGCGATATACCGCTATGGCTTCGCTGCTGCGGTTATTGGCGCTGTAGAGGTCTGCCAGCATATTGAGATACGAGAGCTCGCCCGGATTGGCATTGATCAGTTTCCGTATTTCATTGGCCGCTCCCTCTACATCGTTCATGCGCAGGTAGAGGCCTTTTTTTGCCTGTATGATTCCTTCGTCTATGCCGATCACCTTCTCCAGGCGGTCGTAGGCTTCGATGGCTTTTTTGTTGTCGCCTTTCATTTCATACACCATCGCCAGGCGGGCGATCAGGCTCCGGTCGCGCGGGTTTTTTTCGACCAGTGATTCGAGTATGGATGCGGCTTCGTCATAGCGCTGAAAATAGGTCAGAATCTCGGTATAGAGCAATTGGTAAAAAACATTTTCAGGCTCCAGCTCTGCGGCTCTGCCGGCATAATAAAGGGCTTCCGTATAGTCGTTGTGCTTTTTGTAGAGCTCTGCCACATGAAAATACGGGGCAGGCTGCTCCGGCTCTGCTTTTATGACTTTCAGAAAGAGCGGAAGGGCCTTGTCGTCATTGCCGATCATCTTTTGCTTCAGCGCCTCATAGAAGTCGGTTTTGGCGCCTTTTCCACCCGCAAAATCCACTCCGCTGCCCAGCTGCAGATTGCGTACCTGCGTGCCACGGCTGCCTCCGCAGGCTGTCAGCAAAAACAGCAATCCGATGATCGAAAGGATCCTCATTCGACAATGCTTGTGTAGTCGCCCAGGCTCAGATCCCCGGCACGGCCTTTCAACGTGACATGAGTGCCGATCATGGCATTTTCAATGATTTTATTCTCGATGTGGCTGTCGTCCCGGATGACGGAATTGCGAATGACGGAATTGCGAATCACCGTGCCGCTGCCGACAGAGACATGCGGCCCGATGACGGCATGGCTGATCTCTGCTCCTCCGGCTATAAAACTGGGCGGAATCACAATGGCATTTTCAAGCACGGCAGACGGGCTTACCAACTCCTCGCCTTTCTCGAGCAGAAACTCCAGCACCCTCTGATTGGTATACACAAAGTGCTCTTTATTTCCGCAATCGAGCCACTCATCCACTTCGGCTACGTGAAATTCCTGCCCCAGGTTTTTCATATTCTCGAGGCAGGTGGTCAACTGGTATTCTCCTTTCACCCGGATATCATTGTCAATGATATGCCGGATCTGCTCATGGAGCAGGGCTCCGTTTTTGAAGTAATAAATACCGATAATGGCCAGATCGGATACCGGTGTGCGGGGTTTTTCCACCAATTCGCTAATGATGCCCCGATCATCGATCTTCACCACACCAAAAGCCGAGGGGTCCTCCACTTTTTGCACCCAAATGATACCGTCTTTTTCGGTATCGATTTTAAAGTCGGCCCTGAAAAGGGTGTCGGCAAAGGCGACTACGACTTTCTCGTCAAGAAGTGTTTCGGCACAATAGATGGCATGGGCCGTACCGAGCGGCTGATCCTGATGAAAAATATGTCCTTCGGCTCCGAGGGCGGCAGCCACTTCGAGCAGCCGGTCTTCGGCCTCGCGGCCAAAATCTCCCGTTACAAAGCCGATGTGCTCAATCTTGGCATCCATCGATCCGATGATGTCTTCGGCCAGCCGCTGTACGATGGGCTTGCCCGCAACGGGAAGCAGCGGCTTCGGAACGGTGAGCGAATGAGGGCGAATGCGACTGCCGCGGCCCGCCATGGGTATGATCAGATTCATTGTCTATCGTCTTTTCGTTCTTCCGGCTTTCTCCGGATTGCAAATAAAAGCATAACGGGGAATATTGAAAATCATTTTACTTCATTTAGCGGCTGCCGGTGTGGCCAAAGCCTCCCGGGCCTCTTTCGCTCTCGCTCAGTTCTTCCACCTCCAGCCAGTCTATGGTCTCATGACGTGCCACCACCATTTGGGCAATCCGCTCACCATCGGCTATCTCATGTGTCCGGTCGGAGAGGTTGACCAGGATGACCTTTATCTCACCGCGGTAGTCGGCATCAATGGTACCCGGGGCATTGGCCACGGTAATTCCTTTTTTTGCCGCCAGTCCGCTGCGCGGGCGTATCTGGGCCTCGTAGCCGGCAGGCAGCTCAATAAAAAGGCCCGTAGGCACCATGAGACGTTGCAGCGGAGCCATGCGGAGGGGCGCATCCAGGTTGGCCCGCAAATCCATGCCGGCCGAAGCCGCTGTGGCATAGTGCGGCAGCGCATGCTTTGAACGATTCACCACTTTTACTTTCATGCCTGCAAAGATAGAGATTCGCTTTTCAGCGGTAAAATACCCGCTGTTTATTTAAGGCCGCTTGCAAAGTTGCAGGCCCTGAAAAAATTTATAATTTGCATATACCGTTTTTTTTACATTGTTCACCGTTAGGCCTAATAGAGTATTATTGCAGAAGCCTCTATAATCTTTTCTGCCTCATTATTTTAAAATCTTTTTACAATGAAAAAGTTAATTTTAAGCCTTGCGCTTACCTTATTTGCAGCGACTGTTCTATTCTCAAAGCCGATAAAAATCACAATAAGAGGAGGAGGTCCCAACGGTTATCACTATGTACAGTATCATGAAAATTTTTGGCGGATCAAAATTCAATGCCTTAATGAGGGACTAAATACCTGTCCGGCACGTTTTACTGCCAAAGCAGAATTCGGATCTGATGGCGAGACCCTGTACGACCTGGCAAAATCATCCATCGACAACGGGCAGGGTACGGGAAGCAGCACCCTGAACGGGGTAAAGGTGACCTGGAGCCCGGCCGGAACGCCCGATACCTATGAAATCAATTTGGACAATGAATAAAAGATCAAAGAAAAAGGAGGGGGCAGCTATCGGCCCTCTCCTTTTCTTCTTAAGAATTATATCCGTTCTCATCCCCTTGTTTCTATTTCCGCTTGACTCAGGCGCTCAGCTGCTGCTTGACCGCTGGATGATAACGAATCTGAAATTTACAGACGTACTTGACCCTGTGTTTGATGTAGAAAATGATACGGCTTACTTTTTTGACTTCGACTACAATCATTACAGCTATTCGAACGACACCTTGCGGATTTTCACCTATCCGCTGGCCTCGGAAAAAGACAGTTCCGTCATCAAAATCGCTATCGACAATTTTCCGGTTCTCATTTCTCAAAGTGATGCAAAGGACCTCTGTGTAAGCGGAGAGAATCTTATCCTTCTCTTTCCCGGTGCGCTTCTTGTTTATGACCTGAGAAATGAGCTGCTTCGTTACATCCTGCCCCTGGGGCCCTCATTCAACCGCATTGTCGAAAGCGAAGATGAGCACCTGATTTACCTTGCCGTCAATTATAACTCATACAAATCGCGGTATCCGAAAGCGATGGCTTCGGCATTTAACCCGTTCACCGGGCAATTTATAAAAGACGGCAATGCATTTCCCGATTATGACGGCATCGGATTTACGCACCTTCGGGGCAATCAGTGGTTTGGCAGCATGGGCAGGCAACTGGCTTTTATCAATCCTCTCAACGGCCAGCTGAGCCTCTATGACACCAGCGGCACTTTGCTCCGCAGCTGCAGTGCTTTTGCTAATCCGGACAGCAGCCTTTTGATCGCACTTCATGACAGCCTGCTGAAACGCTACGACAGAGACCCGAAAAACCTGATTCCCGAATTGCTGGAACTCGACAATAATTTTATGCGTGCCGAAAGAATCATCGGCATTAATGATTCTGCATTTTTATTGTTTCTCATTCCGAAAAACAACCATGGCAGAAGAGCAAGAGAAGTGAGAAAATATGTCGTGCAAAATGACGGCATATGCAGGGAAGAGCTCCGCTTTGAAGACAAAGAACCGGGGGCCATGAGCAAAGTCGGGGCTGACAATTTTTCAATTTTTTCTTTCTTCTCGGGAGAAGTAAAAAATGAAGGCGGGCGCCTTTATCGCATTCTTTCGGATATTCCCGAAAAGTATCTGGGAATGAACTACGGCAAAGTAAAATTGAAACGGAGCACCTATATGCTGCGGCATCTGCCTGTTTATCATCTGCTGGAATTTACAATGGAAAGAAAATGAATCGCGTGAGTACCTTCTTTCTTCTTTGCTTTGTCTTCTCGGGCATTGTTTCGGCTGCACAGCAATCTCTGTCTCCTGAGCGCATCTTATCGTCCTGCGTGTTTTACAACACAAAGCTTGACACTGTCCATCCGGGCTTTGACGATATCCGGTACATTGGCATCATCAACAGCCACAATTGCATTGACTGTGTGAAGTCCTTTCCCGAAGACATTGTAAGCAAATATCCCGATGCTGCAGAACGGCAGCCGCGTTATATTTTTGCTTCACAGAGCGAATACTTTTCACCGGCCATCGACAGGCGCTTTCTGCACGACAACAACCCGGCTTACGACACAGTGGACCTGTATTTTTTGGATTTGCATTCGGCCTGTATTCAACGTACTTCTGCCGGGCTTGGCACCCTTTTGCGTGAGAAATCCCCCTTCTTGCTTATCCGCACGGATACGGGCTGGCAAATCGACAATAGCTTTATTTATATTAAAAAATAAGCACCGGTCTTTCCTTTTCTCACACTTCTGCGGGATGGATAAACCCTTAAGTGCTGAAGTTTTCCTATAATGTACCGCATCTTCGGCTACCATATTTGGCATTTTTTTCGTTTCTCGCACCTGGATATCAGCAATTATTTCAGGTCTCTTTCAATAAGCACTTTCTTCGGGTTTCGGTTAATAGTTGAACCATGTACATGCGGAATGTCCTGCTGATCGAGCAGTTCAATAAATATTGTTCTAATTTATCTTCTGTGAACTTCATGGGTTTAACTTATTGATCTGCCAATACCCTCCTAATTTGGGCCCTTTTCTTTCTATGGCACCAAAAGCCTTTAATTTTGCAATATGCTTTTCAACCGTGCGGGGGCTTTTACCCGTTTTCTCGGCAATCAGTTGAGCAGAGAGATCAGGTTGAGCTGCTATTATATCAAAGGTTTTGGCTACTTCACTTCCGAATTCTTTCCGAATTCTTTCCGAATTCTTTCCGAATTCCTCCCGAACTTGTTCGGTGACTTGTTCGGTAACCTTTTCAATAGCAGGGAAAACCATCCGCAAAAAGTTCTCGGAAAAGTGAAAGCAATCTTTACCGTAAGCCGCCAGGATGCGCGGAATGCCCGAACCCAATTGCTCCACCATTTCCAGATCCTTGAATATCCGCATCAATTCTTTGTTGCGCGGAATGGAATAGCCTTCGAAAAACTCCTCTTTGCTCAAACCCTCGGGAAGAGAACCTGCAGAGGTGATTTCGATACGGTCTGAGAAAAGCTCAAACTTTGGCGGAATTTCACGGGTAAAGTCATTGTGAACAAAAGCATTGATGATGGCTTCCCGCAGGGCAATGGCATTCCAAAGCCGTTGTTCTTTGCGTTCTTTAGCGGTGATGGTCGCGGCCGTACGATTTTCCAGGTCGATCTTATCCAATACGCTTTTCATAGCCTTTATCAGCGAGCAGTAGCCGTATTCGTTGTTTTCGATCAGGTCCACCCGGTTTGCTCCGCTGTATTTGGCGACTTTGATGGATACGTTATTCTCATCCGCCAGCAGGTAAGCGGCATAGTTCAGCGAACCCTCTTCGGTGAGCAGTTCCAGATTCCTTTTAAACTGTTTGTTGAGCGGCTTTTTCTTCTCTTCGTAGTAGATGCGCAATTGCTCAAAGCTCAGGTCCTGCCGGTGGGCTTTGATCTTGCCGATGGAATTGCGGGTGCGCGAGGCAAACAGCTTGTCGATCATCGCCTGCGGCATGGGTTCTGCCGCAGTGCCTATGCGAACAAAACAGCCCTTTTCCGTCATGCCGTATTTCTTTTTGAAATAAGGCTTTTCGCTGCCGCTGGCCACAATGATCTTGATAACATCCCTGCCCTCTTTTTCCTCCGCCACCACATCAAACAAACCCATGGCCGATGGGGCAATATTGTTCTTGATGCGGTCTTTGATTTTCAGTGCATCTCCGTCAGGATCATCAATGCCAAACACGTTTCCCGTATTATCAATACCCACATAAATAATCCCGCCTTCCCGGTAATTCAGGAACGCCACCACCTCCTTCTCCAAATCCAGGTCTTTGGTGAGCATTGATTTGTACTCTATGCGGTTGGTTTCGGTCATGCAGCTTCTCATTAATTGTCAAAAACAGAATAAAAATAAATGGGTTCTTGAACCTGCTCCATTTGAGCAGACAGTAAGTTAAATCATAACTTGTGCTTTTCATAAACCTGCAAAGAGTAAAAAAACAAAAAGGAAACCCGACCGGGGTTCAAATTGAAAACGCCTACGATAAACTATTCACTGCCAAATATTACCAGGCCAGCCCGTGAGCAGGGATGCTGCCCCGAGCCGGGCTAAAGGTAGCACAGCCGTTTTGTCTTGCCGGAAAGCAAGAACTCCCGGGCAGCGGGAAAAAGAAAAGCACTGAGAACGAAAAGAGATTTCACTACTTACGACACAGTAGACCTGTATTTTTTGGATTTGCATTCGGCCTGTATTCAAAGTACTTCTGCCGGGCCTGGCACCCTTTTGCGTGAGAAATCCCCCTTCTTGCTTATCCGCACGAATACGGGCTGGCAAATCGACAATAGCTTTATTTATATAAAAAAATAAGCACCGGTCTTTCCTGTTCTCATACTTCTGCCGGATTGACGATTTCCATCTTTTGCATCCTTTGCACTTCCAGACCGAGGGCATCATAATCGGAGACCACACGGCCCTCCAGCAGATAGATTCCCTTTCCGCGGAAGGGGCAGCGCGCAGCCACGGGCGGAAAATGTACCGTATCGATAAAATGCCCGGCCTCATCAAGAAAACAGCCAAACTGCATGTGCCGCGGTGTATCCTGCCGGGTAGCCACATTTTTCACATGCACCAGATAGCCCAGCATTCTCACTTTTTTCCCGACATATGCGGCCATTTCGGCTGCCGGCAATACATCACGGGGTGCGGATGCCAGAA
Organism: Chitinophagales bacterium; assembly: GCA_026981615.1. Taxonomy (GTDB): domain Bacteria; phylum Bacteroidota; class Bacteroidia; order Chitinophagales; family S012-47; genus S012-47. The sequence goes on from JALSIH010000075.1 coordinate 16,464, forward strand.
GGGCAAAGGGCGAAGCGAGCGAAAAGCCCAGCAACTCGATTTCATCAAAGGCATCTTCAAAGCTGTGCGACTCGAGGGGTGGCAGCACCGGCTCCCGAATCTCCATACGGAAGAGCTCTGCCCCGGGCTTCGAATGGCGCGAGTGGCCCAGCAGAAAATGCGCCTCCCAGAGCAGCTCTTTCTTGCTCTTGCCCGTACTTCGAAAAGCACCCGCCCTGATCAAAAGAATCAGCTGCTCCAGAGAAACAGACACCCGCCCGATAAAGTCGGGCAACCCGGAAAAGGGGCCCCTTTGCAGGCGCTCTTTTACAATGGACTCCGCCAGTTTCTGCTCCAGCGATTTGAGCAGGTGAAAGCCCAGCCAGATCACCTTTTCCCGTATGCTTGTTGCCTCTCGGCTGTGGTTTACACAAGGTGGCTCGATGCGGGCCCCGTGCATGCGGGCCTCGTGAATGTAGGTCTCCGTGCGGTAAAATCCGCCACCGTTGTTGATGACGGCCACCATGTATTCCAGCGGAAAGTGTGCCTTCAGATAGAGGCTTTGATAACTTTCCACCGCATAAGATGCAGAGTGCCCTTTGGCAAAAGCATAATTGGCAAAACTTTCGATTTGGCGCCATAGCTCCACGGCTATCTCTCCGGCATATCCGCGGGCTTTGCAATTGTCAAAAAACTGCTGCTTCACGCGGTGAAATTCATTGCGTTCGCGGAATTTCCACGACATGCCCCTGCGCAGAATGTCGGCCTCCTCAAGGGTCAATCCGGCAAAGTAATGCGCCACCTTCAGCACATCCTCCTGATAGACCATCACCCCGAAAGTCTCGCTCAGCAGTTCCTCTATTTTGGGATGCAGATACTTGCGGGCCGATGGCTCGCGATAGCGCTTTATAAACTCCGCCATCATGCCGGATTGCGAAACTCCGGGCCGGATGATGGAGCTGGCGGCCACCAGCCCGAGATAATCTTCCACCTGCAATTTCTTCAGCAGACTGCGCATGGCAGGCGACTCCACATAAAAGCAGGCCATGGTTTTGCCTTCCCGCAGCAAGGCCCGGATACCGGGGTCTTTTTTGAGCCGCTCCATATTGTGAATGTCCACATTCCCGGCCTCCGGGCGGTTTTCCCTGATAATCTCCAGCGCCTCTTTGATCTTGGCCAGGCCCCGTTGCCCCAGGATATCAAATTTGTGCAGGCCGATATCCTCAGCCGCATACATATCAAAGAAGGTGGTCGGGAAACCCTTCGGGGGCAGAAAAGTAGCTCCGTAATGGTGAATGCTTTTTCGCGGAATCAATATGCCGCTGGCATGAATGCCCGGGAAATTGGGGAAGCCCCGGATATAGCCGGCATATCGCATCACCAGCCTTCCGGTTTCATCGGGCACTTCGCTGCTTTTTCGCTCTTTGATCAGGGCGTCAATCTCGCGGGGAGGAAGTCCCATTACCTTTCCCAATTCGCGCAATACCGAACGATATTGAAAGGTGCTGTGCGAACCCGGCAACACGGCCGTGGGAAAGCGGCTGAAAATATAGCGTGTCATATCCTGACGATCGCGCCACGAGAAGTCGACATCAAAATCGGGCGGGCTCTTGCGCGAAGGATTGATAAAGCGCTCAAAATAGAGGTCCAGCTCCAGCGGATCGACATCGGTGATGCGAAGCAGATAGGCCACCATGCTGTTGGCTCCGCTGCCGCGCCCCACGTAAAAGTAGTTTTTCCTGCGGGCATAATTGACGATGTCCCAGTTGATCAGAAAGTAGGCGTAGAAGTCCATTTTTTCGAGCACTTCCAGCTCGTGCTCTACGCGGGCTTTTACTTCGGGCGAAGGGTTTTCTCCGTAGCGGTATTCAAGCCCCTCGTGGCAAAGCGCACGGATGAGGGCCCGGTCTTCTTCCTTGTTTCCCGTATAGGTCGATTTGTTGTGCATGGCCGGGGCATGCCCGAAGTCAAAATGAATGTGGCAATCGGCCAAAAGCCGGCGTGTGGCAGCGATCATCCGGGGAAATTCACGAAAAGCCGGCACCAACTCAGCCGGTGAACGGTAAACGTCATCGGCAGATGCCTCTTCGCTGCGGGGCAGCTTGCTCAGCAGGGTATTGAGGTCGATGGCCCGCAGCAGCCGGTGGGCATTGAAGTCGCGCTTATTTCGAAAAGTCATGGGCTGCATGATGATCATTTTGTCTTCTTCCTGGCGCCACTTCGAAAAGCGGTAGGCCGGCAGGTCGGCAGGCCGCAAGCCAATGCGCTCATTTTCATAAAGGCTGCGCTGAGGGGCTTTCGAAAAAGGATAAATGACATAGGCCTGCGAAAAAGGCGGAGCCTCCGGGGGTATTTCCATCTTGCGATGCAGCAGAGAGGAAAGGTAGCTGTTGATTTCATAAAAGCCTTCGTTGTTGCGGGCAAGAGCTGTAAAACAGGGCTCGGCAGCATTGCGAAAGTCGATGCCCGCCACGGGACGGATGCCGTAGCCGGGAGCCATGCGCACAAAATCGGGAATGGCGGCCGTGTTGTTGATGTCGGTAAGTGCCACGCTTTCGGCCCCGGCCTCGCTGGCCGTCTGCAGCAGCTCTTCCAGCGAAAGCGTGCCATAACGATAGCTGTACCATGAATGACAATTGAGATACATTTTCCTGCTTTTTTGTCTTCTTCTGCACTTCAAAAGAAAGGGCTACTGCCTCCGGTGAGCCGGGATGACCGGAGGACTCCCGTCAAAGGGATTGTAGTAGTTTCCTGCCCGGCTCTCCATGCTGACGGCCCTGCATATGGCTTTGCTCCCGTACTTCCGGTGAATACGATCCATGGCTTTGTAAAGCTGCATCATCTCCTCGCTGTCGTCAAAAAGACTGATCTGCTGCGCTCCCTGCACCAGATGGCTGCAGCGCAACCCGATGAGGCGCACCAGCAAACGCTTCTTATAATGTTTTTTAAAAAGCTCCCTGGCCACCTCTATGAGCTTGTGGTCGCTGGCCGTATAGGGAATCTGCTTTTGCAGGGTATAGGTGTTGAAGTCGGCATAGCGAAGTTTCAGCGTGACACAGGCCGTGAGTTTCTTGCCCTGTCGCAGCTGGTAAGCCAGGCTTCCGGCCATGGCAATCAGCAGGGCCTCCAGCTTCTGCACATCCGTGGTGTCGCGCTCAAAAGTGCGCTCCATCGAGATGGATTTTCGCTCATTGTAAGGCTCCACCGGGCTGTCGTCTATGCCGTTGGCCTTCTTCCATATCATGCGGCCGCTCTTCCCCATGGCTTTTTCCATCAGCTCCACGGGCATCTTTTGCAGGGTTCCTATTTTGCGTACACCCATGCGGGCAAGCAGGCGGGCCGTTTTCTGCCCGATCATGGGAATGCGAATGACGGGCAGGGGAGAGAGAAAATTTCTCTCCTGCCCGAAATCAATGCACATCTGATTGTTGGGCTTGGCCTCTCCGGTGGCCACTTTGGAAACCGTCTTATTGACCGACATGCCGAAAGAAATGGGAAGACCTGTTTCGCGGATAATTTTATTTCGCAGGCGGGTGGCCAGCTCATAGCTGCCATAAAAACGGTCCATGCCGCTGAGATCGGCATAAAATTCATCAATGGAGGTTTTTTCAAAAGACGGTACTTCTTCCCGGATAATTTCGGTCACCATTTGGGAGTAGTAGCTGTAGCGCCCCGAATCGCCCCGGATAAGCACCGCATCGGGGCAAAGATGCCGGGCCATGCGCATGGGCATGCCCGAATGCACCCCGAATTTTCGCGCCTCGTAACTGCAGGAAGCCACCACGCCCCGGCTGCTCGTGCCCCCCACCAATACGGGCTTGCCCTCCAGGGCCGTATTCATCAAACGCTCCACCGAAACGAAAAAGCTGTCGAGGTCAAAATGAACAATGCTGCGAGGAGCCTGACTTTGCATGAAGCTGCTTTTTTTGAAAAACCGGAAAAATCACTCAAACATATTAACCAATATCTATAGCAATATTACTAAGTATTTTAGCTTTTTGCTTAAAAAATCATTTTTTATTTAATCAAAAAAGGCGGAATGACCTCTGTCATTCCGAAGGGGCCGAAATCCGCTTATTTTAAGCCGGGTGAAAAAAATGCACAGAGCGGAAAGTGACTTCCGAAAAACCCGGAGCATGAAGAAAACAGTAGAAATACGGATTGCCGGCATGGTGCAGGGTGTGGGATACCGCCCTTTTATTCATCGCATGGCGGCAAAGCATCAAATTGCCGGCAGCCTGCAGGCCACCCATCGCGGACTGGAAATAACGGCCAGCGGGGAGGAAAGTGCACTTGACGCTTTTTTGAAGGATTTGCGAAAAAATCATCCGGCAGCAGTCCGTGTCGAAGATTTTGAAGTAAAAGAAATCCCGCTGCTTGATTTTTCTGCTTTCATCGAGAAAAGGGCCGAAAAAAGCGGTCCGGTGGAGGGCCCCCTGCCCCCTGACCGGGCCATCTGCCGCAGTTGCCGCGAAGAGCTGGAGGACCCCGGCAGCCGCAGATATCGCTACCCATTTATTTCCTGCCCCGACTGCGGGCCCCGCTATTCGATCCTCCGCGACTGGCCATTCAGCCGGGCGCACAGCTCCTTTGCAGCGTTTGAGCCCTGCCCCGCCTGCCAGTCCGAGTTTCACGATCCGGGGAGCAGGCGCTACCGCTATCCGCTCATTTCCTGCCCCGATTGCGGGCCGCCCTTTGCGCTTTACGACTGCCGCAGCGGAGAGAGCCGGCCCCTTCCTTTCGAAGAGCTTCCGGAGGCCCTTTTGTCGGCACTGCAGACCGGAAAGACCCTGGCCATCAAGGATACGGGAGGCTACCTGCTGATAGCCGATGCATGCAATGAGAAAGCCGTCAAGCGGCTCCGGGAAAGAAAGCAATATGCCTGCAAGCCCTTTGCCCTGCTTTATCCTTCTCTTTCAATGATTGAAAAGGACTGCAAACTGTCTGAAAAGGAGAAGGCCCTTTTGCAGGGTCGTGATGCGCCCATCGTCATTTTGAAACGAAAGGGCGAAGCGCAAAGCGGAATCTCCTTTGATGCCATCGCACCGGGTCTTCACACGCTGGGCATCATGCTGCCCAACAGCCCCCTGCTCACATTGATTTCGCGGGCGGTGAAACGCCCTCTGGTGGCTACCAGCGCCAACCATGCGGGCAGCCAGATGCTCTATACCGAAGATGCCGCTCATACAATCCTGCCCGCCTATGCCGATCTTATTATAAGTCATCCGCTGAAGCTGCAGCTTCCCCAGGACGACAGTGTGCTGGCCGTCAGTCCGAAGCACGGACAGCTCATTCTGAGGAGGCGGGGCCGGGGCCGGGCACCTGCATATTCCTTCCGGCTGTCCCGAAATTGTGAGGCAGGCAGTGCGGCCATGGGAGCCGACATGAAGAGCGCCTTTGCCCTGCTTCAAAAAGGCCGCATTCACCTAAGCCAGTATTTGGGCAATCAGGCCAGCGAAGAGTCGCGCAAAGCTTTTAAAAAGACCATTTTGCACCTGGCAAAGGTGTTGAATTTTACGCCTCAGAGCATTCTCCTCGACAGCCACCCCGATGCTTTTTCAACCGAAATGGGCCGGAAACTCGGCCAACACAAATACCCTTTTTACTTTATCCCGCACCATCGCGCACACTTTGCAGCCGTCCTTGCCGAGCATCAGCTCTTTGACAGGAAAGTCCTGGGCATCATCTGGGATGGCTACGGCTGGGGAGAAGACGGTGCCATCTGGGGAGGCGAGTGGTTTGTATACGAGAAACCGGAAATGCAGCATATTGCCCGGCTTTCTCCTTATCAATTGCTGGCCGACAAGGCAATGGTACTCGAACCCCGCATATCGGCACTTTGTCTTTTCGGCTTTGTTGAGGGTGCCGAAGATTTTCTGAGGCCTTTATTCAATGAAAAAGAGTGGCTTCATTTTCAAGCCATTCGCCAGCGGGGACGCTGCCCCTTTACCAGCAGCATGGGCCGGCTCTTCGATGCCGTGGCTTCCATTCTTCAAATTGCCGGGCCCTGCAATTCCTTTGAGGGCGAGGCCGCCATCAAGCTCGAGCAGGCCGCGAGCAATGCCTTCCTGCGCGGCATCATGCCCGAGCCCTATCGCCTCGAGTGGAGCCGGGAAGTATCGATCCGGCAAATGCTCCGTGAAATTATCATCGACATGAGGCGCGAAGTGGATCCCGAAGAGATCGCCCTGCGCTTTCACGTAAGCCTGGCCCGGCTTATCTGTGAGTCGGCTCGCAAGACCGGGCTCCGGCATCTCGCCCTGGGCGGAGGTGTTTTTCAAAACAGCCTCCTGCCCGATCTGCTCCGCGAGAGGGCCGATGCGGGAACAAAGCTTTATTTTTCAAGGGAAATTTGCCCAAATGACGAGGGCATTGCCCTCGGACAGATTGTTTTACACTTGCTCGAAAAATATCCCGATGCCCTTTAAGTAGTTGGCAGAAGGCTTTATTTAAAAACACGCTGCACTATGAAGCACCCTCCTTTGCTGATTCTTGTTGCGGGCTTGCCGGGCAGCGGCAAAAGTTACTTTTCAAAGCACCTCGCCCGTGAATTGAACGCACGCTACCTCAGCTCCGACCGGATGCGTGCCGCAATGAAGCTGATGGGCAAATATGATGAAGAGAGCAAGCAAAAAGTATATGACCGCCTGGAAGAACGGGCGCGG
>JALSIH010000076.1 GCA_026981615.1 Chitinophagales bacterium
TGCGGGGGCTGTTTTTTTCGCTGCGGCTTTGCATCCAGGAGTGGTCTTGCCAGTTGTAGTCCGTATCCCAGATCACCGAGGCCGTCTTCGGGGGCTCTTCCCAGTGCATGGCAAATGGATCGCCTTTTTCGTGCCAGCGGCCGTCTATTGCCGAGTGAATGGCATATTTGTAGATATCGCCTTTTTTCAGGCCCGGGATAAATCCTTCCCAAATTCCCGACTCGTCCCAGCGGGGCAGCAGCACATGGCTTTCTTTGTCCCAGCCGTTGAAATTTCCGATGACCGATACGCTTTCGGCATTCGGGGCCCAGACGGCAAAGTAGCAGCCCTCCTTGCCGTCAAGGGTCATGAGCCGGCTGCCGAAGTGTTCGTAGAGGCGAAAGTGCCTGCCTGCCTTGAAGAGATAGATATCCGTTTCGCCAAAGCGGCTTGCCGGGAGTACGCTGTTCTTTTTGCTCATGCCTGCTGATTTTTCTGCCTGATCAGGTAGTGGATGCCCCTGAGCGGAATGAGGGCCCAGTCCGGGCGCCCGTTGAGTTCGTAGCCGAGTTCATAGACCGCCTTTTCGAGGGTGTGTATGTGCAGGAGTTGGCGGCAGATTTGCGGATCGGAAGGGAGCAGCTTCGAATTGCCCATGGCCCGGAAGTAGGCATTCAGGTAGTTTTCCGTCAGATATTCATAGAGCTGATGCCCGGTTTCGGGAGGGATGCCTGTAAATTCCTGTTTTTCGTCAAAGAGGAGCACGGCATAGAGGGCATAATGAAAAGAGCGGATCATGCCGGCCAGGTCTTTGAGCGCTGAGTGCTTGAGCTTGCGGGCCGAGATGCTGCTCTCGGGCTCTCCTTCAAAATCCAGGATGATAAAATCGCTGCCCGTCCACAAAAGCTGCCCGAGATGGTAGTCGCCATGAATGCGAATGCGCAGGCCGTCTGTTTTCATCTCTTTCAGCTGCCTGAAAGTGTTCAGTATGTCTTCGCGGTGTGTTTCAAAGAAGGTCAGCTCCTCTTGCACTGCGGGCGGATAGCCCTGTCTTCTGCGGTTGGCCAGGCTGATTCTGCGGGCCACCAGCTCTTCGAGGCGTTGAAAATAGCCGATGCGGTAGCTGCTGTCGAATGCTTCGGGGCGGAAGGCCTCCTCTTTGCCCGAGCCCAGGGCCAGGTGCATCTCGGCTGTGCGCTCCCCGAGCAGGGCCAGGGTTTCTTTGAGCTCCGCACCCGGCAGCCGGCCCCGTTGCTCTTCCTCCTGCCAGCGCCTCAATGTGCGCCTGATCCCGGCCGTCATTAGCGTGAAGCTGTCGCCCTTGTTTTCTACTTTCTCGACCATCATGCCGAGCACAATGGGCGGATGACCGGCTTTCTGCAGCTCCACGCCTCCCATAAAGGCCGGGAAATGCCGGAAATCCGTCTTTTCCGTGAAAAAGCGGCTGATCTCCAGGTCGGGGTTGATTTCGTAATCGACCTTGCGGTAGAGCTTGAAGAAAAAGCGATCTTCCAGTATGAGCGAGCTGTTGCTTTGGTCCACGTGCAATTCCCGGCTTTGGCCGCTGGGCTTCATTCCGTGCGGAAAGAGGGAGGAAGGATAAAAACGCAGGGTGAGATCAGCGGAGTGATAAACGGCCTTTTGGCCGATGGCGTACAACAAGCGGGTGCGAAAAGCCGCCAGATGCAGGGCTTCGGTGAGGTGGTACAATTGTCCGTCATGCCGGACGCGGGCCATGCATTCTTCATCGGGGACACTTTCCGGAACCAGTGCGAGCGGCAATTGGTAGAAGACCACCTTCCCGTCCTCATAGAGCAATTTCAGGATGAGAAAACAGGAAAGCAGGCCACCGGCCTCCCAGGGCATGACATAGAGAAATTCGAGGCTGCGAATCACACGGGCCTTGCCGCCATACCAGCGGCAGTGAAGCAGATAGGCGGGCAGCAGGCGGGCCAGACCCTGACGAAAGGCTTCGTCTTCGGGCCATTCTTGCCAGCTTTTACGGAGTTGCAGTTCCTGCCCCATGCCTTTTAAAGTTTCTCGATTCGGAAAAGATGAAAAGGATAATGGGCCGGGTCAAGGAGGACAAAATTCCACTCCGAGTCCCACACATACTGGTTGCCCGTCATCAGGTCGAGCATCACGAACTTGTCGCCATGCTGTCCGCGGAGGCGTTCGAGGGGGAGGCGCACCAGCCCCGACTGCGGGTGGTCTTTGTCGAGGTTGACGACCATCAGCAGGCGGTTGCTTTCGCTGTCATCCCACTTATAGTAGGCCAGCAGCTGGTCGTTTTGGGTTTCGCAAAACTCGATGTTGCAGGTATTTTGCAGGGCTTTGTTGTTGCGCCTGATCACGTTGATGTCGCGCATCAACTCGCTGACGCGGGTTTCGCGCGTCCAGTCCCAATGGCGAATCTCATATTTCTCGCTGTTGAGATATTCTTCCTTGCCCGCTACCGGGCTGGCCTCCATAAATTCATAGACCGGGCCGTAAACTCCGTAATTGGAAGAGAGGGTGGCGGCCATAAAGAGCTGCATCATGTAGGCCGCTTCATTGGGGCTTTGCAGTTTCCAGGGATTGATGTCCGGGGTGTTGGGCCAGAAATTGGGGCGGAAGTATTCTTTCATCTCCGTCTTTGTCAGCTCTTCCACATAATCCCTGATCTCCCATTTGTTGTTGCGCCAGGTGTAATAAGTATACGACTGCGTGAAGGTGAGACAGGCGAGGCGCTGCATGATGCGGGGCCGCGTAAAGGCTTCCGCCAGATAGATGATGTCCTCATTCTTCGATTTGAGCTCTTTCATCATCCATTCCCAAAAGGGGAAGGGCTTGGTGTGCGGATTGTCGACACGGAAGATGCGCACACCTTTGTCAATCCAGAATTCAAAAATGCTTTTCAGCTCTTTCCAGAGGTTTTTCCAGTCTCCGGTTTCGAAGTTGAAGGGCAAAACGTCCTGGTATTTTTTTGGCGGGTTTTCGGCATACTGCACGCTGCCATCGGGGCGCCACTTAAACCACTGGGGGTTTTCCTTTACGTAGGGGTGATCGGGTGAGCACTGGAATGCAATGTCGAGGGCGATCTCTATGCCGTGTTTTTCTGCCGCCCCGATGAGGGAGGCAAAGTCCTCAAAGCTGCCGAGGGCCGGGTCGATGGACTTGTGCCCGCCCTCTTCGCTGCCGATGGCCCAGGGGCTGCCGGGGTCGCCTTCGAGGGCGCTGGTGCTGTTGTTTTTTCCTTTGCGGTGGCTGTGGCCGATGGGATGAATGGGTGGCAGGTAGAGCACATCGAAGCCCAGATGCTGGATGCGGGGCAGCAGGGCTTCCACATCGCGGAGGGTGCCCGGCCGCGAAGGATCGGGCGAAGTGCTGCGCGGGAAAAGCTCGTACCAGGCACTGAAAAGGGCTTTTTTGCGCTCGGTCATTACCCGCAGAAAGCGGGGATAAGTCGTAGGGAAGCGCCTCTCCGAAAAGCGCCTCAGCAGCTCTTCGAGCCGTTCGTCATGCAGGGCCTGCACAATCTCGGCCTGGCGCCCTTTTTCGTTGAGCAGGTCGATGTAGCCCTGCAGTTCCTCCTTGTACGAGCCGATGGCTTTGTCCAGAGCCTCTTCGAGATATAGGAGGCCCATTTGCAATTCCACCTCAACGGATTGCCCGTCATCGGCCTTGGCCCGCACATCGTGCAGCCAGCTGCGCGCATGGTCTATCCATCCGCTGACGGTATAAAAATAAATGCCCTCGCGCGCTACCGGAAAGCGGCCTTTCCAGCGGTCGTTGCCCAATTCTTCCATCCGCACTTCGCGCCATTTTCTTTGTTTCTCGTGACGATACATGATCACTGCCGAGAGGAGGTCGTGCCCGTCAGCGAAAATATCGGC
>JALSIH010000077.1 GCA_026981615.1 Chitinophagales bacterium
GGAAGAGATCGGCACGGCACTGACGGATATTCGCAAAGGAATTGAGATCATCGGCAGCCCGAAATCGAGCGGACAGGCAGCCGTGGCTGCCAAGAAACTGGACGAGTGGCTGAAATCAGGAGAGGGAAACATGGACGGCACGGCTGTGGTGCTGGCCGATGAAAAGGCCCTTTTCCCGCTGCTCTACGCACTCCCCGAAAGCATCGAGAAGCTGAATGTGACCATGGGCTATCCGCTTCGCTTTTCCTTTACCCGGCACCTGGCCCAGAGCTGGCTGGCGCTTCTGGAGCATGCACAAACCCAAAACGGAAAAATACAATTCTATGCGCGGGATGTGTTGCGCCTGCTGGCCCACCCCTTTTGCAGCCTGACGCTCGGCTCTTTGGGCCGGAAGGTGAGCAAAACCCTGAAAGATGAGCACATTCTTTTTCCGGACAGGGCATTCTTCGCTTCATTTCAAAACGAGTATCTCACGCGCCTCTTCGAATTTCCCGGAGACGGGGAGTTGATTCCGCATTTGCGCCAGATTTTGATTGACTCGGCCGCGGCTGTGGAAGCGAAAGCCGCTGCAGGCATGCAGCAGGAACATGCCTTTCTTATGCAATATCTCAAAATGTTGCAACGACTGCATGATCAAATGACAGCGCACGGGATTGCTCTTTCGGCACCGGCCCTGGCCCGCATACTGGAGCAGCTCAGCAGCAGCGAGTCGCTGCCTTTTTCGGGCGAGCCGCTCGAAGGGCTGCAGGTGATGGGCCTTCTTGAAACCCGTGCCCTCGATTTCGATCGACTGATCGTCATCGGAGCCAATGAAGGTATCCTGCCGGCTTCATCCCGCCATCATTCCTACATTCCCTATGATCTGCGCATAGCTTTCGGCATGAATACCTTTGAGCGGCAGGAGAATCTCTACGCCTATCATTTTTACCGCCTCCTGCAACGAAGCCGGCAAGTGCTGCTCAGCTATGATACCCACATAGGCAAGCTCAATGAAGGTGAGCCCAGCCGCTTTCTTCGCCAGATAGAAACCGAACTGGCGCCCTTTCACGATATTCGGCATCGCAAAGCAGAGGTCATGCCCCGCTTTGGCGGGCAGGGCGGATGGCCGGTGCGCAAAGATCCGGAGCTGATGAAAAAGCTGGAAGCCTATCTTCAAGGCGGTGATCGCTACTTCTCTCCCTCCTCCCTCTCCACCCTGCTAAGCTGTCCGCTTCGCTTCTACTTTGAGAAGATTCTGGGCATCCGGGAAGAAAGGCAGGACGAAGAAGAACTGGATGCCGCCCGTCTCGGAGATATTTTTCACCACAGCATGGAAAGTCTCTACACTCCTTATCTGGGGAAAGAAATGCGCGGGGAATACTTTGAGGAGATGGAAAAAGAACTTGACAAAACCCTGCTGCTCAACTATCGAAAGTTTTATCACAGCCGCATGGAGCGGCCCCTGGGAAGAAACCTCCTGAATTATGAATATCTGCGGCAATCGGCCCTTCGCATTTTCAAAAGCGAACGAACACTGCTGGAAGAAGGAAATACCCTTGTTGTTGAAGCCCTCGAAAGCGGAGACCGGGAACTTGCCCTGCCGGTTGAGGCAGGCGGAAAGACCCTGAAAGTAAGAATCAGCGGAAAGGTGGACCGCGTGGACCGCCTCAACGGAGTGCTGAGAATCATTGACTATAAAAGCGGCAGCCGGGTAGAGCTGAAAAAGAACGCGCTTGAAAACCCCGCTCTGGCCCTTGACCATGCCGAAAACAAAGCCACTTTGCAGGGCATCATCTATGCCATGCTTTACCTTGAAAATCATCCCGGAGAAAAAGTCAAGGTGGCCTTCTACCACTTGAAAAAACTCAACGAGGGGGCCCTCTACCTCTTCCCCGAGCCACTTTCGGCCCCTGAGTTGCAAACCTTCAGAGAGGCACTTTCTGCCCGTTTGTCCGTCCTCTATGATGAAAGGGTGCCTTTCCTGCTCACGGAGAAAGCAAAGGAGTGCAGCTATTGTGCTTTCAGCGATTGGTGCGAGCGTTCATGAACGGCAAGCTTCTCTTATCTTTGAAAAGCGGACCCGCGCCCTGTGACTCCGTCCTTTCGGCCCTTTAACCTTTAAAATGACTGCCCCATTTGGCAAGTTTTCTCCGTATGGAGGGCGGCAAGAAGGGCATGAGGGCAGACAAGAGACGAATTTTCCTTCCGACCGGCCAGTGCAGCCTGCTCCGCTGTGTGGCTTTCCAAATGATTTCCGCCACAGCTTCCGGAGTGATCAAGTCTTCCTCTCCCTCCAAATGCAACGCATGGGATACCTTCTCCACCATCCCCGTTTTCACAAATCCCGGCATGATATCGGACACCCGGATCCCTTTTCTTTCCAGTTCAATGTTCAGCGCTTCCGTGAGGCCTCGAATGGCAAATTTCGTGGCGGAATAAACGGCCATTCCGGGAATGCCGTAGAGTGCCGAGGCCGAGGACAGATTGATTATGCGGGGATTCCCCGACTTTTCGAGCAGCGGAAGAGCCGTATAAATGCCGTTGATCATAGCGAGCAGGTTGACTTCAATCATTTCTTTGTATTCCTGCAAGCCGATTTGCTCAAAGTTTCCGACCCGGAGTATGCCCGCATTGTTGAGCAAAATATCCAGGCGACCGCCCGTATGTCCTGCAAAGCCGCTGATGGCAGCCGCCAGATGCTCTTCGGAGCGCAGATCGGCTTCTTTCCAATAAACATTGTCGCTACCCAGTTCTTCCGAAAGTTTTTCCAAGCCCTGCCTGTCTATGTCCGTCAAACCGAGGAAATACCCTTTGCCGGCAAAAAGGCGGGCCGCAGCACTGCCGATGCCCCCGGCCGCCCCCGTGATAAATACATACCCTTTATATTCCTTCATTTTCCATTTTTGTTTGTAATGTGCTGCAGTCCACCGATAAACAAACGGCTGAAATAATCGGACAAAGCCCCGGTCGGGAGAGCCTGTTCGTGGGTTTTCGACTGAATGATCAGCTCCATGGCGGCCCCTACCATCGCATAGCTCGTCAATTTGTACTGAGCAGGGCTGAGTCCTTCAAACCAGGGGCTCTCCTTCAAATCATTCTCGAGGCTTGTGAAAATGGAATGAATCGAATCGGTGGAAAAGAGGGTCTTTCTGAACAATGCCTGATTGCGGATCAGCAAATTCACATGGCGGGGCTCTTCGAAGACCGCAGCATAGGCATAAAAGGAATTATACATAAACTCATGCAGCGAGCGGGCTTTCTCTCGCTCACGGCTGAGGATCTCCGCTATCCGCCCCACGAAGAGATCAATCGTTTTTTCCCAGAGTGCTTCCTTGCCGGGGAAATAATTGTAAAAAGTGCCCCGGGCGAGGCCGCTTTTCTTCACCACATCGCTAATCGAGGTATTTTCAAATCCCTTTGTCGAAAACAACTCAAAGGCCGCTTCCAGGATGGCCTGCTCGTTCCGGGCTTTATTCTCTTCTGCTTTTCCCATTTTTGTTTATTCGATAAAGGTGCCTTCCGGCAATATTGATTTCAGCCTTTCCGAAATGATGGTGAAGGCCGGTTTCCGCCTGTCAAGGCCCAGTGCCCTTGCATTTTCAGTCATCTCATGACCGCTGTCAGCGAGGGCAATCCTGAAGTCTCCGCCCAGCGAATAGAATGACCTGCCTTGCGTTTCCACTACGGTTTTCAGGATTCGCCCTTCGTGTATCGAGTAAAAGACCATATCGATGGCATGAAAAAGATTTTTAATACCCAAAGCTCCGCTGCTGCCCTCCACCCGGAGGATATCTTGTTTCGAAGCGGCATCTGTGACGGCTCCCCGAAAGCCGGATTTTTTCAGT
>JALSIH010000078.1 GCA_026981615.1 Chitinophagales bacterium
ACGGCAGCTACCGGGGCAAGGCACAGGAACCGGGCGTGTATACCTACGTCATGCGCTATCGCTGCGAAGGACAGGAGTATGTGGCCAGAGGCAATTTTATGCTGATCCGATAAAAGAAAAAGCCGATCATTCCACGGAATAAACGGCTTTTCGCAGGTAATCAATAAAGACTTTTAAGTCAGATGACAAATTTTATGCCCTGGGCCAGGGGCAGTTCGTTTCCGTAATTCACGGTATTGGTTTGTCTGCGCATATATGCTTTCCAGGCATCGGAGCCCGACTCGCGTCCGCCCCCGGTTTCTTTTTCGCCTCCGAATGCACCCCCGATCTCGGCACCGGAAGTTCCGATATTGATGTTGGCAATTCCGCAATCCGATCCGCTGGCGGAAATGAAGCGCTCGGTTTCCCGCATATTCGTGCTCATAATGGCCGAACTGAGCCCTTGCTTCACTCCGTTGTGTTTGGCAATGGCCTCATCAAAATCTTTATAGCGAATCAAATAAAGAATAGGGGCAAAGGTTTCTTCCTGTACGATGGGCCATTCGTTTTCAACTTCGGCAATGCAGGGCTTGACATAGAGCCCCGATTCGTACCCTTCGCCTTCCAGTACTCCTCCCTCGACCACAAAGCGGCCGCCCGATGATTTCACCTCTTCGATGGCCGCAAGGTATTTATTTACCGCATCCCGGTCGATGAGCGGGCCAACATGCATTTCCTCGTCCAGCGGATTGCCGATTTTCAATTGGCCGTAGGCACTGCGGAGTTGCTCTTTTACCTTGTCATAAATGCTTTCGTGGATGATCAGCCTGCGTGTGGAAGTGCATCGTTGTCCGCAGGTACCCACGGCACCGAAAACGATGGCCGGAAGGGCCATTTCAAGGTCCGCACTTTCGCTGATGATGATGGCATTGTTTCCGCCCAGCTCCAGGATGCTGCGACCGAGGCGCGAAGCTACTGCCGCCCCTACTTTCTTGCCCATCGGAATGGAACCTGTAGCAGATACAAGGGGCATTCGTTTGTCGCCCGTCATGAGCTCACCGACCTTGTAGTCGCCCACGACCAGGCTCGAAACTCCTTCGGGAACTCCATTTCTTTCAAATACATTGCGGATAATATTCTGGCAGGCAATTCCGCAAAGCGGTACCTTCTCGGACGGTTTCCATACAACGGTATCGCCACATACAAAGGCGATCATTGCATTCCAGGCCCAAACAGCTACCGGGAAGTTGAATGCCGAAATGACGCCCACCGGGCCGAGGGGATGCCATTGCTCGAAAAGCCGGTGATCGGGCCTTTCCGATGTCGTTGTCATTCCGTAGAGCATGCGGCTCTGTCCCACGGCAAAATCACAGATATCGATCATCTCCTGCACTTCTCCCCAGCCTTCCTGAAGGCTCTTCCCCATCTCATAGGAAACCAGGCGCCCCAGCTCGTCTTTGTATTTTCTTAATTCATTTCCGATCTGGCGAACGATCTCACCCCGTTTCGGGGCCGGCCATGTCCTCCATTCCTTAAAGGCACTTAGCGATTGCTCCATAACAAGATCGTATTCCTCCTCCGAAGCCCCCCTTACACGGGCAATCAGCGACCCGTCAACAGGGGTGTGAGAGGAAAAGATATCCCCTTGTCCTTTTAACCGGTTTTTTCCGGTGCTTACCCCTGCGTTTTCTTTATGAATGCCAAGTTTCTCCAAGATGGAATGATCAAAATTTGCTGCCATTTCTTAATTTTTTTATTTGCTGCAAAGGTAGTGACAATGCGTAGAAATTATCCCCGTCCGCTTCATTTAAAATTGCAATTCGCGGATCGTTTTCAGGGGGTTGATGCGTTGCAAGTCAAGCTCAAATGTGATGCGCTGGAAATAATTGCTGCCCGTGCTCAAAAATGCCTGACGTACATTCTTTGACATCAGCAGGGGGAAATAGACCTCAAGGATTCCTGAGAATATGCTCAGTTGAATGCCGCTTTCCGCCAGCACTTCGGGTATGCCGCTCCCGGGTACCAGGGCCATATCTGCAAAGAGGTAAAGGGGCACTTTCGGAATCGGAATCGTAAGGTTGCCCGAAAGCAGCCAGCTGTCGCTTTTTCCGAAAGGGAAAGCAGAGGCATTGACCCGGAATCCACCGTCACCCGGCATCAATTGTCGCGACATAAGGCCGGTGTTTGCATTCCGGCCAAAGAAGAGATGATCGTATTTGTAGTCCGTGTTTCCGGGGCGCATGCTTACCTGAGGGCGGGCGAGCAATTGAAGGCGGTCGCTGTTTCCATGTGCCTGATAGTAAGCGGCAAAGCCCCGCAGGCGGATGTAGCCGCCCAATCCGCGCGATCGAAAATTAAACGTGGCCGAGCTGCTGATTTTGGTGTAGGAACCCCCGTTTTCAATCATAATCTCTCCATTGCGCGGGAAGAGCACAAATTGATTGCTCCATTTGTATTGCAGTTCCAGAATATTGTATCGCTTTTCTTCGATACGGAGGTTCTGTGCATCACCCGCATATTCATCCACCCGAAGATGAATGTTTCGCAGCCGGATGCTGTGCTTCCGGTGCGCTTTTTCACCTGTCCGGCCAAGCCTTACTTCAAGAAAAGGAGCAAACTTGCCGTACGATGCCGTCAATCCCTGCACCTGATTGGCCGAAAAACGCTGTGCACTAATGGCAATACGAATCTTTCGGAGCTGTGCTTTCCTGAAATTGAAGTCATAACTGATAAATCCGCTGCCCAGCCAGCGCCCCGAACTGCGCGAATAGGCCGGGAAGAGGCGGAAATGAAAGGGCCTGCGCGGAAAAAGGTTGTTGTAAAGGGCCACGCCCACAAAGCCTTTGTCATAGTTGTTCCACCCTCCCAGAGGCAAGAAATAAAACTCCCTTTTCTCTGTCTTTTCAAGGCTTCCGAGAAAGTGGGGGCGCGGAATGATGGCGCGCTTAAGGAGGCGCTTCGGATAGAGCTGATTGTTTCTGCGGTCCGGATCGAATGTCTGCCAATTCCGGTCAGCGATGATCTTTTCGGGGACTTTTTCCCCGCCATCTATTCTGATTTCCCTGCCGGGCCACAGCCACTTCTTCCACAGCACGCTGTCACCGCGCATACCGGAAACGGGTACCGGAGCTTTTTCGCCATATTTGCTCTTCAGCTGCACGAGGTAGTCGTTCCCTTCTTTTTTAATCCTCAGCCGCGATTCCGGAGGCAGGTCCGCTTTCATCAGGTCATGAAAAAACCAATCCAGCGAATCTTTCGCATGGCCCCTGAAGGCTGCTTCAAAATCCGCTGCCTGCGGATGCCGGAAAAGCCATTTTTCAAAATACAGACGCATGATCCGGTCAAATTCCTCCTGACCGAGTGCCCCTTCAAGATGATTGAGATAAAGGGCCGTCTTGGTGTACACATCCAGCCCGTAATTGCTGTTGCTGTATTCTTCGGACGACAGGGTGACAGGCTGATCCAGGCCGTTGATCCACTTGTCACTTAGCGCAAGTTGTGTCAGCTTTTCGCGGTCGAGCCCTTCGAGGCCTGCAAAACGGGCCAGGCGCAGCAGGCCTTTTTTTTCTTTCTTTTCGCCCCAAGGCTCACTCTCTCCGGGGCGGTCCTCTTCTTTCCGGTAATATCGGTTTTCATAGTAGCTGTTGATGCCTTCATCCATCCAGGGGTTTTTTCTTTCATTGCTTCCGAGCATGGCGTAAAACCAGTTGTGTCCGATTTCATGCAGCAGGACACGCTCAAGGTTCTTTTTATTTCCGCTTTTGCCG
>JALSIH010000079.1 GCA_026981615.1 Chitinophagales bacterium
GCAGCGCAAGTGCCCTGACCTTTCAAGAAGCTCGAAGCGCTCTGCGGTCTCCCCGTCCCCGTTTCTGCGAAATCTGCGAGAAAAGAAAAAGAAGTTTCACGCAGAATGCGCAGATCAACGGCTTTGAATTTCTAAAAAGACTTTCCATTTGCGCAGAAAACGCAGAGCAGGTATTTTCTTCGTTTGTCGCTCCGGTGCATTAAGCAAGCTCCACCCGGAGGGGATGCAGACAAGGACGAATTGCTTTCGGGTCTTGCCGGATTTTCTGCGGTCTCTGCGTCCCGGCTTCTGCGAAATCTGCGAGAAAAAAAAGATCCAAATCGAGTAGTTCAAGCACTCTTTCGCAGATCCTGACCTGCCCTGTCCTGACCGAAGCGTCAGGATCGAGCAAAGCGAGCGTCAGTGGCCGTGGCGTCAGGACGATACGAGCCAATGCTCACTTCTCTTTTTCTCTTCTACTTTTTTTAGAAACCCTGACGATTTATGAACCTGAATAAAACTCAGCAATAAATGGGAAATGTCAGGGCAGGGAAAGTAGCAAAAAATCGCGCTGTGAATCTTTTTCAGGATGAAGTTTCTCCTTCAGGATTAGAAAGCAATTGATTGAGAGAATCGTTCGATTTTTTGCCGTTGAGTATGCATTGCCGGAGCTTTTCGAAGAGTGCCGGCAAGGCATTTCAGCTTTGCTTTGGTGCAGACAGCCCGGCAATGCCGATAAATTCTTTATTTTTAGTCAATAAACCCAAAACCCCTTCTGCCTATGGGCGATTTAAACGTAACCCTGGCCTCCAGCGATGAGCAGCTGAAAACCTTTATGCGCAACCTCCTCGATGACATCGAGGCGCTGGATTATATGATCTCGCATGACCTCTTCGAAAAGAACATCACCCGCATCGGTGCCGAGCAGGAGCTCTGTTTGATCGACCGGCAATACCGTCCGGCCCCCTACAACCTGGAGGTGCTCGAACGCAGCGATGCCGATTACTGCACCACCGAGCTGGCCAAGTTCAATTTTGAGATCAACCTCGATCCCATGCTGTTTAAGGGATCGGCCCTGTCGGACATGGAGCGGCAAATTTTGAAGCGCCTGAAAGATGTGGAGGAAGCCGCTGCCACCTTTGACTCGGATATTATTCTGGCCGGCATCCTGCCGACCATCCGCAAATTTGATGTGGAGCTGGACAATCTGACCCCCCTGGAGCGCTACAAAGCACTGGTATCGGCTATTCAGCGCCTGCGGGGCGGGGTTTTCGAGCTGCGGCTTTCGGGCATTGACGAGCTCTCGTTCAAGACCGATTCACCATTGCTTGAAGCGGCCAATACCGGTTTTCAGGTGCACTTGCAGGTGCATCCCTCGGATTTCGTCAAATACTACAACATCGCCCAGGCCGTCACGGCTCCGGTGCTGGCCGTATCCACCAATTCACCCATGCTCTTCGGAAAACGCCTTTGGAAAGAAACGCGCATCGCCCTTTTTCAGCAGTCGGTGGATACGCGCAAGACCAGCGAGCACCTGCGTGAGCGCAGCCCGAGGGTGACCTTTGGCAATGACTGGCTCCACGATTCTATTTTGGAGATTTACAAAGAGGATGTCTCCCGTTTCCGGGTGCTGCTCAGTTCAAAAGAGCGCGAAGATGTATTCGAAAAACTGGAGCGGGGCGAAATCCCCAAATTGAGCGCCCTGCAGATACACAACGGTACGGTGTATCGCTGGAACCGGGCGTGCTACGGTGTTTCGCAAAACATACCGCATCTTCGGATCGAAAACCGGGTGCTCGGCTCGGGGCCCACGGTAGCCGATGAGATGGCAAGTGCGGCTTTCTGGCTGGGCATGATCAAGGGAATGGCCAACCACTATGACGACATTTCGCGGGTGATGGATTTTGACCACGCCAAGAACAATTTCTTTGCCGCGGCACGCCACGGCCTCGATACGCATTTTCGCTGGATCAACGGGGAGCGTTTCTCTGCTTCGGAGTTAATCAAAGAAGAGTTGCTGCCGCTGGCACGGGCCGGCCTCGAGTCCATGGAAATTGACGCTGCAGACATAGACCGTTACCTCGGTATTATCGAAGCGCGCAACAGCAGCCGGCAGACCGGGGCCGACTGGCAGTTGGACAGCTACTCGGAGCTGATACGCATCGGCACCCGCGATGAAGTGATCACCGCCATTTCGGCCTCCATGCTGAAGAACCAGAAGAAAAACATTCCGGTGCATCTCTGGGAGCCTGCTTCGCTGAGCGATGTGGAAGACTGGAAACCCTATTCGCTGCTGGTCGAAGAGTTTATGTCCACCGATCTCTATACCGTGCAGCCCTCGGATATCCTCGAATTTGTGGCCGAAATGATGGACTGGCGCAAGATCCGCTATATGCCGGTGGAAGATGACGACAACAACCTGATCGGGCTGATCACCTCACGCATTGTATTGCGGCAGATGATCAAGCGCAAAGGGGAGGAGTTGATATCGGTGGGAGAGGTGATGATTGACGAACCCATCACCATTTCGCCCGAAGCAACCATCGTGGATGCCATGAATATCATGGAAAAGGAACAGATAGGCTGCCTGCCCGTGGTGAAGAATCAAAAGCTTATCGGTATCATTACGGAGCAAAACTTCCTGCATATTACCCGCAGGCTGATCACCCGGCTTTCGAAGGGATAGGATGAGCACGCGTCATTACCTGAATATCCAGGGCTTTTCGTTAAATACGACCTCCTCGTAAAAAGCATTCAGCTTTTTGGCCTCCGAAGTCCACTGCCACTTCCGGCTCTGCTCAAAGGAGCGTCTGCAATAGCTTTTTAGGAGTTCCGTGTCTTCGATAAGTCGAATCAGGGCATGATAGATGTTTTCGGCTGTGGGCACCCGTACGCTCACTCCCGAACGGCTCTGATTGAGGAAAAAAGAGGATTCGGGCAGATTGACATCGAGCACGGCCATGCCGCTGGCCAAATAATTGAATAGCTTGATGGAGGGCCCTCCCAGTACATTGTTAACCGGTATGCGGGTTTTCATGATCAGCCCTATGCTGCAATCGTGCAGGGCTGCGGGCACCTGCCGGTAGGGAAGCCAGCCGCTCACATCGATATTGTCCACGCCTTGTTTTCGTAGTTCTTCGAGATATCTTCTCTCGGCTTCCCCGCCTTCGCCTACAATTTTCAGGCGGACTTCCGGATGGCTCTTTTTAAGCATGTGCATGACCTCTGCCATGGTCTTCAGGCCCCGGTTGAAAAGCAGGATGCCGTCATGTGCCAGCGTGATACGCTCAAATTTTTTTTCGTTAAAAGGGAGATGGAAGACCTCGGGGTCGGGGAAGTTGTAGATGATTTCGGTCTGGAGAGCCGGATTGAGGCCCAGCAGGTGGCCGCGACTGATGCTGTTGGCCGTGATAAGATATTTTAATTCGCGCAGGTAGAGCCGCTTGATCATTTGTTCTTTTCGGCTGCCGCCCATCCACGATTCATGGCTGTCGAAGATGAGCTTTTTTCCGTTTTTCCGCGTGATCAGCAAGCCGAGATAAAAAGAAACGGGCTCGTGGGCATGGTATGCATCTGCGTTTATTTCAAGGGCTTTGCGGATAAATGCCCGGGAGAATCGGTCGGACTGCACTTTGTGAAGGAGACGGCCCACCGGGCTTTCATCGGCTTTGACGGCCCGCACGGGGATGCCGTCCAGCTCGAAATCCAAAGCGCCATCGGGATTGATCACCTGCCGTCCCACAAAGCTGCGTATGC
>JALSIH010000080.1 GCA_026981615.1 Chitinophagales bacterium
CCCGAAGCCGCTCCCGTGGACGAGGATATACTTGAAAAGGGAGAGCTGGCCCGCGAGATTATCAGCAAAGTACGCGATATCCGCAACAAGAACCGGCTGAAGCAGCGCGACCCCGTCTCACTCTTCGTAAAAAGCGAAAACTTTGAAAAATACAGGGCGTTTTTGCCGTTCATCATGAAGCTGGCCGTACTCGAACACTTTGAGCCCACCGGAGAAGAACCGGACGATGCCGTTCGTTTCATAGCCGGCCGCGAGCGCTTTTTCCTGAAACTGAATCAAAACATTGATGCCGGTGCGGAAAGAAAACGCGTGGAGGCAGAGATGGAATACCTCCGCGGATTTATGGCATCGGTAGAGCGCAAGCTGGGCAATGAGCGCTTTGTGCAGAATGCACCCCGGGCGGTAGTGGATAAAGAACGCCAGAAACTGCAGGATGCCCGCGAAAAGCTCAAAAGCTTGGAGGAGACGCTCAGACGGCTATAGGGGTTGCTTGGTTATGCTATTTTTGGTTCTCAATCTTTCTTGCCTTTATTCAGCATTTATCGGTAGCTGTCCTAATAATCTCCGGAATATGTAAGCTTCCCCAAAAGTCGCTACAGATAAAAGTAGAGAAAAACTAAATTTGGGGAACTATGAAAAAGACAAGATTTACAGAGACACAGATCATTAAAATTCTGAAAGCTCAGGAGAATGGTCGGCCCACTGCAGAGCTTTGTCGTGAATACGGCATCAGCCAGGCTACCTTCTACAACTGGAAAAGTAAGTACGGTGGTCCGGATGCCAATCAACTCAGAAGGCTCAAGGAGCTGGAACGGGAGTTGAGCCGGTACAAAAAGATTGTGGCTGAACAAACCTTACAAATCACGGTTTTAAAAGATGTGATCGAAAAAAAGTTGTAACGCCTGCCGGAAAGCGAGAACCGGCAGATTACAGTCGCAGCACCCATAAGCTGAGTCTGCGGCAGGCGTGCCTGTTGTTTAGTCTGATGATTACTTGGAAACGACAAACTTTCTAACAATTTGCTCCTTATTTGCAATAATTCTCAAAATGTAGATACCATTTGTTAGTGAACCTAATTCCATGGTTTCCCTGTTTGCACCTTTGTAGCTATTTATCCCGCTTTTCCTGCTTATTTCTTTTCCATTGATATCCGTAATAACAATGGTAGATGTTGCTTTTTCACTTAGGGAATAAGATATGTTGAGCCGGTCATTAGCAGGATTAGGATAAGTAGAGATACTGCCACTATTAGGATTCTCTTTTATGGATGTTGGTGTGCATTTTACACCACTTTTCTGGTAGTTACAAACAGTTTCCCATGCAATTTCTTGTAACTTAAGAGCCATTTGAGCTGATGGCGGATTAAACGCACCGCCCCATTCTCCATAAGTTTGTGAAGGTAAACCAATGGGCGAAGTTTGGTATATGCAAGCATAATGTACTAAAGCAACAAAATAAAACCCGGTGTCATTAGGATGAATATCGTCTACAAAAAGATCGGTAAATAAATTATTAATACCCGGTACAACACCTGCATCAACACTATCTTTTAAATTAGCAAATGCTTGTCCAACAGGTATTATATATACCGGTTTAGCGGTTGGGTGCAGTGTATTTAATGAATCTGCAACGCTTTCCCACTCTGCAATTTCTGTTCTTATTCTGGTGGTCCAAGGAATGGTATCTCTATCGTCATACATACATCCTGTTGGAGTTCCTGTATTAGTACAATTAAAGCTTTCATAAAGATATGTTTGTATATTTGGATTACCATTTAATGCCGCTGTATGAAAGCTATCCGCATACCTATAAAAATCAGGCATAATAGTATACCAAGGAACCCCTTCGGTCATGACAAAAACATCATAAGCGCCACTTGCCAGTTCCACTTTAGAATCTACAAAACTTGCTTGATATCCCTGGCAAGTATTTGAATTATTCCAATGCCAAAATAAAGGAGCTCCATTAATAACACAAAAATTATAGCTATGATTAATTCCCGATGTGCTATCAGCAAAGCTTTGAATCATAGCTGGCATATAAGGACTTACCAAACTATGTCCTATGTGAAACACATTGTGGGTTTGTGCTAATGATATCGAGCTTACTATCAAAAGTAATTTTAGTAGAATTATTTTTTTCATATTATATTGTTATTAATGTTTAGTTTAAATATTTACTAACGAGAGTCCGTGAGCCCCCTTTGCTTCCTAAAAATAGTGCTTATTTCCCATTTTCACAGGGCCTCATTGCCTTTAAATTAGAATTCATGCCGCTTGAACTTGTACGGGGCGCTTAAAAAAAGGCCTTAAATCGCTTCTTTTCGGGCCGAGCAGACTCGTCAAAACAAAGACAAGCGCCCGGAGCTTCATTGCGGGGACTCCACTTCGCAGTTAATCATTCCTTGATCGGTGTTCGATCTTCAAATCTTTCTCCACTTCCATTCAGGTTCACATTTTTTGGAGCATGATTCCGGCCTCACAAATGCATTAAAGAAGGTCAATTGTATCTGATGGCGGTCAAATCCTTGTATGAAATCCATATTTTCGGTATTAACGTATGCAACGGCAAAGTAACAAAGACAGCAGCTCCCTTTAGGCACTTATTCACACCCTTATTGTGGGTTTTTGCGCAGTCTGACGACCACCGGGGTTACGGAGCGCCCCTCATTTACCTGCAGTCTTTTCACAACAGCTACCGGCTCTATTTCGGAGGCAAAGGGGCGGCCCTTCTTGATCGATAGAAGGCCTGGGCTTAGACTCTTACGGTCTGGAAGCTTTTCGGGGAGATGATCTGGCCGGCAATCACGAAGCGCTCCTGCACATCAATGCAGGATACGGAGGAGCCTTTATTGCCTATGCCCGGCCCCCGGGCACTTCCCTGCGCCTCAACGTTCCCCTGCAAGTGCTATGGGGCCGCATCAGCATTCTGGTCGAAGAGAACCGGGAGGTCGAAAATTCGGGACAGGTATTGCTGCAGCCCGCTCTCGAGCTGGAGTTTTATGCCACACAAAGATTTATCCCCGTCTTCCACCTGGGCTACAACCGGGCCTTCGGGAGCCGGCTTCGCAATCTGAGCAATGCCGATTCCTCGGGATGGAGCTTCGGCCTTGAGTTTCGCTTTGCAGGTCCGGCCGTGGATTGAAGGCCCTGGCATGTCCGTTTTTCCTGCCCGGAATGTGAAGAAACATTAATATCCGGGGGTCCTGTAACTTCCCGGACGGCCCATCGTCTTAGCGATGAACATTCCGAAATGAGTTAACATATCTTTCGGATATATAACAAATAATACATTCTTCACACGTAGCAAAGAGATAGATTTAAATTCAAAATATCAAAGCCATGAAAAACACCCTTATCTTCCTGTTTGCAAGCCTTGCACTCACATTTACAATGCAGGCCCGGGCCCAATCCGAAGGACCGGGAAATGAATGGAAAGGTGCCCGTAAACATTATTTAAGCTTTCAGAGCGGAGACACTCCGTCAAAAAGCGCTGTGACCATCGTTTCCGATGGCCGGGAGAAGATTCGCATCGCGGTGGAAGCCGGAAAGTCACCTGACTGCCCCGACTGCCGCAGCGAGATGAAGGGGATTGAGAAAGCAGGCCTTCGTAACGGTTCTTTTCTTTTCGAAGGAAAAAAATTCAAGGGCCTTAACCAACTCGACCGCGAAATTCGTTATGAAGAATTCCTTTTGCGCAAAAAGGGGTATTTCAAATTTATGGATCATTGGTACGAGCCGCTTGACTCGCTGGATAAAATCAGTTCAAAGGAAGCATGAGCCCTTATGTCTCCGTTCTTTTGCGATAGCGGTATAGCATACAAAAAATGAGGAGCGAGAGGATAAAAAAGCTCAGGAGGAAGAGAAGCGAATTTCTCATGCCGCCCATCACCTCGTTGATATATCCGAAAGCAAACGTCCCGAGTACAATGGCCACCTTTTCCGTGATGTCATAAAAGCTGAAGAAGGAGGCATGGTCGGTGGTGACGGGCAGCATTTTGGAATAGCTTGACCGGGTGAGTGACTGGCTTCCACCCATGATAAATCCCACGAAAGCAGCCACGATTAGAAACGCAGTAATTTGCACGGTAAAATAAACGGCCAGTACGACCAGCGACCAGACAGATACAGCCGTCATCAGTGCCCGGAGGTTGCCGATTCTCGAAGAAAGCCATGAAAAGAAATAAGCTCCGGCAATGGCCAGCAACTGTATAACGAGAACAAGTACAATCAATATGTCAGCGGGCATATTCACCTCTTTTTCTGCAAATGTCGGGGCCATGTAGATGACCGCTTGCAGGCCTGTACTCAGCGTAAAAAAGGCAAGAAGGAAGAGGGAAAGGGAACGCAAAGTGAGCACCTGTTTAAAGACCTTTGCCACCTCCCGGTAGCCGTTCATCAGATAATTTCCCCGGGCTTTCTTTTTGTACACATTGTCGGGCAGGCGCGCAAAAGTAATGCGGGCAAATCCCATCCACCAGAGGCCCGTCATGACGAAGGAGGCGCGGGCCGCTTCTGCGGAATCTTTTAAAAAAAACTGTTCGGGATAGATCAGCATCAGCAAATTGACGAGCAGAAGGATTACACTGCCCACATATCCGTAGGCAAAGCCCTTTGCACTCACTTTGTCCTGCATTTCGGGCGGAGCAATCTCGGGCAGGTAAGCATTGTAAAACACAATGCTTCCGGTATAGCCGACAGCGGCCAGAATAAAAGCAATCACACCTATTTCCAGCGTATCCATATCATAGAAAAACCCGAGGGCAATGCAGGAAAAAGCCCCGAGGTAGCTGAAGATTTTCATAAAGAGCTTCTTCTTGCCGCTGTAGTCGGCAATGCCCGAAAGCAACGGGGAGATAAGTGCCGCAATGAGAAAAGCCACCGAAAGGGCATAGGACTGCAGCGAGACGTTGTCCACATGCCATCCAAAGAAGGAAATGACCTGCTGGCTGCCATCGGGTGCCGAGGTGATCTTCTGATAGTAGACCGGAAAGACGGCCGAAGTGATGACAAGGGAATAGACCGAATTGGCCCAATCATACATCGCCCAGCCGTTGATCACCTTCTTGTCCGCCTGCTGCATCATCTGACAAAGAAAATGAAATTCCGGCTGACCGGGCGCCCGGAAGGATTTTTCCCGGCAGGATAAAAAGGAAGGTCTGCTTTGGCCGGGGTTGCCGGGCCGGTTGATAAAAAACTATCGGGCAATATGGGAACGGACAAAACGGACGGCCAGAGACATCACAAAAAGCATCAGCAATCCACCGACCCAAAAAGGCATATGATAGGCGATTCCGTAGAGTGCCCCACCGACCATCGGACCGATAAACCGCCCCAGAGATGCAAATGACTGGTTGATTCCCAGAATCTTTCCCTGCTCGGCAGGCGAAACCATTTTCGAAATCAGCGAAGTGGTGGTGGGCATGAGCAGGGAATTGCCCATCACCATCAGGAGCAGGGAGAGGTACTCGAGCGGCATGAAATAATCAGGCGGCACAAAGGGAAGAGATGCCAGACCAATGCCCATCGACAGGCAACCGAGTACCAGCATCTTTTGCTCACCGAGTCTGCGTTGGAAATAGCCGATGAGCGTTCCCTGAAAGACTGCCGAAAGCACCCCGATGTACATAAAAAGGTAGCCGATTTCAGCCGCTGTGCGATGATATTTCGACTCCCAGAGCAACGTGGAGGTTACGTGCATCATGCTGAAAGCTGCGATAAAAACCAGATTGATAAAGATGAGCTTGCGCACTTGCAGCATGCCCCGTATTCGCTTGAAATTCCCAAAGGGCGAGAGAAAGATTTTTGCCTTTCTGTTTTTCACTTTGAGCGACTCGGGGAGGAGAAAAAAGGCCACCAGAATATTGAGTGCACAAAGACCGGCTGCCACATAACCTACCATTTCCACGCCATACTGCATTTTCAGAAATCCACCGATCGGTGGACCGAAAATGAATCCCAGGCCGAATGCCGCCCCGATGATACCGAAAGATTTGGCCCGCTTCTCAGGAGGCGTCAGATCCGAAATATAAGCCTGTGCAGCCGATATATTGGCAGAGCCGATGCCCGAGAGCACCCGCGATGCGAAAAGCAGGAAGATACCGGTACTGTGCGAAAAAAGGAGGTAGGCAAAAGCATTGATAAAGACACTGCTGATGATGATCGGCTTCCGGCCGAATCGATCACTCAGGCCGCCCCATACCGGAGCAAAAAAGAATTGCATAAGGGAAAAACTGCCCGCGATCAATCCGATCAATGCCTCGCTGGCGCCCAGGTCCTGCGCAAAGAGGGGCAGGATAGGTATGACGAGGCCAAAACCGACCAGGTCGATAAAAATGGTGACAAAAAGGACAAAAAGCGGTGATTTTCTCATGATATCGGGCAGAAGATGGGCAAAGATAAAAATCCGGGCAGGCATTTACAGTGGCCCTATCCACAGGGGCGGCCATCGTTTTTTCACCGGGGCAAGCGATTTTTGCAATACCCTTCATTTAATAATTCAAAAAAACATGAAAAGATTAGCCGTTTTTTGTGCCAGCTCCGAAGGCAGGAATCCACGCATCAAGGCGGCCGCAGAGCAACTGGGGCGCCTCCTTGTTTCCAGAGGTATCACCCTGGTCTACGGAGGTGCCAGCCGGGGAATTATGCGGGTCATTGCCGATGAAGTATTGAAAAACGGGGGCCGGGTCATCGGAGTGATTCCGCGCTTTCTGGTGGATGTGGAGATTGCACACCGGGGCCTCAATGAATTGATCGTCACGGAGTCGATGCACGAAAGAAAACTGAAAATGTTTGAACTCAGCGATGCTTTTGCCGCCCTTCCGGGCGGGATCGGCACCCTCGAAGAACTGTTCGAAATAGCCACCTGGGCCCAATTGAACCTTCACAAAAAACCCATGGCCGTGCTCAACACCGACTCCTATTACCGCTACCTCTTCAAGCAGCTGGACCACATGGTGGCAGAGGGCTTGCTCAAATCCTTCATGCGCGAAGAATTGAAAGTGGCCACCGGGCCGGAAGAACTGCTCAAAATACTGGAAACCCATGAGGCCGGCAACGGCAATTTCCTTAAAGAAAGCCTCGTTTAAATTCGTTAAAATTTGAATGACGAAACCCTAACTTTACGCAAAATTTGATTCGATGCGAAGCCTACTCTTCCTTCTTCTTTTTCCCGCGATGCTCTTTGCACAAAAAAACAGCGACTCTCTTGCCTTTGAACAGTTGCTGCCGGAATACCTCAACAGCTACAACGAGCTGCATGCCCCGCGCCTCCTGCCGGACCTGGAAGCCACCCGGGCGCAAATGCCCGGCAAAGAGCAAATGATTGCCATCAGCAAGGCATTCAATGCCTTTTCCGGGCGACTGGCTGCCATAAAAAGATACAGACTCAATGAGCGGCAGCGCATTCATTACGACCTGATGAAGCTGAGCATGGAGCTGAGCCTCGGCATCATTAACCTGCAAATGGATGAGGCGGACGGCAACGGGAACAGCAAATATGACGGGGATGGTGAAAATGAAGAAGCTGCCGGTGAGGCTCCCGCAGAATCGCAGCGCACGGGGGAATGGTATGCCCTCTACATGAAATATTACTACGGAGACGGCAGCATGAACCCGCAAAAGTTGAAAGTTTACGGTGAAAGCATTGCCGCCATGCGCGATCAAAGCCTGCAGCAGATTATGAAGGAAACGGGCTATGAGGGAAATGCTGCTGCTTTCTATGCCTATCTCGGGAGTGAACGCAATCTGATTCGCAGCCGCGAAGAGCTGCTCAGAGAAGCCAGCGGGCGCAGCGGGCTGATATTGCAAAATCTGAGAACCTTGCTGGATATCGAGCTGCCGGATGTCCGGATTGAAATTGACGGAGACGGGCGGATGGGCCGCCTGGAGGGCAATGTCCTGCACCTGCCGATGCCTGCCAATGGCTTTCCCCGTTCGGCCCTGGACTATATTCTCGTCTACCAGATTGCGGGGCAACATGTCATGAATCAGATAGATGCCATGCCCCCTGAGTGGAAGAAATTATGCAGCGACCATGCCTTCAGGGAAGGCTGGTCGCTATATGCCACACGGCTGGGATCGCGGCTGCAGGTGTACGATGATCCCTACTCCAAGGCCGAAGCACTGATCTTCCAAAAAGAAAGAGCCGTAATTACACGCATCGACTACGGGATCTGCTTCGAGGGCTGGACAAACGAAAAATGCGTGCAATACTGGCAGGATGCCCTTCCCGGGAATAAAAACGGAAAGGAAATCATCGGGGAAATCAGAAAAAAGCCGGGCTACTACAGCATTCCGGCATGGACGGGTTTCGAGATCGACTCCAAACTGATGGCATCCAAGATATACTGGGATCGCAAGATCAAAGCACCCGAATTTTATTCGGTGCTGCTCGGCTTCGGCTCCCTTCCCCCGGCCTTGGTTTTTGATCGCCTTGATCGTTATTTTACACCTTAAGAAAAAAATTCCTCATGCTGCCGGATCCCCTGGAAGAAATAAAAGAAGAGTGGCTGCCCTTGCGAATCATACACTTCTCCCTGATGGCGGGCATTCTGATCTTCCTGGCCGCCTTTTTCTTTCTGAATCCCGATGGCCTTCGTCTTGCCTATCCGGTTGACTCCGTTCCCTTTTTGATTATGAATCTCTGTGTGGCGCTCATTCCGCTGCTGGTGCCGCCTATTGTCAAGCGCAAACTATATGACCCGGAGAAGCGCAAGGCCGAAAACAGAGTGCGCGAGCGATTTTACGCCTACCGAAATTATAAGATCATCCAGTGGGCCCTCCTGGAAGGACCCGCTTTGCTGGGAATTGTTTCAAGCATGGTGCTCAATAATGCCGTCTTTTTGCTCTTTACCCTATTTCACCTGGCCTTTCTCATCGCTGCAAAGCCATCCGAAACGGAGTTTCTGAAATGAAAAAGGAAGAGATCAAAGCACGGACGATCGAGTTTGTCAAAGACACACTTGCGGGCGATGGCAGCGGGCATGACTGGTGGCACGTCTACAGGGTATGGAAGATGGCCGTCCATCTCCGGGAATCGGAAGGCGGAGACCTGTTGAGCATTGAGCTGGCCGCGCTGCTGCACGACATTGCCGACCACAAGTTTCACGGAGGCGACCTGACGAAGGGCCCGGCCGTGGCGGCTGCCTTCCTCCGGGAGCAGGGAGCCGATGAAGCGCTGATCCAACGGGTAGCCGCGATCATCGGGGAGGTCTCCTACAAGGGAGCCCGTGTCGCAGACGCAGTGAGCAGCACCGAAGCACAGATTGTTCAGGATGCCGACCGTCTCGATGCCATCGGGGCCATTGGCATTGCACGTACATTTGCCTACGGTGGCTCCCGCAACCGGCCCCTCTACGACCCGGCAGTCCCTCCCGTCATGCACCATGATTTTGAAAGCTACAGAAAGTCTGAAAACCCCACGATCAATCATTTCTACGAAAAACTGCTCTTGCTGAAAGAGCGCATGCACACACGCAGCGCACAGCGCATAGCCGAAGAAAGACATCGCTTTATGGAGTTGTTTCTGGAACGTTTTTACCGGGAATGGGAAGCGGACGGTCAGGCGTGATGAAAGACCATCAGCGGCACACGGGTGTGGAAAATCATCTCTTTGCTCAGGCTCTTGTGAAATAAGCCTCCCCTTCGCTCGCTGAGCATGGCCACCAAGCTTGCATCCACTTCGCGTGCATATTCGTTGATCCGCTCGATCACATCATCCCCACTGACCAGGGCAAAGGTGATCTTCGGATAATCTATGTGATCCTGAACAATTTCCTGATACCCGTTGAGGACATCCACATCTTCGCGGTCTATGACCTTCTCAATATGAATGATATGCAGATTGGCATCAAAAGCTTTCAGGATTTCCGTCAGGAGTTGCAGCGGCCCGATATCTCCTTCCATCAATGAGGAAGCATAGACCACTTCCTTTAAAGAGGAAAGGGTGGCACCGCGTGGTACGACAATGACGGGAACGGGAGATTTCTCTATCATGCGGGCCGCATTGCTGCCGATTAAAATATCATCACCGGGATTGTGCCCGCGGGTACCCATGATTACGATCGTGTCTTCCGGATTTTCCAGGGTGGCTACGAGCTCATCAATATGGACTCCGGCTGCCGACAGGTAATCGCAAAGAACGCGGTTTTCCGTTTCTCGGGCCACATAATCACAATATTTTGCGAGTTGGGTTTCTATTATTTTTCGTTGATCCGAGTCAAGATCGACAGGCCCGGCCACACTGCTTCCGTAGATGTAGGCCGGGTCGAAGGGATCGGCATTGGGGAAGTCGTAAGCATGGAGGAAAAGAATTTCAGCGTTTAATTTTTCGGCCATCATGATGGCGAAATCAAGCGTACGATCGGAAGCCGGAGAGAAATCAGTGGGGACGAGTAGCCTTTTCATGGTTTGAGTGTTTTTCTATAGTAATAACAGCGTGTAACCAGTCGGAAAGTTCCGGTGCATCGCTTTTAAATTCACCGGGTCGCGAAAAGTGCCAAAGCATGGCCGAGGCAAAGAATTGTTGGGGATAGACGGCACTCTTTTCAAGGAGTTCCGGAGGCAGGAGATCAAAGCCTTTCATTGCTCCGGCATGGACATTCATTTGTTCGCGGCATTGCCGTTCCGTGATATCCATGTATCCTTCCCCTTCGATGGCATTTTCGTGATAAACGGCATGGGCAAATTCGTGAAAACCGGGATGGAGCACCCTGTCCGGCTGACGCGAAGCCTCGATGAGCTGCTCTTTAGCTATGACAATGGCCCCCTGCATTCTGAGCCGGTCTCTCTGATAACGCTTGCGGATCAACTCGAGGTAATCGCCTTCGCGCAGCAGGATGAGATTGAAATAGGGATACCAAAACTTATGCACAGCGAATGTGAGCGTGACGGCTGCAGCGGCAATCAATATTTTGATCGCATCATCCACTTCCCCGGCTTGCGGTCCTTTGATCTGCCTCCCCTTCAGGTAGTCTCTTACGCGATACTGAAAACGCTCCTTATCCCCGTCACCGAGGGCCATGTAAAAGGGTACTTCATATTCACTTAGCACAGTGTGAATCATATCATGCGTTTTCTACACAGGTCATCAATTGCTGTAAGAGTTTCGATTTTTCGGGCTTCACTTTCAGGTCATAAAAACCTTCGCTGAAGATAAAACGCATCTGCTTGACGGAGTTCGATTTCAATATCTGCCATTGATCCTCACTAAGGTCCAGGTCGAAGGTGGCTTCGTGGGAGCTGGTCTTGCCAACGGCCCGGGTTCCGTCTCCCTCCGTCATGGCATTTATTTTCATCACATTGTCGTCATTGAGCATAATCCAGAGCTGATTTCCCTTGGGCATGAGAAAGGGATTATTAAGGGAGAGTTTGACGCGCAGAAAGTACTTGCCCTCTTCGTAGACAGCCTGGAAATAGGCGTTTCCGTCCACCTGTACGGCCAGGCGCTCGGCCCGTGTGATGCTTGTGCGCTCTCCGGTGAAATCATCTTTTTTGTTGACATCAAAGCGGCAGGCATCCTGTGCCTGCACCCCTGTGCTCAGGGCTAAAAAAAGAAAGAAAATGACTTGCTTCATCGGCTTAAAATTTTAGCTCGTAAAAATACATCAAAATCGAAGGGAAAGCGAAGCCCCCCGGCAATAACCTGAGTGCAGGGGCAGGACTTCTCTTATTCGGGGAAGTATTAACGAAACTATGAGCAAAGTCATTTGTAGATAGCGGGTATTTTCGATAAACTTGCGGGTCAATTGATACCAATGCATTATGATAGCAGGAATAGTTAAAGAGCAGGAAAATGAAAACCGCGTGGCCATTGTTCCCGCGGATATTGTCAAACTGAAGGCAGGCAACTGCCTGGTGGAAAAAGGGGCCGGAGACCGCTCCTATGCCCCGGACAGCGAATATGAAGCAGCCGGTGCCCGGATTGTTGAGCGGGCGGAAATTCTGAAAACGGCAGATGTTATTTTTTCGGTAAACGGATTGCCGGATGAAGAGATAGCCGGCCTTCGGGCCGGGCAGGTGCTCATCGGCATGTACAATCCACTTCTGCAGCCCGGGAAGGCTCAAAAACTGGCCGCGCAGGGGGTCGTCACCTTCAGCATGGAGCTGGTTCCGCGCACTACCCGTGCACAGGCCATGGATGTGCTCTCGAGCATGGCTACCATAGCCGGATACAAGGCTTCGCTGCGGGCAGCCGACACTTTGCCGAGCTTTTTCCCCATGTTTATGACGGCAGCCGGCAGTGTAAAACCCGCCAAGGTGCTTATTCTCGGAGCCGGAGTAGCGGGCCTGCAGGCCATTGCCACGGCACGCAGGCTGGGCGCGGTGGTCGAAGCCTTTGACGTGCGATCGG
Source organism: Chitinophagales bacterium (assembly GCA_026981615.1). Taxonomy (GTDB): domain Bacteria; phylum Bacteroidota; class Bacteroidia; order Chitinophagales; family S012-47; genus S012-47. Next base: position 12,352 of record JALSIH010000080.1, read on the forward strand.
CCGTAAAAGAAGAAGTGGAAAGCCTCGGTGCCAAATTCATAGAGGTGGAAGGCGCCCGCGAAGATGACTCGGCCGGAGGATATGCTGTAGAGCAGAGCGAAGAGTTTATCAAAAAACAACGGCAGATGGTGCATGACCATGCCGTCAGAAGCGATGTGATCATCACCACGGCTCAGATTCCGGGCAAGAAAGCCCCCATGCTGGTGCCTGCCGCCACGGTGGAGGGCATGCGCAAAGGCTCGGTGATCATCGACCTGGCAGCCGCCTCGGGAGGAAACTGTGAATTCTCAAAACCCGATCAGACGGTCGTACACAACGGAGTCACCATTTTGGGGCCCACCAATCTGCCCTCGGAAATGCCGCGCGATGCCAGCAGCATGTACGGCAAGAACCTTATCAATTTCTTCAAACTCATAAATAAAGAAGGGGAACTTCATCTGAATTTTGATGACGATATTGTGGCAGGCACCTGCCTCACCCGCGATGGGCAGATCGTCAACGAACGGGTCAACGCCCTTTTTGCCACAGCCGCAGAAAAATAATTCCACAGCAAAAAAGCACAAAAAACAGCAAATGGAAGCAATACTGAGTTTTTTAGGTGAGAATATGGACATGCTCTATTTTCTGATCCTGTCCATATTCCTCGGAATAGAAGTGATCAGCCACGTACCGGCCGTCCTGCACACTCCGCTCATGTCGGGTGCCAATGCCATTCACGGAGTAGTGATCATCGGGGCCATTATCGTCATGGGGCATGCCGACCCGGACAATTACCTTGCCCTCGGCATCGGTTTTATTGCCGTTATTCTGGGGACCCTCAATGTGGTCGGTGGATTTGTAGTAACCGACCGTATGCTGGGCATGTTTCGCAAGAAAAAAGACAATAAATAATCTTTAACCGAGAATGAAGAACAGATCATGAGTGAAATGATACAAAGTAATATTCTGGAGATCAGCTATCTGATTGCCGCGGTCACTTTTATCCTTGGCCTGAAAATGCTCAGCCAGCCGAAGACGGCCAGAAAAGGAAACTTTATAGCCGCCACCGGCATGACCCTGGCCATATTGACTACCATCCTCTTTCACAAGCAGAACGGAGAAGGAATATCAAATCTCGGCTGGATTGGCGCAGGCATTGTCGTGGGGTCGATCATCGGCTATGTGATGGCAATAAAGGTGAAGATGACGGCCATGCCGCAGATGGTTTCCTTTTTCAACGGAATGGGTGGTGCCTGTGCCGCATTGATCTCCCTGAATGAATTTACCCACTATACCTCGGGCGGGGAAGTTATGATGATGAACGGAGAAGTACTTGTCATACTTCTCGGCCTGCTCATCGGTTCGGTTTCTTTTTCCGGCTCCATCATAGCCTACGGCAAACTGGAAGGCAAGATCAAGGATTTTGTTTTTCCCATGCAGCACATTGTTAACCTCAGTCTGCTGGCCATCATACTTGCGCTTGGAGCTTATCTGATGATCAACAATCTGGATGAACCACTTTGGATTTATCTCATCTTCGGCCTTTCGCTCCTCTACGGGATATTGTTTGTGCTTCCCATCGGAGGGGCCGATATGCCCGTGGTCATCTCCCTGCTCAACTCTTTTACGGGTATGGCCGCTGCCTTTGCCGGTTTTTTATATGGAAATTATGTGATGCTCACAGGCGGCATTTTGGTCGGTTCGGCAGGAACCATCCTGACCGTACTTATGTGCAAAGCCATGAACCGCTCGCTTACCAATGTGCTGATCGGAGCATTCAGCGCGAAAGGCGGACCTGCAGCTGCAGGTTCAGGCGATCTTACGGTACGTGAGGTCACGCCCACCGATGTGGCTATTCTCTGTGCCTATGCAAACAAAGTAGTCATTGTACCCGGCTACGGACTCGCTGTGGCACAGGCACAGCATGCGGTGCATGAATTCGAAAAAATTCTGGAAGGCAAGGGCGTGGATGTGAAATTTGCCATACATCCGGTGGCAGGGCGCATGCCCGGACACATGAATGTGCTGCTGGCCGAAGCCGATGTGCCCTATGATAAGCTGGTGGAAATGGAAGACATCAATCCGCAGATGCCCAATACGGATGTGGTGCTCGTAATCGGAGCCAACGATGTGGTCAACCCCGCTGCCGAAAACGACCCCTCCTCACCCATTTACGGAATGCCGATCATTCAGGTAAATAAAGCCAAAAACTGTATTATCCTGAAAAGGTCCATGCGTCCGGGATATGCAGGCATCGAAAATCCCCTCTTCTTCATGCCGAAAACCAGCATGCTCTTCGGAGATGCACGCGACAGCATTCAAAAACTGATCGAAGAACTGAAAGCACTCTGATTTGAAGTACGGCTCATCTCACGAAGATCCGGCTGCCGCTACTTTTCCAGCTTGTGCCAGAGGAGTGCCGCGGAGCCAAGAATGGCGGCCTCACGATCTTTGAGTGAAGATATCTCAAAAGTGATTTTATCCCTGTGAATAAAAAGCAGGGCCTGGTCAAAGTAGCTTTTGGCAGGCTTCAGCAGTATGTCACCGGCATTGGCCAGTCCGCCCAAAAAATAAAATGTAGCGGGGCTGAGGATGGCTGCCACATCGGCCAGTACTTTTCCGATGATGCGGGCAGTATAGTCAAAGGCCTCCAAGGCAAGCAGGTCGCCTGAGGCAGCGGCATCGAATATGTGTTTCGAGGAGAGGTTTCGCGGGTCGCTTCCCGACAGAAGGGAACGGGCTCCGGGGCGCGCGAGCAGCTCGTGCATGGTCTCTTTGAGCCCTGTGGCCGAGGCATATCGCTCAAAGCAACCCTTTCGGCCGCAATTGCAAAGGCGACCATCCGGAATGGCAATCACATGTCCGAGCTCACCGGCCAGTCCGTCACGGCCCTGCAAGAGCACCCCATCGGCCACAATACCGGCCCCGATGCCCGTGCCCAGTGTAATGACGACAAAGTTTTTGCTTCCTCCGGCACCGTAGAGCAACTCGCCCATGGCGGCTGCATTGGCATCATTGCTGATCTCGGCAGGCACCTTCAGCTGATCTGTCAACAATTCTCTGAGGGCTACTTTCCCCTTCCACGGCAGGTTGGGCGGGTCTTCCACGATGCCCGTAAAAGGATTGGCGTTGGGCACACCTGCGCCCACCCCCTTCAGCTGAAAACGCTTGTCTTTCTGCAGCAACTTTCCCACGCCTTCGGCCAGGGCAGCCACAAAGCCCCCGGCTGTCGGATATTGCCTCGTATCGAGGTGGCCTCGCGCCAATATCTTTCCATCCGAATCCACCAGTCCGAAATCCGTATTCGTCCCTCCGACATCAATGCCCAGTACCAGCTCTATCATTTTTACAGAAAATTTCAAAGTGACAAAACTAAGAGATTTGAGCAAGGAAAAGGGACTTGGGCAATGGCGTGGAATACTTATTTTTGTCCGTCAATTAATTATGGTAAAGAATAAAAAAATAGTAGTGGTTTTGCCTGCCTACAATGCAGCCAGGACCTTGGAGAAGACCTACCGTGAAATCCCCTTTGACATTGTGGATGAAGTGGTGCTTGTGGACGATGCCAGCAGCGACAACACCAGCGAACTCGGGAGGCAGCTTGGCATCAAACACATCATCCGCCACGAAAAGAACACCGGCTATGGCGGCAATCAAAAGAGCTGCTACAACAAAGCCCTCGAACTGGGAGCTGATATTGTGATTATGCTGCACCCCGACTATCAATATACACCCAAGCTGATCCCTGCCATGACCGACCTGATAGCCGGCAATCTCTACCCCGTGGTGCTCGCCTCACGCATTCTCGGAAACGGTGCCCTTAAAGGGGGCATGCCGCTCTATAAATACATCGCCAACCGCCTCCTTACCTTTTTTGAAAATTTAATGACCGGGCAAAAGCTGTCCGAGTATCATACCGGATACCGGGCTTTCAGCAAAGAAGTACTTCAAGGAATTCGTTACCAGGACAATTCCGATGATTTTGTCTTCGATAATCAAATGCTCTCGCAAATCATCATGGCCGGGTTTCCCATTGCCGAAATCACCTGCCCGACCAAATATTTCGAAGAAGCTTCTTCGATCAATTTCAGCCGCTCGGTCAAATACGGTCTGGGTGTCCTTCGCACGTCCCTTGTCCATCGCCTGCACAAGTGGAAGATTATCCGTTCCCGGCTCTATACCTGAGGCGCCACATTTTATACACACCGGCCATGCAGGAACACTGCTCATGATTCTCTCCGGGATTTTCTGCACGGGTCATTGCCTCCCGGCCGGTCCGAATGGCTTTTTTTTCCTGCGTCCTCCGGTCGCTGCCGATAAAATTCGGGCAGCATATTGCCCAAAATTGTCGGGAACTCGTACTTTAAAATGCGATACATCCGATAACTTTACCATATAATTGTCGTTACAGGTAATATGGCATCCAAGAAGATATTTGAGAACATGAAGATTGTAGAAACCCGGGACGGGAGCGAAACCCTGTATGTACCTGATTTGGACGAGCATTACCACTCGACTCACGGAGCCTATACCGAAAGCATGCATGTTTTTATTAAAAACGGACTGCATGCAGCCATGGAAAAATTTGAGCATATCCGGCTCCTTGAGGTAGGTTTCGGCACCGGTCTGAACATCTGGCTTTCGGGCAACGAGCTCATACCAAAGAACTTTAAGTTCCACGCATATGCTATTGATATACACCCCATTAAGAAAGATATATTCTATCAATTAAATTACCCTGAATTTGGCAATTCCGAGGTCGAGCGTGCTTTCTACGATACCATCATGCGGGCCGAATGGAACCGGGAAGTACGGATTGCCTCGGACTTCTACCTCGAAAAGGTGAGTGCCGACTGGACAAGCCATCCTCTGGACCGGTCATTTAATCTCGTTTATTACGATGCTTTCTCGCCCGGGAAGCAGCCCGAAATGTGGAGCAAAGCGCTCTTTGAAAAAGTCGCCCGGCACATGTTGCCGGGAGGCATACTGGTCACTTATACTTCGAAAGGAGAAGTCAGAAGGAACCTGGAAGCTGCCGGCCTGCAGGTCGAAAAGATTCCGGGACCTCCGGGAAAAAGAGAGATGCTGCGTGCCACGAAAGAAGGGGAATAAGCGCGGCAGTCGTCAGAAAGCGGGAAGCTGCGGCCGGTTGCCGAGAATGGCATCTATCTCTGCCATCACTTCTTCGCTCAGCTTTTCCTGATCAGCAAGGGCCTTGAGATTTTCATCCAGATGTGCCGTCTTTGATGCTCCCAGAATCACCGTTGTTACGTTCGGATTTTTCAGACACCAGGCTATGGCCAGGCGGGGCATGCTGATTTCGAGTTGCGAGGCAATGGAGGACAGTTGCCGGGTCTTCTCTATTCGCTCTTCGGTCAACGCAGCTTCCTTCAGCCAGTCGAGCCCCTCCATGCCGAGGCGGGTACCTGCGGGCATTCCTTCATTGTATTTTCCGCTCAATACCCCACTGGCCAGTGGCGACCAGATGGTCGTACCCAGGCCCACCGTCTCAAAAAGCCGGAGATATTCCTTCTCCAATCGCTCCCGGTAAAACATATTGTATTGCGGCTGCTCCACCACCGGTCCGATCAGGTGATGCTGGCGGGCCACCATGTGTGCTTCCATGATTTCCTGGGCACTCCACTGGCTGCTGCCCCAATACAGCACCTTGCCTGCCTGTATGAGCTGATTCATGGTCCAGACGGTTTCCTCCACGGGTGTTTCCTTGTCCGGCCGGTGGCAGAAATAGAGGTCGAGGTAGTCCACCTGCAGGCGTTGAAGCGCTTCGTCACAAGCCTCCCTCAGGTGCTTTCTGTGAAGTCCTTTTTGCGTGGGCAGTTCTCCTCCCTTTCCGAAGAAGGCCTTGCTCGACACACAATAAGAATCGCGCGGCCAGGCCAGCTCTTTGAGAATACGACCCATCACCCGCTCCGACTCGCCCCGGGCATATATCTCCGCATTGTCAAAGAAATTGACACCCTGGTCATAGGCCATGGCCATCAGTTCTTTTGCCGTCTTATCGCTGATCTGTTTTCCGAACGTGAGCCAGGAACCGAGAGAAAGCGCACTCAATTTCAGGCCGGAATTCCCCATTCTTCTGTATTCCATCCTCTAACTTGTTTTTTCGTTGAAAAGGCGAAGTTATATCATCACGGCCGAAGGAAAAAGCCGGCTGCCGTCTACTCCTCATAACCAAACTCCCTCATCAGCTCATGGATATCTTCTATAAGCCGGTCGATGTCATCCGGATCGGTGCCTTCGTAAAAGCCCCGGATATGCCGCTCGGGATCTACCAAAAGAACATACTGGCTGTGAATGAAATCGCCCGCCCCCCCATCTCCTTCAAGGTTGTCGGTAAGATAGCTGTTGCGGGCAGCCAGATAGAGTTTTTTTCGTTCTCCGGTGAGGAAGTACCATTTGCCGGGATCTGCATGGTAGACATGACTGTAAGCTCTCAAAACAGGCACAGAGTCATGCCGGGGGTCCACCGTATGCGACAAAATGAGGAAATGATCGTTGTCTTTAAATTCTTCCTGTACTCGCATCACCTGCCGCAGCATCTTCGGACAAATAGTCGGACAGGAAGCAAAGAAAAAATTGGCTATGTATATTTTCCCTTGTATGTCTTCCTGCGTGACGGTATCGCCCAGTTGATTGACAAAAGAGAAAGGGGCTACGGTATGCGCAACCGTTTCCCCTTTTTCATTTACCGTGTCCGGGCCGAAAACCTTCAGCCGGGTTCCGAAGTTGGATTGGGCCAGCAGGTAATAGATAGCAAAAGGAACAGCAATTATTATTAGCACAAAAAGAAGCTGATTCCGTTGCTCTATGTTCCTCATTTTAAGGTGTTATTGGTACGGGGTTTGTGGGCAGATAGGGCAGTGCCCCACCGGCCGTATTTTCCAGGGCTTCCCTGATCGTTGGCACATAAGCAATCAGAATAATCACAATCGCGACCACTATCCAGGGTGTAAAGTTTTTCACGAGGCTGATGTTTTTCTCATCATGATATGCTTCGGATGTCGGAAAGCTAAAGGCTACTGAACCACCGGACTTTGAAGCCATGGTAGCTATTAGTACGGTAAAATAACTGAGAGCCGCAATAAACATGATGGTACCACCGATGGCCGTAATGGCTGTTGTGATTTGCCAGTCGCTGTGGAAAAGAGGCGAATCGGGGTTGGTATAGGAGATTCCCAGATTGGTCCTTCGGGGTTCGCCCATCAGACCGCCAACCATGAGGCCGCTTGAGAAGAAGGTAAGGCCCAGTGCCCAGATATAGGGAACCGCCACATTGAGCGACTTGAATTTAACTTCTTTGCCCGTAATATGGCTGTACATGTAGATGGTCATACCGAAAATGGCCAGTATCACGGGGCCGGCCACCGTCAGGTGGAAGTGCCCCGGCAGGAATCCTGTATTGTGCATCAGGTTGTTCAGGCTGTATGATGCATTTAGCATACCTGTGGCACCCCCTACAATGAAGATCAGCAGCCCCACAATAAGATAAGCAAAAAGATAATTGTTCTTGTCAAAATAGGGCTGGCGATATACCCAAGACATCAGGCCTTTGTGGCCGCGCAGATGTGCACCCATCTCAAGACTGGCTGCAACGGAAAAAGCCGTGATGAGACTGGGTAGAGCCACACCGAAAGTAAAAACGGCATGCAGCAATTTCAGATTCGGGTTGATGGATGGCTCGGCAAACTGGTGATGCAGGCCCACCGGAATGGAAAAGATGAGGAAAAGGAAAAAGACGAGACGGGCCGCAAAATCCGAATATATCTTCCCGCCAACCAGCTTGGGCAAAAACGCATAATACATGATGTAGGCAGGCAAGAGCCAAAAATAAACCAGGGGGTGGCCAAAGAACCAAAACAAAACACGGGTAAGCATGACATTGATTTCGCTCACATAACCCAGCGACCAGGGAAGTAGAATCACGAGCACTTCATAGGCTACCGGAACGGTAGCTATAAACCAGATGACAAAGTTGGCAAGGGTTCCGACCACGGCAAGGGGAGTTTTCTGCTCCGGATGCTCTTTTCTAAAGCGCAGATACATGGGTATCCAATTGAAAAAAGCAATCCAACTGCCCACCACAAGAAGGGCCACACCGATGTAAAATAGCGGGTGTGCCATAAGCGGAGCATAGAAGGTATACAATACGGTTGCATTGCCCGAGACAATGGCCCAGGCGGCCAGCAATGTGCCGACAAGCATCACCCAGAAGGATACCCAAACCCAGGTCATTCTGATTTTGTTTTTCAGATAATAGACCATCACGGCATTGCCGAATGCCACGGCAAAAAAGGTAGTTACGACAATGGCATTGACGACCCCGTGCAGGGTCAACCCTTCAAAGTACTTCAGAGACCAGACCGTATCCCCGCGAATGACTCCGGCCCGGGCCAATACCTGTATCAGGCCTATATATACGCCCAGTACCAAAAGCAACATGGGAATGAGCAACTCAAGCAACAATACTTTTTTTAAGCTTTTTGAAAACTCCATAGTTATCGAGAATTAAATTATTTGACAATGATTTTTCCGACCATGTTCTGGTGACCCGTACCACAATATTCATGGCAAACAATCTCATAGGTCCCGCGCTTCGAGAACTTGACCGTGTATTTATTAATCGTACCCGGTACGGCCATCAGATTGACAGCCTTTTCGTTGATATGAAAGCCGTGAACGACATCCTTTGAAGTGAGAAAGATATCCAGTTCGCTTTCCAGCGGTATTTCAATCTCACGGGGCTCGAATGCCCACATTTTTGCTACGTAATAGGCCTGATAGGTATGCTCGTCAAGCTGACCGAGGCGGCCTTCCGTAAAAGTCTTATCCGTAGGTACACATTCGGCTACATCTATTCCCGCTCCTTTGGCTACGATGATGATACCGGTTACAAAGAGTATCAGCACAATAATTGAAAAAGAGATGATAAATTTTTCAGCTCTATCCATGATCTGTTTTTTTTGAGTTTAAAATTTGTGAATTAGTTGCGATACATGAGTATCATGTAAAAGAGAAACCAAAGGATGGATATAAAACCAATCAGCATCATGAAAAAGAAGATGGCTCCTTTGGGAAAGAATGACTCTTCGGTGTTGCGATTTTCCTGTGCGTCCATATATGCTTTTTTAAAGTTGTAAAAAGAAGGCGAACTCAAAATCTTACCAATGACTTAAGTCACTTTAAAGCTAATGATTTTAACGGCAATTAACAATTCATAATTAACCCGGCTTATACACAGCAGGTCTCTGACTTAATTTGCAAATTTGCAACTGAGATGATTCTGTACGCTAATAATAATGATAGCCTAATGTGTAGCAATTCGTCCATCGGCAGGCTCCGGTGCCGGGAAATGCTCCATATATCCGTGCCTGGCTTCTCTTCCGTAGCCTGGCCGGCCGCCTACGGAAATACTGCTGAAGAAACTTTAGGCCCCCTCCTGCTAAATGAAAACGATAAAGAAGGGACAATTCGATTTCGATTATCTTCTATGGGCAATGAAATCGAAAAAGCCATATCCCGAAAGCCAATTCACTCCGAGGCCAAATCCGTCATGCACGAATTCGGCCTCGATCCGGTGAATGTGATTAATACAAAAAATATTCTCAAACATAGTTGCGAAGCCGACCCCCAACCCATACGGGAAGAATATCAACCGGGCTTCCTGCCTGTATTTTATTATCGCATAGATTTTTGAACGATGGAAGATGAATTTTACCTGACACCGGGATTTATGGACATACCGCCTCTGCTTTTCGACAGCGAAACAAACGGCCCCATCCGTTTCTGCAAGATCTGCGGGAAGGATTTGATAGAAAGCAACAGCGATTATCTCATACAAAAGTCTTTCAGGCGTTTCCCGGAGCACCGCCTCGATGAGGTCGTCTTTGAATTTGCCATATGCAGTGAATGCAACAGGCGCATGCACAACGAACTGTCGGAAGAGTCGAAAAAAATGATGGGAAAATATATGGAGGAAGAGCTTCATGCTTCGGACCCCGTCAAGCGCATGATGATGCTTTCAAATGAAGAGGAACCGAATCTCCGGGATTTGACGGACCACTGCGCAGTCACCGGAAAACCCATCGATGAGCTGGAAGAATACACGATCATCGCCCAGGGCAAAGGCCCCAGGCTGGTTCTGGGCATCTTGCCCCTGACGGTTTCGTACCAGGCACAGGAAGACCTCAACGAGCTGCTCTCCCAAAAAA
>JALSIH010000081.1 GCA_026981615.1 Chitinophagales bacterium
GGTGATTAGTGATTAGTGATTGGTGATTGGTGATTGGTGATTTGAGGGAAGTAGCCTCCCGGCTGTTCGGAAATGGCCTCAAAGGCATTTCGGTGAATGCTTCTTGCTTTGATTTCCGGGCAGGGCTCTGCAGAAAGCAGCCACGGAGTATGACGAAGGACATTTGGCAGACCCATTTCAGCTCTGCAGATACCTTTTTGGGGTGGGAGTGACTGATCTCTTACTGATTGCCGGAATAGACATATTCGAGGGGCAGACCGAGTGTTTGGGCTGCATCCATGGCCATGGGTGCTTCGCGGAAGATGCCGTACACGGCTGAGCCGCTTCCGCTCATGGCAGCATAGAGGGCTCCCATCCTTTTTATTTTTTTCTTTAATTGTGCAATGGCCGGAAAGACCTCAAAAACACTTTTTTCGAAGTCGTTGACCAGAAAGTCATCCCAGGCTGAGGGCGGTTCGGCAAGCAGGCGCTGACGCTCGAGAGGCTGCCCGCTGGGCCGGCAATGCCGGTAGGCATCCGCAGTGCTGACAGCAATGCCGGGATAGGCAATGAGAAACTGATAACGGTCGAGAGAAAGCGGAAATTCCTCCATTCGCTCACCTCTTTCATAAACAAAGGCCGGCCGCTTTTGGAGAAAGAAGGGACAATCGCTGCCGATGCGGGCTGCCATCTCATTCAGTTCGACTTCGGCCATATTCAGCCCGAAACTTTTATTCAAGGCCGTCAGCATGGCCGCAGCATCGGAGGAGCCGCCCCCCAGTCCGGCTCCGGCCGGTATGCTTTTCAGCAGGGCAATGTCCAGCGCGGGAAGCGCATATTTTTCTTTGATCATGCGATAGGCTCTTTCGCAGAGATCGATTTGTCCGTTGCGCTCAACGGGCAGGCCGTAAGAGCGGAAGCTCTGATGCGCAGAAGGCAAAAATTCGAGGCTGTCTTTCCAGGCAACAGGGTAGAGCACGCTCTCGATATTGTGGTAGCCGTCAGGGCGTCTGCCGAGAATGCGAAGGCCGAGGTTTACTTTGGCAAATGGGAATGCTATCATCTCCTCAAAATTAAGGCTTACCGTTGATCTGCAAGAGCTCAGTAGAGGCGGCCCCGTTTCATCAGGTAGGGCTGCAAGACCTGTTTGAAATCTTTGTTGATGTCGGCCTCCACAAAGTCGATTTTGTATTGGGCACAGCGGAGGCGCAGATTTTTTTCGAACTTGCGCACCCGGGCGATATAGTGTTCTTTTACGGCATTCCCTCTCAGGCGCACTTTTTCTCCCGTCTCGAGGTCAACAAAAAGGTAGGGGCGGTTGTCATATTGAAACTCCAGCTCGCGCTGGCGGTCAACTGTGTGGAAGAGAATCACCTCGTGTTTGTTGTATTTCAGATGCTGCAATGCCGCAAACAATTCGTCCTGCGAGCGTTTCTCGTCCAGCGCATTCTCAAACATATCGCTGAAGATGATGACCAGTGAGCGCTTGTGGATGCGCTCGGCTATCTGGTGCAGGCTCCTGCCGGCATCGGTGCGGATATTTTTTTTCTTTCTTTGCAGCAGTTCCTGCAGATAATTGATCAGCAGGCGGTAGTGCATGGAGGTGCTGCGTACACCGGTGTGGGTATCCACCTGCTCCGAAAAAATGCTGAGACCGAAGGCATCGCGCTGCATTTTCAGGAGATACATCAGGGCGGCAGCCGAAAGCACCGAAAAGTTGATTTTGTTGGCCCGGGGCCGGCCTTCCCGGTTCTTGTCTTCGGGGAAAAACATGGATGAACTGCCGTCAATTACTATCCTGGCCCGCAGGTTGGTTTCTTCCTCATATTTTTTTACGTACATCCGGTCGCTACGCGCATAGACTTTCCAGTCCACATTCTTGATGCTTTCGCCCGGGTTGTAGAGCCGGTGCTCGGCAAACTCGACCGAGAATCCGTGAAAAGGGCTCTTGTGCAATCCGATGATAAAGCCTTCGACTACCTGCCGGGCCAGGAGCTCCAGGTTGTCGAACTGATGCAAGTCGGAAAGGTTTAAAATTTCTCGGGGCATAGTCGCTTGTTTACCGAAATTGTAAGCGCTCAAAGTTAGGGTTTATTGCTTTCCCAGTGTCTCTGCTTCCTTTTTAAAAATCAGCAGATAGCTGTCTTCCACCGTAAAAGATCGCACATTGCCAAAGTGGAAAACCACATCGAGGCGGGTGTTGCTGAGGCTAAACTTTTTCTCCACGATATTGACCCGTTTTTCTTCGGAGACATCTTCTTCCATGGTATAGGTGATCACCCGGGTGCTTTTTGAGTCTTCGAGTGCGAGGGTGGGTTTTATTTTCTTGCTGCCGATGACGATGATGTAGAGTTCGCTGATTTCAGGCGTAATCTGAAACGGATAGCGGCAGAGTTCTCCGGGTGCTTTGTCGCAGACTTCCCGGTGCACCAGTTCATAGCCGGCTGAACTGTATTCTTCGATAAATTCATCCACCACCTGCCTGACCAGTTCGGCCCGCTTGTTCTGACCCCGTAGGCCGGCAGATGTGCACAGAAGAAGGATTGAGATAAGGAAAATTCGATGCATATTCGGGCATGGAAATTAGCACATAATTTTCATATGCCGTCTGCCCGCCCGTCCCGGGGATTGCTTCCTTCGCATGCGGGCATAAAAAAAGCTCCGCTGCGGAGCTTTTTTTACAGAACCTGTATTCGCTTAAAGAAGCTTCGTCAGCTTGTCTTCAAAGAGTTTTTCGGGGCCGGCACCTACCTGCTTGTCCACCACTTCGCTGTTTTTAATAAACAGAACGGTCGGTATATTCCGGATTCGGTATCGTACCGAGATATCCGGATTATCGTCTACGTTCACTTTTCCGATAAGGGCTTTGTCGCCATATTTTTCGTTCAGGCGGTCGATGATCGGGGTGATCATTTTGCAAGGGCCGCACCATTCGGCCCAAAAGTCGAGTACGGCCACTTCCTTGTCGCCATTGAGTACCAGTTCTTCAAAGTTGCTGTCTGTAATTTCCACTGCCATTTCTATTGTTTTTTGCTTGATTGTTTGAAGTAATGCGATTGAAATTAAATACTTTGTTTTAAAGTTCCTCTTAGTGTTTTATTGCCAGTTTATATTCAGGTGCATTTTCAAAGTATTCCAGAATGCCACTGCTGGCATCAATGAGGTATTTGCTGCAGCTTGTTTGCAGGCTGAAACCGTTTTTTTTGTCGTCAATAGTGATTTTAAGGGGTACGTTGCCTCGATTCTTCTCAAGTTGTGCCGTGAGTTCTTCCACCGTGGCACTTTTGATGTCGCTGATGTCTATCGTTAGCATGATTTCCTTCACGTAGCGTGCACGGGCTTCTGCGAGCAGTTCCACCTTCGAGGGCGACAGTTCCCAGTGCTCGTCATATCCGTCCCGCCTCTCGTTGCGGTCGCGATAAGTTCCCGTAATCAGCACGGCATTGCCTTCTTCGAGCATGTTCCAGAAGTTGAAAAATTCTTCTTTGAAAAGGGCCATGCTGTGGCTGCCCGTAAAATCTTCCACTTCAAAAAGGCCGAATTTTTGTCCGCGTTTGGTCATCCGCTCTTTGCGGCTTTTCACCATGCCGCCAATCTGCACAGTCATGTTTTTACACTGTGGCAGTTTTTCGATGGGGGTGCAAAGATATTTCAGCTCCAGTGCGAAGTCGTCCAGCGGGTGCCCGCTCAGGTAGATGCCCGTCACTTCTTTTTCTTTTTCGAGCAGCTCGAGCGGATGCCATGGAGCGGCAGCGGGCAGCTCGGGCGTTACCAGGGTGGCCGTCATGACCTCTTCACCGAACAGTGAATTTCTTGAGCTCTGCAATTGCTGTTGATACTGGCTGCCGAAGCGCACGGCCCGTTCAAGGGCATCGCTGTTGTCGTTGTAGCTTGCAAAGTAGCGCGATCGTTTTTCTCCGAAACAATCAAAAGCACCGGCCTTGGCCAGGCTTTCGAGGCTCTTTTTGTTCAGCGCCCTGAGGTTGACGCGTTTGGTCAGATCAAATATATTCTCGAAGGGGCCGTTTTTGTCGCGCTCGCTGATGATGGCTTCGACAGCCGCCTCGCCCACGCCTTTGATGCCTGCCAGGGCATAGCGGATTTCGCCTTTCGCATTGACGGTAAACTTCAGCCGGCTCTCGTTGATATCGGGGCCCAGCGTGCGGATGCCCATGTGCCGGGCTTCATCCAGAAAGAAAGTGAGCTTTTTGATGTCGCTCATATTGTGGGTGAGCACCGAGGCAATGTATTCGGCCGGATAGTTGGCCTTGAGCCAGGCCGTCTGAAAGGCCAGCATGGTATAGGCAGCCGCATGCGAGCGGTTGAAGCCGTACAGGGCAAATTTTTCCATGACCGAGAAGATTTCTTCGGCCTGTTTCGGGTCGATATCCCGCGACACCGCTCCGGCTATGAACTCCTCTTTCATCTCCTGCATCACCTTGATCTTCTTCTTGCCCATGGCCCGCCTCAGCACATCGGCTTTACCGAGCGTGAAGCCGCCAATGATCCGCGCGGTCTGCATGATTTGCTCCTGATAAACCATGATACCGTGTGTGGGAGCCAGAATTTCCTCCAAAAGCGGATGCGGATACTCCGTTTTTTCCTTCCCGTGTTTTCGGTTGATATAGTTGATGATGAAATCCATCGGACCGGGCCGGTAAAGGGCGTTCATGGCAATCAGGTCCTCGATGTTGCTCGGCTGCAGTTGTTTGAGCCATTTGCGCATGCCGTCCGATTCAAACTGAAAGGTGCCGATGGTTTCGCCTTTCCGGTAGAGTTCGAGGGTCTTCTCATCGTCCAGGTCGATGCGGTCGATGTCAATATCCAGCCCCTTGTTGACTTTGATCAGCTCGAGGGCATCATTGATGATCGAGAGGGTCTTCAGTCCCAGGAAGTCCATTTTCAGCATGCCTGCCGACTCAATGTATTTTCCGTCATACTGCGTGACGAGGAGCTCCGATTCGGGAGAGGTGCAGACGGGAATAAAGTTGGTAAGATCATCGGGTGCGATGATGACTCCGGCCGCATGGATGCCCCGCTGCCGGATGGAGCCTTCCAGTTTTTCGGCCAGCTTGAGCACTTTGCCGGGCTCACTTTCTTCTTCTTCGCGCAGCCGACCCAGGTCTTTGTTTTCTTTGAAAGCGCTTGTCAGGTTTTTGGCCGTGTCGGGTATCATCTTGGCCAGGCGGTCGGTGTCGGAGAGGGGATACTGAAGCACGCGACCCACATCTCGCACCGAACTGCGCGAAGCCATGGTGCCGTATGTGATGATCTGTGCTACCTGCTTGTAACCGTATTTTTCGACCACATAGTCAATCACTTTTTGCCGCCCCACATCATCAAAGTCAATGTCGATATCCGGCATGGAGATGCGCTCGGGATTCAGAAACCGTTCGAAGAGGAGCTTGTAGCGGATGGGGTCGATGTCGGTGATGCCGATGGCATAGGCCACGGCCGATCCGGCTGCGGAGCCGCGGCCGGGGCCTACCCGTACATTTTGTTTGCGGGCGGCTTCTATGAAATCCTGCACAATGAGAAAATAACCGGCAAATCCCATGTCGCGGATGACTTTCAGCTCGTATTCCAGGCGCTCTCTCACTTCTTCCGTGATCTCACCGTATTTTTTTTCGGCCCGTTCAAAGCTGAGATCGTAGAGATAATCATCCTGGCTTTCATAGCCTTCGGGAAGGGTGTAGTTGGGCAGCAGCACATCGCGTTGCAGGCGGGGTGTATCGATCTTATCAAAGATCTCCATGGTGTTTTCTATGGCTTCGGGCAGATCGTGAAAGAGGGCCGCCATCTCCTCCGATTTTTTGAAATAAAACTGGTCGTTTTCAAAGCCGAAACGCTTGCGATTGTTCTCGTTAAGCTGCCTCACGATCTCGCGCACGGCCGATTCGGAAGGATATTTTTTGAGCAGGTTCTCGGGCGTGTCATACTCCCATTTGCCTTTTACCTGCACACGGATTTGCCCGCCTTTGCTTTCTCCCACAGGCACTTTCTGGAAATCGCCCGTATTGAGGCAAAGCAGAATATCCTGCGCCAGCCAGTCTTCCTGATCCACGTAGTGGCTGTCGTTGGTGCCGATGATTTTCACATTGTGTTTCCGTGCCATCGTCACGAGAAAACGGTTGACGGCTTCCTGGTCGATGCCTCGCAAGCCGTGGCGTTGCAGTTCGATGTAATAGTCTTCCCCGAATATATCCAGCCATTCCCGAAATACTTTTTCCGCTTCTTCAGGCCCTTTTTCGTAAAATGTTTGGGGCACTTCGGCTGCCACACAGCTCGTGGTGGCAATCAGTCCGTCCTTGTATTTCCTTATCAGTTCCTTGTCGATCCGCGGATATTTGCTGTAATATCCTTCGATGAATCCGAGGGAAGTAAGTTTGCTGATGTTTTTATATCCTTCGGCATTCTTGGCCAGAATCAGCTGGTGGTAGCGTTTGTCCCTTTTGCCGTTTTTGAACTCTTTGACGTGGCGGTCGTCCACGAGGTAGAACTCGCAGCCGATGATGGGTTTGAGACCTTTTTTTTGTGCCGAGTCCCAAAATTTAAAAACCCCGAACATATTGCCGTGGTCGGTGATGGCCAGTCCCTTCATTCCGTCATCCTTTGCCTTTTCCATATAGGCATCGATATCGGCAAAACCATCGAGCAGCGAGTATTGTGTGTGGCAATGAAGATGGGTGAACTCGGGCATCTCTTTTTTACTCCGGATTTTTTTGATAAAGAAGGAATACGAAACTACTTAAGGCAATTTCGAAATACAACGAAGCCCGAAGTTAAAATGCAAAAAATTATGGGGGAAAAGGAATTGCCGATGGCGGGCCTCAGTCTGTGAATATCTTTTCGAAGGCATCCGAAATCTGTGCCCAGTTGTGATGGGCGAGCACATATTTCCTGCCCTGATGCCCGAGCATGGCGGCATAGTTTTCTTCATTCAGCAGTTCGATGACCGATTCCGCATAATCTTCCGGCTCTTTTTCCACGAGAACCAGTTCGCGGGCTTTTTCGGGCAGGCCTTTGGCGGCTATCTCCGAGACGATGGCCGGCAGTTCCATGGCCATGGCCTCCAGTATCTTGTTTTGCAGTCCGGCCCCCGTCTGCATGGGTGCCAGCAGCATGCGCGAGCGCGCATACCAGGCAGCGATGTCCTCGACATACCCGGTCACCTCTACGTTTGGGCCGGCCAGCTGCCTGACTTCGGCTGCCGGCCGGGTGCCTGCGAGCACAATCTTCAATTTGGGCCGCAGCTCACGGACGATGGGCATGATCTTTTCGACAAGATATTTAGCGGCCGTAATATTGGGGCGGTAGCTCATGTTGCCCGCAAAGAGGATGTCAATGTCTTTCTCCGCCTCCCGCGGTTTGAAAATATCCAGATCGATTCCGTTGCTGATCACATGCACATTGTGGCGCTCTTCGAAGGGCAGGTTCTCACGGTCCTGTTCCGAGATAATGATTTGCCGCCTGCTGAGGCGTTGGGCTTCGGTTTCAAAGCGGGCCACTTTCTCCGCCTCCCGCTGCCAGACCCAGCTCTTCGGGGGGCGGCTTTCTCCTGCCAGGCGGGCCATGCTCAGCGAGAAGGCATCCTGGTAGTCGATGACCGCGGGAATATCCGTGGCGGCTTTCAGGTAGGGGAGGCTGCGTATCAGCTGGTAGAATGTTTGCCCGGGCCGGTGGGCGGCCAGAAAGGCGCGCCACTTTTCGACCAGTGCCGGATGGTGGAAGTAGCCGGCCTGCAGGGGCCAGCCCTTGGCCAGTGCCCGGCTCAGGCCCCGCACTCGCGATGCTTTTCCGAGCCGTTCGATATGCACTTCCCGGCAAAATTCGCCCAAAACTTCAATTCCCGCACGGGGGTCATTGCCCTCGTGAAGGGCAAAGAGATATATCTCGTGATTCCGGGCGAGGCCTTTGAGCAGGTGGTACGCCCTTAACTTGTCGCCTTTGTCTAGGGGCCAGGGCATGCGGGGGAGGAAAGCGGCAATCTTCATGCGTTCAATTTATTGAGAAATTTTTCAAGCCGGAGGCCCAGGGTTTGCGCTGCATACTGGCGCTCGACCAGCAAGCGTGCCTGTCGCCTGATTTGTTCTGCCAGGCTGCCATCCCTGCCGATGCGGAGCACGGCATCGGCAAAATCTTCCGCCCGGTCGGCCAGCATGATTTCCTGTCCGTTCCGCGCATCGATCGCCTCGGCAGCCATGGCCGTGGCCACCACGGGGATGCCGAGGGCCATCGCCTCGAGTATTTTGATGCGCAGTCCGCTGCCCGAGAAAAGCGGTACGACAAAGACATTCAGACCCCGCATGAACGCCCGGGCATCTTCCGCTTCTCCGAGTTCCTTTATGCCGGCTCCCGTCTGTCCGGAGGCCGCCATTCCGCGGCCGGCCAGCAGCAATTCCGCATCGGGCGCCTGCTCGCGTATGCGGGGCCATACTTCTTTTTTCAACCAGTTGATGCCTTCGCGGTTGGGCAGCCAGTCCATCGCTCCTATGTGTCCGATCTTTTGTCCTTCCTTCAGTTGCTCCGTCCATTCGTATTCGCTCATGTCCATGGCAAAAGGAAGTACTTCGACAGGCAGGTCCTTCGGGGTAAATGTCCGGATGATGCGCGCATCCCGTTCGGAAATGGCCAGGATGGCATCCACTTCGGAGAGAATGCTTTTTTCTTCTCTCGAAAGCCTCCGGGCCTGAAGGCGGATATACATTTTGCGGATCAGGCTGGCGGTATCGTCCGAGTAGCGCTTCCATATCTCGTGCTCGATGTTGTGTGTGCGCAGGACGATGGGGGCAGCCGTTTCCCTGCGAATCAAGGGCAGATACGGGGCGCTGAAGAGGCCGTCAAGCAGAATGAGATCGAAGGGCCGGTCTTCGATCAACTCGCCCAGCGCATAGGCCGCTTCTGCATCATAGAATCGCTGAAGGTGATAGCTGTTGCGGCTGAAAAGATTTAGAAAGCCCCCGCGGATGTCCGGCAGGGTATTGAGCGATGCAGGAACAAAATCAATCGAAGCGAGATCGGGCGGAATGCGCGCTGCCCGGAAAGGGTGTTTGTCCGTGGAAAAGACAAAGACCGTCAGGTCGTGGCCGTTCTTTTGAAGCAGGCGGAGCAGAGACGTGGAAGCCAGGGTGCCTCCGTCATGTGCGGGAAAAGGTGATTTGCTGAGTACGGAGAGAATTTTCATAAAATCGGCTTGCAATCGGCATCTCTGAGGGCTTCAAATTTAACTATTTTTGGGCAGGGAACGGCAGATATGAAAATAGCAGTCAACATGCGGGCAATGGAAATGAATCAACTCGAAGGAATCGGTTGGTTTACCCACGAAGTGATGAGCCGCATCGTCTGCCGGCACCCCGAACACGAGTTCCTTTTTCTCTTCGACCGGCCGGCCGATCCTGCATTTCGCTATGCTTCCAATGTGAAGATCATTGAGAAAAGCCCCCGCTCGCGCCATCCCCTCCTCTGGTATCTTTGGTTTGAACATACCGTTCCTTCGATCCTTCGCAAAGAAAAAGCCGATCTCTTCGTATCTGCCGAGATGTACACTTCCCTGCGCCTCTCCGTTCCCTCGCTCATTACCCTGCACGATTTGTCCATCCTGCATTATCCCGAGCAGGTGAAGTGGAGCATCCGGAAATACTTTTTTCATTACTATCCCCTTTTTGCAGCCCGTGCCGGTCGCATCGTGACGGTCTCCGAATATTCGAAAAAAGACATCACCGAGCGACTGAAAGTGCCCGGGGAGAAAGTGGATGTGGTGTACAACGGAGCCCACGAGGCCTATCGCCCGGTCGATGCCGCCACCCGGGAGCAGATCAAAGCGGAATTTGCAGGCGGAAAGGAATATTTTCTCTATGTCGGGTCTTTGCATCCGCGAAAAAACATTGATCGTCTGCTGGCGGCTTTCGATCGCTATAAGCGCGAGAGCGGGTCGGAGAAAAAACTGCTGCTGGCCGGACGCAAGGCCTGGATGACGGGCGACATTAAAAGAGTGTATGAGCAGATGGAGCACCGCCAGGAGGTACGCTTTCTCGGTTATCAGCCCGTTTCTTCACTTGCCCGCATAATGGCCGGAGCCTGGGCGCTGACTTATGTTTCCCTTTTCGAGGGTTTCGGCATTCCTCTGCTCGAAGCCATGAAATGCGGGGTGCCCTGCCTTACCTCGAATGTGAGTTCCATGCCCGAAGTGGCCGGTGATGCGGCCATCCTGGTCGATCCGCTTAGCGTGGAGGATATCTCCCGGGGCCTGAGCGAAATCGACCGGCCCGGACAGCGGGAAAAGCTGGCAGCCCGCTGCGGGGCGCAAAGCCGTCCGTTTTCATGGGATCAGACGGCTGCCCGTTTTTGGCAAAGCATTCAATCCTTGACATAATCCCGGAATATTCGATATTTGATAATTCAAGCTAAACTGCCGTTTGTGTTTCATGCCGAGAAGTTAAAATATGCCCCCCTGCAAAAGCAAACCCTGCTTCTGGAGAACAGAGTGGATAGCCTTCGCGCATTGATGGAAGAAGTTTGCGAAGAACTCGGCATTGTACTGACGGACCACGCACCGCGTGCGGGAGACGAATCACAGAAGCCCTTTCATTTGCAGGCCTTGTCGGACGATACGCTACATCTGAGCAGAAGCGGAGGGGAGGAGGCCGCTGCCCCGCAGGAAGAAAAAATCCATCTCTCCCACACGGATGCCGGAGAAGCGGCATTCGATGTGCTGGACGCCATGCTGCGCCTCATGCAGCAGCCGGGGCAGGCGGCAACGCTGCCCGAAGATGACCCCGATCTGAATTACCTGAAACAAACCTTTGCCGACCAGCAGGATCGCTATCATAACCTGATCGGGCTGATGGTCAACGAGTTCATCCTCTCGAAAGAGGGCATCGACCGTGCCATAGCCGAAGGCGATGTGATGAGCTACCGGCAAATCAAACACAAACTTCAGCCCAGCGTTTCCTATCTCGGAATGCCCGACTTTACCCGTGTGATGGAAGAGGTGAAACTTCACTTCGAACGTATTGACAAAGAAGAAATGAAGGACACCCGGCTCAGATTGTTCCTCTATTTTGACAAAATAATAGCTGCATTGCAGCAGGAATTGAAAAGCCCGGAAGCGGGCAGCCCGTAGCATGGCGCATACACATGACAGGCCCTATGCTGTTTTATATGCCTGCGGAAGATACTTTTCAGGGTACGAATTAGTTTTGTCAATATGTCCAAGCGCCTTCTGAAAATATCCGCAGCCATCACGGGTTTTCTTCTGCTCCTCTTTCTGACGCTGCTTTTGCTGCCCGAATTCTTTTCGGGCAACATAAAAAGCGAAATGCTGAGGCGGCTGAACGGGCAAATCACTGCCCGGATTGAAGCGGACGGACCCGCCCGGATTTCCCTGCTGAGCCACTTTCCCGATGCCTCCCTGTCCTTTTCGGGCATTCTCATCCTCTCTGAAGGCAGCGACAGCGATACCGTGGCCTTCATCGACCGGCTTTCCTTTCTTTTCAATCCCTTCGATTTCCTGCGCGGACGCTACACCATTCGCAAGGTGGACCTCGGTCATGCCCGCCTGATGCTGCATATCGATGCGCAGGGAAGAAAAAATTTTGAGGTGCTCAAAATGCCCGGTAACGCTTCGCCCCGCAGCGGCCCGGCTGCCGGAGAATCCCTGAGCCTGAATATCAGCGGCTTTTCATTTGATCGCATTGATTTGGACTATCGCGATGAACGTTCATCACAATACCTGGATTTCTCGCTCATGGACGGGCAGGTGGCTGTGCAACTGAACAACGGTCTGCTGGATATGAATGTCAATACGGACCTGAGAGCCGAGGCGCCCCGCTTCGGAGGGGTCTCGTATCCGCTTCCCGCAGATATCCATCTCGGAGGGCGGCTGACGGCCGACCGGGAAAAGGGAATTTACCGCTTTGTAAACACAAGCCTTTTGCTGGATGGCGCCCCGCTGCGTATCCGGGGCTTGATCGAGGAGAAGCCGTACGGCTTCTGGATCGACCTGCTGGTCGCAGGAGAGGAAATGGACATGGGCATTCTCGCATCGCTTTGCGACTCTTTCCTGCCGGAGCCCTGGCACTGGCAGGGCGAAGGAAGCTGGAATCTTCGCGCCAGCGCAAAAGGACCCTACGGCAGCGGCCGGAATCCGCATCTGGATTTCGGGATATCTCTTCGCGATGCGCGGGTCCGCCTCCCATTTCTCGAAGACGAGATACGCGAGCTGGACATGGAGCTGAATTTCAACAATGGAACGGAAAACAGCTTTTCCGCTTCGGAGCTTGTCCTCCGGAAAGTCCGCCTGAGTTGCGGGGGATATCCTCTGGATATGGAGGGTCGGCTGAGAAATTTCGATAGTCCCGATCTGAAGCTGAAAATCAATGGTACCTGGGATGCGCGCACGTTGAGCCCGGAGGCCATCGAAGCGGATATATCCGGCCTGGGCGGTCTTTTTATTTTCGAAAATCTGCAACTTCACTATGCCTCGGGCCGCATGGCCGCTGCCGGGGGCACACTCAATGTGGTGGACCTGGCCGCTGAGAGCAGGGGCGAAGCCTTTGAAGCGGGAGTGCTGAAAATTAAGTTGAAAGACAAAGACCTGGAAATGAACGTGGAAGATGCCCGCCTCGGAGCCAGCGATTTCAGCTTGCGGGGAAAAGTGAAAAACTGGCCGGCTTTTCCGGACAGCAGTGCGGGGCACCCCTCCATCGAGGCAGAGATTCACTCGGACTTTCAGGACTGGAATGAACTGGACCGCATTCTGGGGGCTTTTGGCTCCGCTTCGGCAAGCGAAGACAGCACCGCGGATTATCTGAAATTTCTGAAAAGCGTCAGGGGCGACCTGAATTTTTCATGCGGGGAGCTGAGGGCCGGCAGCTTTCGTGCCGAAGACATTGTTGCCGGCATACGCCTGCGCCCTTATCTGCTCACCCTCGATACCCTCTCTTTGAAAAGCTCGGGAGGGGCGTTTCATATGCGCAGCATCGGGCGCTACCTTCCCGGTGGGCTGCTTCTGGAAAGTGAACTCCGAGGCAGCCACATCGATGTGAGGGCCCTTTTCCGTTCTTTTGATAATTTCCGGCAAGACTATCTCTTGTCCGAGAACCTGAGCGGGCGCATGGAGGGCCGCATCAGCGGCAGCCTGGAGTTTGACCGGCACTTGCGCCTGCAATCGAGGAAAAGCGACCTCAAAGGAACGCTGGAGATAAGAGACGGAGGGCTTTATCATTTTGCCCCCATGATGCAGCTTTCGTCTTTTGTAAAGGTGAAGGAACTGGAAGAAATTCATTTTTCCACATTGAAGAACATTGTCCTGCTCAAAGGCGACCGGGTCATCCTGCCGGTGATGGCCATCCAATCCACGGCCATGAATCTCTGGCTGAGTGGCGACTATTTTTACTATCCCGATTCCGTGGATTATTACTTCAAGGTGGATTTGCTCGATGTCCTGGCCCGCAAATTCAGCCCCGGAAAAAGCAGCCTTCCGGAGGACGGAGAGGAACGTGACGGATTGCTTTATCTTTATGTGGCCATGAAAGGCGGGGTGGATGACCCGGAGATCGAATTTAGCAAGCGCAAGGTCACGGAGCGCTTTGAAAGGATGAACCTTATTCGGGAGAATGAGTTTATTGATTTTGATCAGATCGGATCGGAGGCCGGAGAGCCGCGACTGAAGCCGCAAAAAAGCAGTCCGGGGGAAATGGAATTTATTGAAGAATGGTAAAAAGGAAGATTCAAAATATATATGAGCAAAAGAGCAAGTGGAAGCTCTGGCTGATGCTCTTTGCCGCCCTCATTGTGGGGGTCTCTCTGTGGTACAACTCCGTCATCGCTTCGCGAATAGCCCACAGCGAGAAGAAGCAGGTGAAAATATGGGCACAGGCCGTGCGGGAGCGGGCCAAGCTGCTCGAGCGGCAGAGTGAACTTTTCGAGCGCCTGGCCAACGAAGAGAGGCGCAAGGTGCAGCTCTATGCCGATGCCATCCACCGGGCACTGAGCACAAGCATCGATGCCGATGTGGACCCCATCATCACCAATATAATCAGCAGCAATCAGAACATCCCGGTCATTATGGTCGATGCGCAGAACCGCATTCTCAGCTACCGCAATGTGGACGACCCGGGCATTCGTGACGGGGTGCAGTTGAGCGACAGTGCCCTGAAGCGCTTTACCGATTATGAGCCCATTGTGGACAGCAAGTACGAAGGGGCCAACCGCATCTATTACCAGGACTCAAAGCTCTTCAGGGAAATCAAACAGACCATCGAGTCGTATATGAACTCTTTTATCAGCGAAGTGGTGCTCAATGCAGCCTCCGTGCCGGTTATTTATGCCGCTGAGAACGGTGAGATACTCGCCTACGGCAACCTCGATCCCCTGGAGGTGAAAGAGGAGGGTTACCTGCAGCGGAAAATGAAAAAAATGGCCTCGGAAAACGACCCCATCGAGATTGTGTTGCAAGACGGTTCAAAACAGTACATCTATTACAGTGCTTCGGAGCTCCTTTCGCAGATCCAGATATACCCGTACATACAGTTCGGTATCATTGCGCTCTTTCTTTTTATTGCTTATTATGCCTTCTCCACGGCCCGCAAGTCGGAGCAAAACAAGGTTTGGGTGGGCATGTCCAAAGAAACGGCCCATCAGCTGGGCACGCCCATCAGCTCGCTGGTCGGCTGGGTCGAGTATCTGAAATCTTCGGGCGTGGATGAGAAGATTGTCAGGGAACTGGAGAAGGATGTAAACCGCCTCGAACTCATTACGGAGCGCTTTTCGAAGATCGGCTCCTCGCCCGAGCTGAAAAAAACCGATATGCGCAGCCACCTGAAGGAGAGTTTCTCTTATTTGCAGTCGCGCACTTCACGCCAGGCGCAATTCGTATTCGAACCCGCTGAAGGGCAAGACCTGCATGCCAGAATCAATGCTCCGCTCTTCGACTGGGTGATCGAAAATCTGGTAAAAAACGCACTGGATGCCATGAACGGTACGGGCGAGATAAAAATGAAGATCGGACGCCTGGGCGGGCAGTTGATTATCGACCTCAGCGACACCGGGAAAGGCATACCGAAGTCGAAATTCAAGGAGGTCTTCAATCCCGGATTCAGCACCAAAAAAAGGGGCTGGGGACTCGGCCTTTCGCTCACAAAACGCATTGTCGAAAACTACCACAACGGGAAGGTCTTTGTCAAACAATCCGAGCAGGGCAAGGGCACTACTTTCCGTATTGTTTTGCCCGCGGCATAACCTTTTGTCTCCTTTTTCCGTATGAATTGAGAAGTTAATAAAAACAGATAAGGTCATGAATGCCTTGATTCCCATCCTCTCCAGAGCCGTCCTGCTCATCTTCTCGTCCCTGCTGATAGCTGCGCTCATGATAAGTTTTGTGTCCTGAAGCTTTCTTTGCAGCCTCCGCATCTTCGGCCAATTGGTGCACATTTTTTATTTTTCATGTTGAATGACGAAAAGGAAATACCGGCCACTCAAATGAGCGATACGGAGAAGCTGATGCAATGGATCAAGGAAGGCGAGCACGAGGAACTCGACTTCAAGCTTACGGTGAAGAGTGCCGAAAAAATCGCCCGCAACATGGTGGCTTTTGCCAACCGGAACGGAGGAACCATACTGATCGGTATAAGTGACTTCGGGGAAATTGCGGGCGTGGATCCCGAGCAGGAGAAGTATGTGACCGACCGGGCCGCTTCGGAGTTTTGTGTGCCGCCTTTGAAGCCGCGCTACAGCGTGTATCGCAGCGGGGGCCTGCGGGTGTTGGCGGCCTATATCCCAAAGAGCAAAACGGGCGGGCACCGGAGCATCGACCGCGAGGGGAATGCCCGCTTCTGGATACGGCAGGGCGATGAGTGCGTGAGCGATGAAGAGCGGCTGGCCGCCATGGAAGCCGTGGAAAGTAAAAACGATCCCATTCCTATCTTCTCGGAAAAAAACAAGGGACTGATTCAATACCTGAATATTCATCACACCATTACGGTGGGGCAGTATATGCAGATGATGGACATTCCATTTGCACTGGCAAAAAAATCACTCGACCGCCTTTATCATGCCGGCATTTTGCAGCGGCACGGGGAAAAAGGGAAGCGGAATTATACATTGAATACATAGAAGCGTTGAGGGCTTAGTGCTTCCGGAAGATAAATTCCACCCTGCGATTGAGCGCCCGGCCTTTTTCCGTTCCGTTGTCTCCGATGGCTTCGCTTTCCCCTTTTCCCGTGGCTCTCAGGCGTGCAGGGTCGATGCCTTTTCCGATCAGGTACTGCATTACGCTTCCGGCCCGTTCACCGGATAAGCGGAGGTTGTAGCGCTCGCTGCCAACGCTGTCGGTATAGGCGCTAATTTCCACCTCGAGGCCGGGATAACGCTTCAAAACCCGGGCGAGGCTGTCAAGCACCGGAAAGGCCGATGGCACCAGGTCGGAGCGGTCGAAGCGGAAATGGATATTGTGAAAAACCCAACGGCTGCCATCGCGTGGCCGGCTTCGGGCATCGGCAGCAGGCCGCCCGGACGGGGTCTCTGCCTGCAAATCAAAGTCGTCAAAATAATACCGCACACGGAAGGCTTCATCCGCTTCGCGATAGTAGCCCCCGATGGGGTGTTCCGTTGCCGTTTCTTTACTTCGTTTCTTCCGTTTTCTCTCTTTCTCCGTTTTCGTATCAGAGAGGGCCTTCATCGTCAGGGGTTTGCTGCTGTCTTTGCGCATAAAGTAGCCCACAGCCATCAGCCGTTCGCCTCCCCGGGCCGTGTAAGTCGCTTCAAAGTGCTGCCATTCTTTCCGCTGGCTGCTGTCAAGGCCCGAAAGCTCAAAACGGAGGAGCCGATTTTCGTTCACCCGGTAAGGCTTCACGGGGAGGGCCGGCAGCGGTTCTTCCGGAAAGTAAATCTGAATCTCATCCACTGCAAAGTAGTGATAACAGTCTTCGGTTCGGGGCCGGGCACGGGCATAAAAGCGGATGCGGTATTTCTCTCCTTTTCGAAGGCTGTCTTTGAGCAGGGTTTGCATGGCCTCGCTGAAGCGGTAATTAGAGATGCATATGCCGGCCTTGTAGGCTCCGCTGTGCGGAGGGCCGTAGTGCCCGTCTTTGTCATGGTGGTAGTTGCTGCTCATCGGCAGAAACCAGTCTTTAACCCTGCCGCTGCTGTCCGTTTCTTCAAATCCCGGGTTCGAAAGCAGGTTTCCGCTTTGGGCAGGCAATAGCAGGGGAGAGAGGAAGAAAAAGAGAAGGAAAAGCAGGCGCATCATGGGGCTAACGTATTTTTTATAAGGAATATTCCTTCCCGTGTACGGCCTCCAGGCGCTTTAGCATGAGCTTGCGCACCTCCTCTTTGAGCAGGGGGATATCGGCCTCGCTTCGTCCGCGGGTAGAAACCGGGCCGTCAAACCAGACGCGGATGATGCCGGGAAAAAGCTGAAAAGGCCGGTTTTTGTTTTCGCGGTTCCAGGTGTTGCCGATGCTCTGTACCACAATGGGCCGCTGGGTGGCTACCGCCAGCCGAAAAGCTCCGTCATAAAAGTCCTTGAGGAGCCGGGGCCCTTTGTTTCGTGTCCCTTCCAGATAGATGTTTACGCTGTGTCCTGCACGCACCTGCCTGATCATCTCTTCCATCGAGGCCTTCCGGCTTTCGGGATTTTGGCGGTCGACCAGGATGTGCAGCACCGTCACGAGGTAGCCGACAACCGGCACTTTCTTTACTTCTTTTTTTGACAGGAACTTGAAGTTGATCGGTATGGCGGCTGCCGAAACCAGTATGTCAAGTTGCGAAACATGATTGGAGGCGATTATGCAGGGGGCATTCTCTTTTACGATGCTCTTTCCGTATGTTTTTACCGGCATTCCGAAGCCAAGCAACAATAGCTTGGACCAATACCTGGAGTACCACATGCCCACGTCAAAGCGTTTTTTGGCCGGAGCCAGGCGAATGGAAAGGTAGGTGAGCGGGAAGAGCGGAATGGCCAGGGCAATAAAGTAAATCAGTGCCCAGAGGGCCCAGAGATGACCGAAAACTCGCTTGATTAGCTTCATTGTAGCTGGCGTTTATACATGTTAACCACGTTTTCCAGGCCGTAGTAGAGGGCATCTGCTATCAGGGCATGCCCGATCGAAACCTCGTCAAGGAAAGGAATCTGCTTGTGGAAATATCCGAGGTTACGGAGGTTGAGGTCGTGGCCGGCATTGATGCCGAGGCCGAGTTGCCGGGCGCGCGCTGCCGCCTGTACATAGGGGGCTGCGGCCTCTCCGGCATGCTTTGCAAAGCCGTGGGCATAGGGGCCGGTGTAGAGCTCCACACGGTCGGCTCCCGCTTCGGCAGCACCCTCGATGCACTTTGGCTCCGGATCAACGAAGAGCGAAACCCGTATTCCCTTTTCTTTTAAGCGCCCGATCACCTCTTTCAGGAAATCCATGTGCCGGTAGCTGTCCCAGCCATGATCGGAGGTGAGCGTGTCAGGGGCATCGGGAACGAGGGTGGCCTGTTCGGGCTTCAGGTCGAGCACCATCCCGAGCCAGCGCTCATCGGGGTATCCTTCGATATTGAATTCGCTGCGCAGCAGGGGGCGCAGCTGGTAGCAGTCGCTGTAGCGTATGTGCCGTTCATCGGGGCGGGGATGCACCGTGATGCCATCCGCACCGAAATCTTCGATATCAAGTGCTGCCTGCAGCAGATTGGGCAAGTCTCCTCCCCGGGCATTGCGCAAAAGAGCGATCTTGTTGATATTGACGGAGAGACGGGTCATGGCCTGGAGCAAAAATAGAAAGAAGAAGGAACAGTGACGCGCCTTCTTCTTTTCTTCTTATTGCTGTTCGCTTTGCTTCGGATCATTAGTAGCGGTAATAATCCGGTTTGTAAGGGCCTTCTTTGGGAATGCCGATGTATTCGGCCTGTTCGTCTGTCAGCTCTTCGAGCTGCGCCCCTACTTTGGCAAGGTGCAGGCGGGCTACTTTCTCGTCCAGATGCTTGGGAAGCATATACACTTTGTTTTCGTAGCGATCGGCATGATTCCAAAGCTCGATTTGTGCCAGGGTCTGATTGGTAAATGAGTTGGACATGACAAAGCTGGGGTGCCCCGTGGCGTTGCCGAGGTTGACCAGGCGCCCTTCGCTCAGCAGGATGATGTCGTGGTCGTCAATGGTATATTTATCGACCTGCGGCTTGATGTTCACCCGCGTGTGCCCGTAGTTTTCATTCAGCCAGGCCACATCGATTTCATTGTCGAAATGCCCGATATTGGCCACAATGCATTTGTCTTTCATGGCTTTGAAGTGGCGTCCGGTGATGATGTTTTTGTTGCCGGTGGCCGTCACCACAATGTCGGCTTCTTTGATGGCGTCATCCATTCTTTTCACCTCAAAACCTTCCATGGCCGCCTGCAAGGCGCAAATGGGGTCGATTTCGGTAATGATGACCCGGGCTCCGTTGCCTCTCAGCGATTGCGAGGATCCTTTTCCCACATCACCGTATCCGGCCACCACGGCCACTTTGCCGGCTATCATCACATCGGTGGCCCGCCTGATGGCATCGACCAGCGATTCGCGGCAGCCGTATTTGTTGTCAAATTTCGATTTGGTGACCGAGTCGTTCACATTGATGGCGGGCATGGGCAGGGTGCCTTCTTTCATCCGCTCGTAGAGGCGATGCACGCCCGTAGTGGTTTCTTCCGATATGCCGCGGATGCCCTTGGCCAGTTCCGGATATTCATCCAGCACGAGGTTGGTCAGGTCGCCTCCGTCATCGAGAATCATATTCAGCGGGCGGCTTTCGTCACCGTAAAAGAGCGTCTGCTCGATGCACCAGCGATATTCTTCTTCGCTTTCTCCTTTCCACGCAAAAACGGGAATGCCCGCAGCGGCAATGGCGGCAGCGGCATGGTCCTGGGTAGAAAAAATATTGCAGGAAGACCAGCGCACCTCCGCCCCCAGTTCTACGAGGGTTTCGATGAGGACGGCCGTCTGAACGGTCATGTGCAGGCAGCCCGTGATGCGCGCACCTTTCAGGGGTTTTGACGGCCCGAACTCTTCGCGCAGCGCCATCAGGCCCGGCATCTCGGCTTCGGCCAGTTCGATCTCCTTGCGGCCCCATTCCGCCAGGCTGATGTCTTTTACTTTGTATTTCAAGGATGTATCAATCATGCTTCAATTATTTTACCGGCAAAAATAAAGTCTTTTGCCGCAACTCTTCGAATCCGTCTATTCTTTTAACTTTGTTTTAGAACAATTCTAAATAAACTGCTGTTGAGCAGCATATAATTACCACAATCAAAAAATAAAATCTATGTATCCACCGGAATTAGTAGCCCCCATGAGGGAAGACCTGACAAAAGCGGGATTTGAAGAACTGCGGACGCCCGAAGAAGTTGAAAACGCCATTTTGTCAAAAGGAAGCACCCTTGTGGTGGTCAACAGTGTATGCGGTTGTGCGGCAGGCAATGCCCGCCCGGCTGTCAAGGCATCCCTGCAATTCGATGTATTGCCCGACCGCCTGACGACCGTTTTTGCCGGAGTCGACCGCGAAGCCACCGACAAGGCAAGGCAGTTTATGGCACCTTACCCGCCCAGTTCCCCTTCGATTGCTCTTTTCAAAGACGGGGAGTTGGTGCACTTCATTGAGCGCCATCAGATTGAAGGCCGCCCGGCAGAGTTGATTGCAAGCCATCTCATGCAGGCCTATGATACCTATTGCCGTTAATCCGCATCTGCATTTTCTAAAGTTCAAAAAGCCGCTTAATTCCTTGTTAAGCGGCTTTCTCTTTTTGAATAGATGTGTAGCTTTGTACGAGGAAAAATAAATCACGATGAACACTGCAAAAAATGCGTTTCTCCTGTTTTCCGGCTTTTTGCTTCTGCTGAGCGCAGGATGCAATTCGGGCACGGGCAATGACAAAAACAGCGATGCCGGCCGCCTGCAAAAGGAAGTCGAAGAAATTCACGATGAGAGCATGGCCAAAATCGGTAACCTGCGCTACTATCAGGATACCCTGGCAACCCTGCTTCGTGAGATGAACCTCGACACGAGCGCTACAAACACGGAGATTGCGGAAAAATACACCTCCGTTATGGCAGCACTGAATGAGGCCGATGACATGATGATGGACTGGATGAGGAATTACAATCCCAACCGCGGGGAAATGAACTCCGAAGAGCGCATGGAATATCTGAAATCGGAGAAAGAAAAGATAGAGGAAGTAAAAACGCGGATGGATGAGGTCATCCGAAAAGCCGAAAATCTATTGAAAAACAGCAATTGATGAGACGCACTATCACCGTCCTTTTGGCCATCGGCCTGCTGGCTGCCTGCAGCAGCAGGAAGAAAGAACTGCCCCGCCTCGGCCCCATGACCGTCAACGGCAGCGATACGGCTTTTTACCGGATTCCCGCTTTTGAATTTCTCGATCAGGACAGCCAGGTGGTCAGCAATGAGAGCCTGGCCGGGAAAATATACGTAGCGGATTTCTTCTTTACTTCCTGCCCTACCATCTGTCCGAAGATGACCAAGGAGATGGACCGCGCTTATCTTCATTTCAAAGGCAATGAACGGGTGCATTTTTTGAGCCATACGATTGATACCCGCCACGACAGCATTCCGGTTTTGCGCAAGTATGCCGAAAAAATGGATGTGACGGATGCCCGGCAGTGGCACTTTGTTTGGGGCCCGCGCGGAGAAATATACGATATGGCCAAAGCCTATTTTCAGGTGGCCTATCCCGACTCCATGGCTCCGGGCGGCTTTGTTCATTCGGGGCAGTTTGCCCTCGTTGACGGGGAGGGATACATTCGCGCTTTCTACAACGGCACCGACCCGGAGGAGATTGACGAGATGATACGGGATATTGACCGTTTGCTATCGGAGTGAGA
Source organism: Chitinophagales bacterium (assembly GCA_026981615.1). Classification (GTDB taxonomy): domain Bacteria; phylum Bacteroidota; class Bacteroidia; order Chitinophagales; family S012-47; genus S012-47. Next base: position 21,834 of record JALSIH010000081.1, read on the forward strand.
TGAAAAAATCAAAACCGCGCCTTCTTTACCTGTTTCCCTTTCTGGCCCTGATGCTCATTGTGGGTGTGCTGATGGTCATTCGTGAAGGCAACAGAAGCCCCGGCAAATATCTCTACGAAACACGCTGCCAAAACTGCCACCAGGAAGACGGCAGCGGGCTGAAAGCACTCATACCGCCTCTGGCCGGCTCCGACTGGCTCATGGAGAATCAGGATACGCTGGCCTGTATTATCCGCCACGGATTGAGCGGCCCGATGACCGTCAACGGGGTCTATTATGACGAGGTGATGCCGGCCAATGAAAAACTCAGACCCGGGCAGATCATGAATATCATCAACTACATCAACCGGAGCTGGGGCAACGAGCACGAAAAGATCAGGCTGAAGGAGGTGAAAAAAAGGCTTGAAAAATGTGCGCATTGACCCTGCTGACGGCAAATAAAAAAGCCCCGGAATTTTCCGGGGCTTTTTCGTAGTGGGCGCACATGGATTCGAACCAAGGACCCCCTGCTTGTAAGGCAGGTGCTCTGAACCAACTGAGCTATGCGCCCTTATTTTAATATCAA
>JALSIH010000082.1 GCA_026981615.1 Chitinophagales bacterium
TGATGCGTGCCCCGGGGCAAAACTTAAAGGCGTTGTCAAGCAATTGTCGCAAGGCCTGCCCTATTTTGATGGGATCGCTGATCAGTGTGTCGGGAATGGAGTCATCATATTCAAAGTGAAATTCATTCCGCTGTTCTTCGGCTTTTTGGGCGTAGTAAAATCGAATGATTTCCAGGACCTCAAGAAGGTGGAAAGGTTGTTCTTCTATGCGCATGCTGCCTTTCTCGAGGATGGCGTAATCCAGCAATTCCTCCACCTGGTATTGCAGGTGCCCGGCTGTCTTTTCCAGGCTGAGAAGTTTTTCACGTGTTTGGGCATCCGGCTTGTGCTCGGCCAGTATCAAACGCACGATGCCCAGAATCCCGTTGATGGGTGTGCGCATTTCATGGCTCAAATTGGCCATCAGCGATTCCTTCGCCTTTTTGGCCTCCACGAGTTTCCGGTGTTTTTCGAGCAATGCCGCCTCGGTAGCCTTCATGGGGGTGATGTCCATATGGATGCCAAAGGATCCGCAAACCTGTCCTTTATCATCATATACGGGTGTGCCGCTGATGAGCATCCAGATGATGCGTCCGTCTTTTCGTTTGAGGCGGATTTCATAAATGCCGGAATTTCCTTTCTTACGAAGTTTTTCCTGGTTTCTCAGTAAGGCGCTGTCTTCGGGAAGCAGAAAGATTTCGGCCGCATTGTGTCCAATGAGTTCTTCCCTTTGATATCCCGTCATCTCGCAAAACTTGGGGTAGGCTTCTACGATTTGCCCCCGGCTGTCCACTTCCAGCACTCCCAGATTCATGTTTTCGACCACCACACGGTATTTTTCCTCCTGCTTCTGTAGATGGACAACGGCATCATTTATTTCGCTCAGATTGCTGAATGTCGCCAGCAGCAGGGTGGAGGAATCCAGTTCAAAGAAGGATAAATTAATTAGAATTAGCTGCCCTTTTTTGCTCTTGTGGAATATCCCGAAGGCCTTTTCCCCGCTTTCCAGTTTTTCTTTCAGTTCCTCCTGCAGTTCTCTTTCTTTTTGGAATGCCGATGCGATGCACGACAAAAGTTCACCGGGTTCCAGTGTGCTGCCGCTTTCGGGAGCCGCAGCTATGATCTTGCGAAAGGCCTCGTTGCAAACGAAGAGCCGGTCGCCCGGCCGGTAGAGCAGGGCTCCGTGATCCAGGCTCCGGATCATCTCCCTCAGTTGGAGCTTATTTCCGTTGAAGGCGGGCATTATTTCAGGAGGTTGAGCTTTCGATACAACTCATCTCGATAAGATTTGCTGATGGGTATCAGGGTGTCTCCGATTTCAATGATGTGGTCTTCGATTTTATCAATCTTATCCAGACGTATAATGTAGCTGCGATGAACCCGGCAGAACTTATTCCGGGGGAGCTTGTCAAGAATATTTTTCATTGTATAAAGAATGGCATATTCCTTCTGAGGCGTGGCAATTTTGACATAATCGCTGAGGGCCGTGATGAATATGATATCTCCCGTATTGATCTTAATGAGTTGTGTGCCGTCCTTTACAAACATGTCGTAGTCCTCATCCGTGGGAATGCTACGCTTCATTCGATCCGAGGCTTTGTTGACTGCTTTGACGAAACGTGCGAAGTCAATCGGCTTTACAAGAAAGTCGGTCACATCAAAATCAAACGCATCTACGGCATATTTCTCGTAGCTGGTCACGAGGATGATTTGCGGCTTTCTTGACAAGGATTTCAGGAGGTCCAGACCCGACATCCGCGGCATTTCCACATCCAGAAAGAGCAGGTCAATGTCTTCGTCCTGCAGGGCTTGCAGGGCCAGCTGTGCATTTTCAAAGCTTCCGGCCAGTGTCAGGTTGTCCAGTTCGCCAATGTAGGCCTGCAGGAGCTCGCGTTGAATTTGATCGTCATCTACTATAATGCACTTCATGGCATGAAGGTAGTAAATTATTCAGGCCAAAGCCAAGCATCACTTATTTGCTTTTCTCCCCGACAAAGTGATCTTCTTTGTATTTGAATAGTACATTGAAGGTAGTCAGACTGCCATACATTCGGGTTATATATTGCTGCAGCTGGACCTTCTCGTCATCGCTCAGATTTTTGCTTTTGTTAATATTCTGTTCAAGTACCCGCAGGCGGTCGCGTACCATTACGATTTTATGAAAAAAGGTATCAATGGGTATTTCTTTGGCTTTGAGTTCTTCATCGGCCGGTTTGAGGATCATCGTTCCGCCCCGGTAGCGTTCGGCAATCGGAACGACCGGAGTGAAATCGGCAAACTTCTGCAGCACCGTGGCCAGTGCGCGTTCCACATCGTCAATGGTAAGGGCCGACTCCGGCCGCTCTTTTTCTTCCAGGATATCAAAGCCGTCATAGTCCAGTGAAAACTCGCGTTCTCCACCGTTTTTAAAAATGACTTTTAATGAACTGACACCTGCCTCGGAAACGATTCCCATGCCGTATCGCGGATGCTCCACTTTGGAGCCTACTCCCAAATTTTTCATCATAATGGATATCTTCTCTTTGTACGGATTAAAGATAAAAAGCTTCCCGGCTTCTTCCTTAGCGAATAAGGGCAAAAGTGCCTTTTTTCTTTTTCATTTCGGAGGAGGTCATATCTCTGTAAATGACCAGATAGGTATAGGCATCGTTGGGCGACATGCGGCCTTGATAGATTCCGTCCCACCCCTGGTCGATGTCATCGCTTTCAAAGAGCTTTTCGCCCCAGCGGTTGAAGACGGCCATGTGAAATTCCACGATGCCGATTCCTTTGGCTCTGAAGTAGTCGTTCAGTCCGTCATTGTTCGGAGTAAAGCCGCTGGGAAGGTAAAGCGTGGCAGCCGGCTCGACACAGAAAGAAAGCTCCGAAGAGTCGGCACAGCCGCCTTCATTTTCAATGCGGAGATACAGGCGGTAAGTGCCGGTGTCGGCATAGCTGTGATCCAGAAAGATGCCCGGTGTGTAGCTGAAAGTCGTGCCGTCACCGAAGCTGAAAGTGCCCGTGACACCTCCTACCGAGCGGTCAATTATGCTGAGTTCGGGGTTTAGTATGTTGGTGCAGGGGGCATCGGGATTGACTGAAAAACTGGCTTTGATGTAGGGGTAGCCTTCTATGGAGGCCGTCTCGGTAATCGTACATCCCGAGTTTAAGTCGCGCACAGTCACCCAATAATCTCCGGCCTCGGCTTTCAGGGTGTCGCCCTGATAAGGAGGCTCGGTCTGCCATTCGAAGCGGTAATTGCCGTTGCCCGAAGCGGCCACAAAACTTTTGATTCCGTAGCAGACTTTGGGCCCGCTGCTGTAGCTGGTCACGATTTCGGGATATACATGCACATAGATGCCGGCTGCTGCTTCCTCGGTGCAGCCGTCTGATACGGTGACCGTATAGCTTGTAGATACGGACGGATTGACAATTACGGAGTCTTTTGTTCCGAGTCCATGACTCCATTGATAACGGTAGTTGCTGCCCAGTCCGCCACCGGCCCGGGCTCTGAATCGCGATACGTCCCCAAAGCATATGGAATCGGCTGCCAGGCTGATTTCTGCCCACAACGGGGCGCCCACCCTGACGGTGAATGAATCTTTCACTGCACATTCTCCGCTGCCATAGTCATAATAGATCACATGCATGCCGCTGTCAGCCTGCAAGGGATTGAATATGCTGTCCGATATTCCGGGTCCTGAAAATGTGCCGCCCTGCGGGCTGGCGCGCAGTATCACCATGGTGTCGGCATAGCAAAAGAAGGAAGCCACCGGATCGATCGAAATATTCTGAAGGGGCTCCACCGTGACCTGCATCGAGTCGCGGCATCCCTTTGTACTGGTATATCGCAGGGTAAAGCTGCCCGTGCCGGTAATCTGCGGATCAAAAATTCCGGCATTGCTGTCCACAATTCCGTAGCCGTTCCATACGCCCCCAGGAGGCGAAACGTCCAAAGCAAATGGGGCCGCCTTTGTACATACCGTGGTGTCGGGCTGGAATGAAGGCAGCGGATAGACGACCATGACAACGGAATCAACACATGTATTGGCATTGTACACCAGGGTGTGGGTGCCGGCCCCGGCTACTTTGGGGTCGAAAATGCCGGGATAGTCGGGGTCTGTAATGCCCGGCCCCGACCATTGGCCGTTGCCCGGTGTTCTGCGAATGCCTTGCCAGTCGAGGCGCAGAAAAGTGTCCGACTGGCAGAAAAAGAGGGTATCGTTATATATTCTTGTAATTCGGCCATAGACGATAATCGTATCCGTACATCCCTGGAGATGATAAACCACATAGTCATTGTAATTCTTGCCGTTGTTCCAGGCGGGGTTGTAGGAGCCGACCAGGCTGTCCACGATCCCGTTCCCCGTCCAGTAGCCGCCCGATGGGATGGCCTGGGCGAGGGTGTCGAGGCCCTGGGAGGGGCAGTATACCCGGTTCCAGCGGGCATTGATCTGCTGTACATACACTTCCATGGTTTTTGAGCAGCCCTTAAGAGTGTATGTAATGGTATGCGTGCCACTGCCGGCCGCATTGGGGTTGAATTCTCCGGTGCTGCCATTGACGATGCCCGTGCCCGACCAGACTCCTCCCGCAGGAGAGGCACTGAGATAGTATGAATTCAAACTGGTGCAGGCCGTATCGGCCGAAGCCATGATGATCGTATCGACATGAATGCTTTTTGAGTGTTGGCAGCCGTTGGGTGCCGTGTAGGTGACGGTATAGGAACCCGGACTGGCCGGATCGAAAATGCCGTTGCTCGTAATATTGGGCCCCGACCAGCTGCCCCCGAACGGATAGCCGCCCGTAACCTGAAACGGTGCCGCTCCCGGGCAGGCGGCCTGGGTGGGGCCTGCCCAGGCAAAAAGAACTTCCACCTCAATGGTGTCGGCACATCCGTTTACGGTATACCAAACCTTGTTGATACCGATGATTCCGCTGTCGGGGTCAAATATGCCTGCGTTTGTATCGCTTATTCCCGACCCCGACCAAAAGCCCCCTGCCGGTGAACCGTTGAGGGTGATGGGGGCATCAAAACGGCAGATGCTCCTGTTGCTGCCGGCATTTGGCCTGGGAATCACCACGATGGTTTTGCTCGCCACATCCGAGGGCGAAGGGCTGTTGTCGCTCACCGTGAGCTGGTAGGTAGTGCTTGTCAGCGGGCAGACCGTGTGAGGCCCGGCCCCTGCCGGAATGCCGTTGTTCCACTGGAACTGATAGCTTGCCGCATCGCCTCCGCTGGCCGTTCCGGTCAGCGTTACACAGTCGCCCCGGCAGATGGTGTCGGAGCTGGCAAGAATCTCAGCCGTCAGCGGGCAATCGCTGACCGTGGCAGTAGCCGGAATGTCAAATTCCCACAGATTCCCGCAGATGTCGGTAAATCGATAATGGTAAACGATGGCATAATTGCCGTTGTCGGAAAAGGAGGGATTGAGCGTAAGCACTACGGAGCGTGTGAAGCCGTTGTTGCACGGATTCGGAGATACAGCGGCCACCGTGACGGGGCCGGGCCCCGAAATGGTAAAATAAGAGGGAAACAGGGAGTCGCAGGGAATGTCTTTATCAAAATCAATCCGGAGGGTATTGGCAAAGCAACTGGCCCCGCTCACGGCAGTGATCTTCGGGGGAACGGGTTCCTTCAGTACGGTTCTCCATTCGGCTATCCATCCGATATCGGAGAGGTCGGCATCGGAGGTGAACTTGAGGGTAATGCAGCCGGAAAGGGCGATGAAGGAGCCGGGATTGCCTGTGCCCGAAAATGATCCGATCAAAGGGCTGTTGGTATCGGGGCCGTCATAAATTTTAAGCACATCATAGTTGGGCTCGGTGCCGAAATCAAGGAAAGTAAAGAAGATGCTGTCGCCACCGGGCGGGCAGATGCTGAACACAAAGTGCTCATTGTGGTCGTAGTTGCCGGGCGCTCCGTCATTGGCATCGCTGTCGAGCAATATGCCTTCACAATCTTCCACCTGCATGTTGGACATGTTGTAGGTGACCTGGCTCATAGCGGAGCCGGCATAGAAGAAGAATATGAAAAAGATAATCAGGCTGCTTGATTTCATCCTCAGTGGCTATTTCACAATGGTTATTTCGGGTGTAGAGACCTCTTCGCTCCAGTGGCCGGCCCGGTCTTTAATCCTTATTTTGAATACGGTTTTTTCCATATCGGCATTGCCAAATATGAAAGTGCCTCTCAGTCGAAAACGGAGGGTTCCCTGTATGGATACTTGCTCACCATTGGGGGGCGATAGGGGTTTTACAAAATACGGGTCGGGTTTGCTCAGGCGGATGTCTTGCACCCAAAGTGCTGCCGAATCAGGGTCTTCGAATCCGATGTCTCCGTCTCCGTCCTTGTACTCCAGCACCACGATCAGCGAATCCTGAAATTCGCGCAAGACTTCGGGGCCTGCACTCACAATGCGCAATTCGGGGCTGATGTCGTAGGGAAAAGGGTTTTTGCCGCCACAGGCCATCAGGCCCAGTATGACAATGAATAGTCCGCTTATTTTAATTCCTGCTTTCATGGGGTGATTTCAAAAGAGAAGTATTTTTTTATGTAGGCAAAACTTCCGTCTTCCGGTATCTCCGTGACGGCATGCTGGGGGTCTTTTACGTATATGCGGAAGTACACAACCGTACCGGCCGCTCCGTATTGATCCGGATTTTGCAGCACTATTTTATGGTAATAATTGGCAGGTTCACCGAAGTAGTCATCTTCATTGACCGGGCTGGCACTGATTTGCAGGTTCTCTTCGCTTGAAGCATCGAAGTCGTCTTTGAAGAGTGAGAATTTGATTTTGTTGTAGCTCAGCGAAGCCGGAGCGGTGGAGTCGTCAGCGATGGCAAACCAAAGTGTAATGGAAGGCGTGCCCTGCGGCACTTTGAGGCTTCCGTTGCCCGGGTTTCGATCGAGGAGCTGATTGTTGTTGTCAAATGCCACTACCCCTCTCATCTCGGGTTCGCGATTGCCCAGGGTGGGCAGCTTGCCAAACATGTCCGGGGCTCCTTTTGCTATCCACTCCCGGACGAAAGCGATGTAGCGGTCCTTGTTGGCCGGGTAGTCCGAGAAGGGGTCTATCGCAATGGGCATGATGCCTGAAAGCCCGTCAATGTCAACGGTCAGGCGGTTGATCAAAACCGACTTGTCGGGGTCGAATGGCAGTACCCGGTAAGTATAGCTTCCCTGGGGATCGTTTTTGACTACCGGTTGATAGACCAGTGTGTTGTAAGCACTCTCGATGGTGCGGAAATCGGGCTCGAAAGTGCCGTCATGGCATCCCGAGTAGGCACAGGTCTGGCTGAAGAGAAAATCATGCAGACCCACTATTGAGCTCGAATCCAGTTCTTCGGATATGACACTGTCTTTGCCTTGATTTCCCTCATCGTCATAGGGGTTGGGTGGCAAATCTTTTGTGCAGGATGCCAATGTCAGGCTGATAATTAATACGGTGATCAGGTACTTCATAAGATATTAAATTCTGTCAAACCATGACATGGCTACACCATTGACCATGCCGGTATTGATTACGGAATCTTTGAAACCGAGGATGTCGGCTACCGTTAGCACTCCGTCCTGGATATTGCCCACCGGATTGCTTTCGCTGCCTAATTTCAGACCGGCCGGTACGCCCGGGCCGACCATGGCTCCGAAAATTCGCAGTGAGTTTTGATCCGAATGGTCAAATGCATACCAGTCGTTTTCGTCCAGAATGGGATTGGGGTCGCTGTTTCTGCCACATTCCGGTATCATGATCATGATGGTATTGTCTTTCATCTCCGGAATATTTTGGATTTCTTTCCAAAGATGCGCAACCCCGTGATCGGCCCGGTGCAGGGCTCGCAGATAGCCGGTAAAATTGCTGTGGCAGCCGTCCACGTTTGACAGGTTGATGACCGTCAGCGTGGGTTTGAACCAGCGCATAAGTTCGATGGCATAGCCGATGTTGGAAAGGTCTCCGTTGTCCGTTACCGGTGGGAAGGGGATCTGCCCCAGCCTTTTTTTCTCAAAGGTGGCTTTGATGAATTCCTTAATGTCATTTCTTTCCTCTTCCGTATTGGTTATGCCGTATTCGATCAGGCCGCTTCCGCTGCTTTTAAAGGTATTGTCGAGAAACTGTTTCATCTCGTACATCGGTGCGATCTGCTCTTCGGGGTGATAGACTTTGGCATTCGACAGGTGTTCTTCCCCTCTGGAGCCGAAGACCACATTGGGCACCAGCAGATTGGCCCCGTATGAGGCTCCGTAGTTTTCGTGCTCGCTATAGTTGAGCAAAGGGTAGGAGTTGAGCAGGGTGTTGCAGACAAACCAGCTTTTGGTAGCCGGTATTCCGAGGTGCCTGCGGGTATATTCGAAGATGGTCGGAAATACGGGCTTTTGTTTCAGCCCCTGTGTCGTGGCAGTATTTCCGGTGACGAGGGTATTGAGCCCGGCATAGTGCCCGGCCGATGTGGCTCGCATTTCGGGCAGTAGCATGCCCATGTTTTCGATGGTGTCGTTGAGCAGGCGCGGAATAGGCAGGCTGCCTTTGGTGCCCTGCTGGGGATCGGTACCGTACGCTATTTTTTGCGTGGGCGGGTCTCCGTTGAGAATATTGTACATGATATTGCCCGCAAGTCCCGGTTTGTTCTGGGCATCTTCAAGATATCGTTGCAATACAGATTCCTGCTGGCGTACACCCCCGGCAAAAAGAACATATACGACATGTTTGGCCATTTGCTGGCCGCTGGCGGCAAAAAGACGCCCGCTGGGGAGAATGTAGGGGGCGGCTATGGCTCCTGCCGCTGCCATTCCGGCTGTTCTGATGAATTGTCTTCTTTTCATTTTTTCAGGGATTAATAGTAGAGGTATTCGTTGCTGAGGGCAAAGGCAAAATAGACCAGTTCGGTTGTCACATTCGGATGATTGTTTATGTAATTGATAAACCAGGTGAGTTCCGCCTCCGAGGGCCTTCTGATCAGAAAGCGTTCATAGGTATCGAGCATAAACTGCTCGGGGTCGGCATGCATGGCTGAGTCACTGGGAAGCTGCACGTTTTGCTTGTTCATCAGATTGCTGATGATGACTTCATGTATCAGGTCTTTGTCGCCAAAGCCGAAGATGATATCCTCAAGCTCAATGACCTTGTTGGCAGAAAGGGCCTGCTGAAAAAGATTGGCATGCAAAATGGCCAGATACTGGCCTTCGGTCTTGAGCTTGCCTTTCTGTGCGTCAATCGGGTAAATGTCTTCCTCGTTGAGTTCGTATGCTATTTGCCTCTTGCATCCGAAAAGAGAAAGCAGGGTGAGCAAAAAAACAAAGGGTAATAATCGTTTCATAGCTTTAATTGAAATTGGCGTATTCGTCAGTCGATGTGATATGTTGCTGTACTTTCAGCAAATCGTGGTCGAAGTAGAAGTCCTTCATCAGTTCATAGCTTTCCTTGGTTTCCGGTGTCCTTCCCATGAAGGTTTTATACGACCATATGATCAATCCCTCATAAAATTCCCGTGTGTCCGTCAGTACATTCAGGTAGTCGCTTTTGTTTTGGGCCGGCTTCCCGAAAATCAGGGAAGACCGGTTGTATTCGATGATGTCGAAAGCGGTATTGAACTCATAACGGGTGGGATAGCGGAAGAATAAGTCGTCAAACGTGGCATTGACAAAGTTGAAAGTGTTCATATTGATGTTGTCGTAAATGCCGTTGTAAGCCATCCTGTAGAAGATGTCTTTGACTTCGATTTGCTTTCTGCGGTATTGGGTTTCGCAGCGGATGATATCGCGGTATCTTTCCATAAGCACCCACTTGTCTTTCATTCCCTGGATGTTGCCGTTGATTGAATCCTTAACATAGGCGCCATAGAGGATGCCTATTTTTTGATTGATCTCCGAATTGGAGGCCCCTTCAATCATTCGTACTTTGCAGAGGTCGTAGAATCTTTTGTTGTAAGCGATGAAGTAGGAGCTGTCGCCTTCGCGGTAAGTGGTATCGCTTTGGAGGCTGGTGATGATGGCCAGCCGGGCTTCTTTGCTCAGTTCATTGGTCTTCAGATACTCGGTAAGGCTGTCCATTTCCACATCAAGGGGTTCGCGGCCTATCAGGTCGATAAAGAGCCGGTTGATGTAGTTTTTTACGACCACTGTGGGCACCTTGCTGTAGTCGGGGGCCTGGTTTTGGTCTACAATCACAAGATCGGGCTTGCAGGCCGCAAGAAAGACGATAAGGAGTGCAATGAGGATGTACAGGGTTTTCATAAAAAACAGGGTATACGCATGTCAATTATGAAAGTTATCAATTTTTGCGGGGAATGTCAATAAGCTATCGTGGAAAATGGCTTAACGGCCCGGTCTTCTGTCCATTTGTCGCCTTTTTTTCAATTCCCGGAGCAATACAAGCTTGAATCGTTCTTCGGCAACAATCAGTTGAGCTACCTTTTTTACCGGGAGCACCGTCTTGAATTTTTCAATGTATTCTTCCTGCAATTCCAGTTCTTTCCGGTTGTAGGCAAGATATTGGTCCAGCGCTTCTTCTACCTCGCGGTCGCTGAGGTCCCGGTCTTTTCTCCATTTTTCAAAGGTGGCCGCTCTTCTTTCTTTTTTCAACACTTCCAGTTTGTCCTGGTATTCGTTGTAGAGGGGCCAGAAATTTTGAGCTTCCTTAGGTGTCAGGTGCAGCGCCCGGGTGATGTAGGATATCTTCAGTGCCTCAATGCGCTCTTTCGGTGCCTGGTCCTGTGCCTGCACCGCAGCGGCTGTGAATGCCAGCAGAAGAATAAAAATTATATTTTTCATAATATATCTTCGATTGTAGTGATGTCCATGTCTTCCAGTATGAAGTCTTGCAGTTCATCTTCGTTGATCAGTTCTTTTTCATAGTCCGGCATTAAGGATTCATCCGGGTCGATCACGGTGTTTAGTTCCTCTTCATTCAGATGGTCCAATTGATCTGTGAGATAGCTTTCGAGTTCGGCCGTGGATACCGAATTGAGGCCGGCAATTACTTTCTCCTCGCTGCTTTGGCGCGTCAGAATTCCGTAGCTCAACACCAGACCTGCCAGCACGGCCGCTGCAGCCAGAGCCCTGATGGTCCGGCTGCGGATCATGCGTATCCGGCCTGCGCCTTTTCTCACTTCAACGGCTTTTTCCTCTTCGTGAATCCTGTTAATAATTTTATGGGGCAGCGACTCAAAGTATCCTTCCGGCAATGCGCTTTCCCGGCTTTCTTCCGAGTCTTTGATTCGCGATAAAATACGTTCGTCCGGATTTTCGAAATAGTCTTCAGGTAGGCGGAAAGGTTTTCTGCCATCCGCAAAGTCCGGAGTGGGACTTTCCGCAGTGAGCAAGGGCAGTTTTTTGAGATTTTCTTCGAAGTAGCCATCCGGAATACGAAACGGATTCTGCCTTTGGAGCAGTGCAGCCAGCCGTGGAGCCGTACGCTTCAGTTCTTCGTTCCTCTTTTTTTTATCCGTTGTCATGCTATGCTAATAGACCTTTTTTTAACGTCTTCGTTTAAGTGTTTTTTAGATATTGCTCAATCTTTTTCACGGCATGGTGATAGGAGGCTTTGAGTGCCCCCACCGAGGTTTCGAGTATTTCCGAGAGTTCATCGTATTTCAGCTCCTGAAAATAGCGCATATTGAAGACAAGCTTTTGTTTTTCCGGCAATTGTGCAATGGCTTCCTGAAGCTTGATGGCTGCCTCGTCACCGTCAAAATATTCATCGGCACGAAGCCGGTTGGCAAGTCCGAGTTCCTCGTTGTCTATGCTTCCGTTGAGGTGTTTTTTCTCTTTCTTGATGTGTGTGAGGGCCTCGTTGGTGGCTATGCGATATAGCCAGGTGTAAAGCCGGGCGTCTTCTCTGAAATTGTCGAGGTTCTTCCAGACTTTGATAAAGGTGTTTTGAAGGACATCGTCTGCATCTTCATGTATGTATAGCATTCTTCGGAGATGCCAGTAAAGCCGTTCCTGGTATTTCCGGATGATGGCGGCAAAAGCGGCCTCACGGGTAGCCCCTGCCTTGAAAAGGCGAATCAGTTTTTCATCGGGCCATTTCTCTGATATCATAGGCTGCCTGGCTTTCTCCCGGGGTTATTTCCTCGCCAGCACTTTTTTGACGGCCCGTACAATGTCGGGCGTATCAATATGGTACTTGCGCATCAGTTCATCGGGCTTTCCGCTTTCTCCGAAACGGTCGTGCACGGCCACCATTTCCATGGGTGCCGGATGCTCGCGGGCTATTACAGCCGCAACGGCATCGCCCAGCCCTCCGTTTATCTGATGCTCTTCGGCTGTCACCACAGATCCTGTTTTGCTGACCGAGTCTATGACCGCTTTTTCATCCAGGGGTTTAATGGTGGCCATATTTATCAGTTCTACGGATATGCCTTCGCTGGCAAGCAGCCGGGCCGCTTCGATGGATTTGTAGACCATATGCCCGCAGGCCACGAGGGTCACATCCTCCCCGTGACTGAGAAACTCGGCTTTTCCGATCACAAAGGCTTGGTCGGGCTTTGTAAAATTCGGCACCTTCGGGCGCCCGAAGCGCAGGTAAACCGGACCCTCTGTTCGGGCGATGGCCCTGGTGGCGGCCCGGGTCTGATTGTAGTCACAGGGCACCACCACGGTCATATTGGGTAGCATGCGCATCATCCCGATGTCTTCCAGTATTTGATGGGTGGCTCCGTCTTCGCCCAGTGTGAGCCCGGCATGCGAGGCACATAGTTTGACGTTTTTCCCGGAGTAGGCAATCGACTGCCTGATCTGATCATAAACCCTTCCGGTCAGAAAATTGGCAAAGGAAGTGGCAAAAGGCAACATGCCGCCAATGGTCATCCCGGCTGCAATGCCTACCATGTTGGCTTCGGCTATGCCGCAATCGTAAAAACGATCCGGAAACCGGGCAATAAAGTCATTCAGCTTCAGCGAACCGGCCAGATCGGCCGTCAGCACAATCACCTTTTCGTTTTCAGCGCCCAGCTCGGCTATTGCAGCTCCGAATCCGCTGCGCGTATCCTTCTTTTCATACATTTGGTATTGATCCAGCATGCTTAGTCAAGTTTTATTCTTATTGATTGCCCCATGGTCACCGCGAAGTTTTTTATCCGGGTTTCTTCGGAGCGAAGTGCGATTTTTTTTCGATAAATGAGTTGATACCGTCCGGGCTGTAAAAGTAAGGTTTGTTTGAGTAAGCGGTTGTTCAAATCCACTACCTTTCGCAGGTGATTTTCCTTCATTTGGAATATTCCGCCCACCAGTTCCAATTTGTTTTCGACAGAGACCAGCCCCGGCTCCGGAATCCTGATTTCGGTCGTGCTGTTCTGACGAATGTTGACGGTGTCGACAATGATGGGCGGGAGGGTCAGAATGCTCACCCGGTATTTCCCTGTCAGATACTTGCCTCTGGAATTGATGCTTTGCTCGTTGAGGGCATATGGCTGCCCGCGTTTGCTCACCAGCACATCGATCTTGTCATTGTAGAGCGTGTTGCTCTGCGGCATCGAAACTTTCAGAAATCCCTGAGGGACGGATATGTCGACTTCATTGTGCTTGCCCGATTCGAAAGACACATTCTCGCGGACAACCGGGGGCAGGGTATGTACTTTGATGGTATAAGTGTTGATGGGGTCAATCTCAATGGTATCGGGCAGGCCTCTCTCATTCAATGTGTGATAATAGTTGGCCTCAATGCGGTTGCCGGTGATGAAACTGATGTTTACATCCGTTTCCCGGGGCAGTCCTTTTTCATCGAGGAGGTTGATCTGTACCGTGGTTTTGTCCGACACTTTCTTGACAATGTCGCCCATGGCATTTTTCGCTTCATCCGGGGTTTTGGCTTCATAATAAATGCCCACGCAGTCGAGATTGGTAAAAGACTCCGAGCCGGGGCCCAGGCCGATGACAAAGGGCTTCAGGATAATTCCTTTCTTCTGCAAGAGGTTCGATACGGCACAGGGATCCCCTTCGCACGACTCGCGGCCATCGGTCATCACGATGATGATATTGCGCACGCCTTTCCGGGTCGGGAAGTCGGAAGCGCTCTGCTGCAAGGCATAAGAAAGCGGAGTGATGCCCTTGGGCCTTATGTCATTGAGCCGGCTCGGAATCAGAATGTGGCTGTAAGGGCCAAAACCCACTTCGAGCCTGGAGTCTTTGCAGTTGTTTACCGAGTAGTGATATTCGCTGCCATAGACCCGGAGTGCAAGGTGCATGTTGGGCTTGTCTTTCAGGTCTTTTACCGTCTTATTAATCAGCCTGCGGGCTACATCAAACATGGGGGCTCCGTCCCAGCTTTCGTTCATGCTTTGCGAGGCATCCAGGAGAAAAAGTATGTAAGTAGGGGGATCCTCTTCCTTATCCACAGGGTTGTTTTGAGCCGTCATTGAAAGCGGCCCCGTGAAAATCAGGCATGAAAAAATGATATGGAAGATTTGCTTTTTCATAATGGAGTTAAAACCAGATGCTGGTAGCCGATCCTGATCGTACGGTAAATTTTTTACTTTTTGTCAGTTTTGAAGATTTGTATTTGTACTGCCTGAAAACGGCCAGATATTCACCCGGCTGCAGCTGAAGGGTTTCCTTGTCGCGCAATTTCCGGTTTTCATAGACCCTGTCAATCTTACCTCCGTTCACCTTGTAAATGCTGTAAATACCTATGCGCGAGCTGTTGACGGTCAGACGTCCGGCTGCCGGAATTTCAAGAAGATAGTTTTCACCGCCTTTGATGGTGATTTGTTTTTTTATCCTCGGCAGCGTCAGAATCTCGATATAATACCGCCCCTGCAGCAAAGGCTGAAAATTGTTGATATTGAACACGCTGAGCAGCTCGCCTTTCTCATTCTTTACCACACATTGCACATCGTTGATCTTTCGGAAGCCCTGGCGGTTGATCTGCAAGTATCCGATGGGGGCATCAATGGCAATTATGTTGTGGCGCCCGGGTTCGAGTGAGACTCCGTTTTTAATAATCTCCGGTGTGGTGTGAACGATGATGTCGTAATCGGAAACAGGAGAAAGGTAAATGGTATCGGATTCGCCCTTGTAACCACGTGCCGTGATAAGTGCTTTCTCAAGCTTTTTGCTGCGGTGATTGTAGATGCTGACCGGAATGTCAAAGAGCCGGGCACGGCCCTTTGCATCGACAAGGCGGATTTCGGCAGTGGTGTTGTTCATGGCTTGTGAGATGACCACATTCATCACATTTTCGAGGGAGGGCTTGTCGTTGGCATTGAGAAACTTTCCGATGCAGTCAAAGTAATCTTCATTTTCCAGCTCGAGGCCGAGGCCGATGACAAAAGGCCTGAGCGCAATATGGTTTTGGCTGAGCAGCGGAGCTACGGCACAGGGATTGCCCTCGCAGGATTCCAGTCCGTCTGTAATCAGGATGACCACGTTTTTTGAGTAAGGGTCTTCGGGGAAATCGTTGATGGCCTGAAAGAGAGAATAGGCGATGGGGGTTTGTCCCTGCGGGGTCACGCCCGAGAGTATTCGCTCGAATTGTTCGAGATTGTTCTTGCCGAAGGGGATTTCCAGGCGGGTATCTTCGCAGTTTTTTTCATCGCGGGGCGACTGATGACCAAAGAGGCGAAGGCCGAATTCTACATTTTTGTTCTTGGCATACACCGAGTCAAGCACCTCGATGAGAATCTCTTTGGCTACTTCGAATTTTGTCCGGTTATTCCACTGCCCTTCCATGCTGCCCGAGGCATCCAGAACAAAAAGAATGCGTGTTGTGTGATATTCGGGGCTCTGCGACATGGCACGCAGTCCACCGAGCAACAGAATTGCGAGGAGGGGAATCAACTTGTAATCACAGCATTTCATACCATGTTTTAGATGATCAATAGTCGCCCAGTGTTTCGGGTATCTGGGCCAGGGCCCGGGCCAGTTGCTCGTCATCGGGAGGCACTCCGTGCCAGCGGTAATCTCCCGTCATAAAGTCCACCCCGAAGCCCATTTCCGTCTGCATAATGATGACCACCGGCTTGCCCTTGCCGGTATGGGTCTTGGCTTCTTTGAGGGTTTCGGTCACGGCTTCCATGTTGTTGCCTTCCGGCAGGCTGATGACATCCCAACCGAAAGCATGGAACTTGGCCCACAAGTCTCCGAGGTCCATTACCTTCTCGATGGGCCCGTCAATCTGAACCCTGTTGTAGTCAATGGTGGCGATGAGGTTGTCCATCTTAAAATGGGCAGCCGACATGGCAGCTTCCCAGTTTTGTCCTTCGTCCAGTTCTCCGTCACCATGCAATGAATAGACGATGTGTCTGTCTTTGTTTTGCTTTTTGCTGATGGCCGCTCCCACAGCCACCGAAAGGCCCTGGCCGAGAGAGCCGGAAGCCACACGGATGCCGGGCAGGTGTTCGGCCGTAGTGGGGTGCCCCTGGAGGCGCGAGTTCAGCCTGCGAAATGTAGCCAGCTCCTCAGTCGGGAAAAAACCGCTCCGGGCCAGCACGCTGTACCATGCCGCACAGATGTGACCGTTCGACAGGAAGAAGAGGTCTTCACCGATGCCGTCCATGTCAAAAGGCAGGGAATAATTCATGACCTCCCAGTAGAGCGCTACAAAATATTCGGCAGTGCCCAGGGCACCGCCCGGGTGCCCCGATTGGGCTCCGTGCACCATTCTCAGTATATCTCTGCGTACCTGGCTGGCTATTTTCTCCAATTCTCTGATTTCCATTTAGGGCCTTTTTGTCTTTGCCGTAAAAGTAGGACATATCGCTTTTATCTCGGAGTCCCGGCTTCCAAAGTTATGCTTTGCCGATGATCTTCTATTCTTCTTTTTCCGTTGCCTTTCCGAAAAAAGGGCGGGCAGCCGCATCTTTTGTAATTTTGCGGCACGAAACACTGCCTTCCGGGCTTCGATAAATTGTGAGTGGATGAGTACAAAAAAAGTCAGACCCTATAAGCCGAAAAACAATGTGCGCATTGTCACGGCCGCCAGCCTTTTTGACGGACATGATGCGGCCATCAATGTGATGCGCAGGATTATGCAATCAACCGGTGTGGAGGTGATTCACCTGGGGCACGATCGCAGTGCCCGCGAGGTGGTGAATACGGCCATTCAGGAAGACGTGCAGGCCATTGCCGTGACCAGCTACCAGGGCGGGCATATGGAGTACTTCAAGTATATCTACGACCTGTTGAAAGAGCAAAACAGCACACATATACAAATCTTTGGTGGCGGGGGTGGAACCATACTCCCCGAAGAGATTGCCGAATTGCAGGCCTATGGAATAGCACGTATTTATCATCCCGATGACGGTATGAAGATGGGACTTCAGGGAATGATCAACGACCTCGTGCAACGGGCGGATTTCCCTGTGGGCGAAGATGCGGCAGGATTTGTGGAACGGCTTCCCGCAAAAAACCAGGTGGCCCTTGCCCGTGTGATTTCGGCAGCAGAAAACTTTCCCGAAAAAAACAAAAAAGTGCTGGAGGCCGTGCATGCCATGGCCCGCAAAAACAAGGTGCCGGTGCTGGGAATTACCGGCACGGGCGGATCGGGAAAATCTTCCCTGGTGGATGAACTGGTAAGACGCTTTTTGCTCGATTCGGAGGACAAGACGCTCGGGATTATCAGTGTCGATCCTTCGAAAAGAAAAACCGGGGGAGCCCTGCTCGGTGACCGAATCCGCATGAATGCCATCAACAACGAAAGAGTGTATATGCGCTCGCTGGCCACGCGGCAGGCCAACCTGGCCCTGTCAAAATATGTGGAAGAAGCGGTCAATACCTTGAAGGCAGCCAACTTCGACCTCATCATCCTCGAGACCTCCGGCATCGGCCAAAGCGATACCGAAATTGTGGACTACTCGGACGTAAGCCTCTATGTGATGACTCCGGAGTATGGTGCCGCCACGCAACTTGAGAAAATAGATATGCTCGACTTTGCCGATTTGATTGCCATCAACAAATTTGACAAGCGCGGAGCACTGGACGCACTGCGCGATGTGCGCAAACAATACAAACGAAATCACCATCTTTTTGAAGCGGCCGATGAAGAGCTGCCCATCTACGGTACCATTGCTTCCCACTTCAATGATGCCGGCACCAATGCCCTTTACAAGGCATTGATGAATAAAATCATTGAAAAAACAGGCAGTAAATCGCTGAAATCGAGCTTTAAGTTTATCAAAGGACCGGAAGAGAAGGTGTACATCATACCACCCGCCCGCACCCGCTACCTGTCAGAGATTGCCGAGGCCAGCCGCCAGTATGACCGCTGGGCAGGCGAGCAGAAAGCCGTTGCCGACAAACTCTATGGCTTGCACAAGGCCCTTGAAGTGATGCGTGAAAGCGGGGCCGGAGAAGACGACCCGACCGTCATCGAGCTGCAGGATCGCTTTACGACCCTGCTTAAGGAACTGGACCCCCACAACTATGATATTATCCGATCCTGGGAGGAGAAAAAAGAGCGTTATCGAAAAGACGTGTACACCTACAAGGTACGCGGAAAGGAAATCCATGTGGACACCCACCACGAAACCCTTTCTCATACGAAAGTTCCTAAAATTTCCATGCCGCGCTACGCTTCGTGGGGCGATATTCTGGAATGGTCGCTGCGCGAGAATGTGCCCGGAGAATTCCCCTATACGGCCGGAATATATCCCTTCAAAAGAAAGGGCGAAGACCCTACGCGCATGTTTGCCGGAGAAGGCGGCCCCGAGCGCACCAACAAGCGCTTCCACTATGTGAGCGAGGGCATGCCCGCCAAGCGCCTTTCCACGGCATTTGACAGCGTCACCCTCTACGGACACGATCCCGATTACCGGCCCGATATTTATGGTAAAATCGGGAATGCCGGAGTGAGCATCTGCACCCTCGATGATGCCAAAAGGCTGTACTCGGGCTTCAATCTGGCCGACCCCAAGACCTCCGTGAGTATGACCATCAACGGTCCGGCCCCGATGATGCTCGGCTTTTTCCTCAATGCGGCCATCGATCAGCAGTGCGAACTTTATATAAAGGAACACGGCCTTGAAAAAGAAGTGAAAGAGAAGATAGATCGCTTCTTTGCCGAAAAAGGACTCAAGCAACCCGGCTACCGGGGCGATCTGCCTCCCGGAAATGATGGCCTCGGGCTGATGCTTCTGGGTGTAACGGGCGACCAGGTGCTGCCTGCCGAAACCTACGAAAAGATTAAAGCATTTACGCTCAACAATGTACGGGGCACCGTTCAGGCCGATATTCTGAAAGAAGACCAGGCACAGAATACCTGTATATTTTCTACCGAATACGCCCTGCGCCTCATGGGCGATGTGCAGGAGTATTTTATACGCAACAATGTCCGCAATTTTTACTCTGTCTCGATATCCGGTTATCATATTGCCGAAGCCGGGGCCAATCCGATTACCCAGCTGGCGTTTACGCTGGCCAATGGTTTTACCTATGTCGAGTATTATCTCAACAGGGGGATGGATATCAATGACTTCGGGCCCAACCTTTCTTTCTTCTTCTCAAACGGAGTGGATGCCGAATATGCCGTAATCGGCAGGGTGGCGCGCAGAATATGGTCCAAGGCGCTGAAGAAAAAATACGGAGCCGGCCCGCGGGCACAAATGCTTAAATACCACATCCAAACCTCGGGCCGCTCGCTGCATGCCCAGGAAATTGACTTCAACGACATCCGGACAACTTTGCAGGCACTTTATGCCATCTATGACAATTGCAACTCGCTTCACACCAATGCCTATGACGAGGCCATCACCACACCTACCGAAGAAAGCGTGCGCAGAGCCATGGCCATTCAGCTTATCATCAACAAGGAGTTTGGCCTGGCCCGCAATGAAAACCCGATTCAGGGGGCCTTTATCATTGAAGAGCTAACCGACCTCGTGGAAGAGGCCGTATTGATGGAATTCGACCGCATCACCGAAAGAGGAGGTGTGCTCGGGGCCATGGAAACCATGTATCAAAGAAGCAAAATCCAGGAAGAAAGCCTCTATTACGAGCAATTGAAACACAGCGGGCAATTGCCCATTGTGGGAGTAAACACTTTTCTGCGCAAAGACGGGGCGGGCACGGTATTGCCCGGGGAGGTAATACGTGCCACCGGGGAGGAAAAAGAAGACCAGATCCTTCGCCTCCGGGAGTTTCAAAGCGCTCACCGGGAGAAAGCACGTGAACACCTAAAGAAAATTCAGGATACCGCCCTTGAGAATGACAATGTATTTGAAGCGCTGATGGAGGCCACCAAGTACTGTTCAATAGGGCAGCTGACCGGGGCAATGTTTGAAGTGGGCGGGCGCTACAGAAGAAATATGTAAGTGTATAAGGCTCCGCAATCAGACGGGGTTGTCTTCTTTCAGCAGGCCGAGGAGGAAATCCTGATTCAGCGCAGCACCATGGAGGGTGTTTCTCAGTATGATGATGCTGATGTCATTGCCAAGGTCACGGATAAAAGTAGAACGATAGCCCTGCCACCACCCGTTGTGATAGACGATGTCTTTTTGCCCGGCTTTGATACGCCATCCGTAGCCGTATTGCCTGTTGGCATACCATCTTGAAAGATGGCCCGTATAGGCCTGCTTTTGCATGCTGTCCGAAAGAATAATGCCCTCGCGAAGCGCACGGTCAAAGGCATAGAGGTCGAGAACCGAAGCGTAAATGCTTTTGTCGCCATAGACGCTGCTCAGGTAATACTCCGGATAAGGCCGCCTGTTGCTTTTATGTCCCAATGCCACATTCTCGTGTTCGCGGTAACAGCCATCCGAGAAAACAAAAGCGTCATGCATGCCGGCCGGCTTAAAAATATTTTCTTCCATATACTCCGGAAAACTCTGACCGCTCACCCGTTCTACAATGTTGGCCAGAAGGAAGTAATTGGTGTTGCAGTAATTGTAGCGCCTGCCGGGCCGGTAATAGCGGAGGGGTTGCTCGCAGAGGAATATCTCGTAGGCTTCCTGGTTGCTTAAGGGAATTTCTTCATCATCCCAGTTGTCATCGGTGATGTACAAATAGTTGGGAAGCCCGCTTTGGTGGGTCAGCAGCATTTCTATGGTGATGCCCGGATACGGAAAATCAGGCAGGTACCGGTCAATCAGATCATCCAGATGCAGCTTCCCTTTTTCGATGAGTTGCAAGACGGCAGTGGCCGTCAGCGGTTTGGATACCGAGGCCAGTTGAAAGCTCGTATGGATGTTCAGGCTGTCTCTCGTGCGAAGATTTTTAAATCCGTAGGCCTTGCTGAATACCCTGCCGTCTTTGGCAAAGAGTACGACACCGTTAAACTGATGCCATGCAGCCCGTTTCGAAAAGAAGCGGTCAATGCGGGCGGAAAGCGTTTCGGGCAGGGGATCGGCTGCAAAGCTGTCCTTTGGCATGAGCGTTTCCGGCGACAAAACAGGCGGATAAACAGAAGCCATCTGCTTGTTGTCGTGTGGCCTGAAATCAAAAAGTAGGATGATAAATGCGACTAATACCTGTAACCTCATATTCGGGACATAAAACTATAAAGGAAAGACGACAGCGTTGAACTATTAAACACATAACATTTGTTAAATGTTGGATATTCATAAAAAGAAATCAGGCGGATATGGAAAAGGATGGATACGAGGGCCTGCGCGAACAGCTTGAAATGCTTGAGTGGCCTGCTATTTACATGTATAAATTTATCGTCCCCCTGGCCGGTCTTGACGAGTTGCTGGCCATGTTTGCAAAAGAGGACACAGAGACCAAAATCTCCAAAAACGGCAATTATGCCAGTGTGACTGCCAAACCTTACATGTACAATGCGGAGAAAGTAATTGACCGCTATAAGCAGGCCGGAGAGATTGAAGGTATCATTATGCTTTAGGGCATTCCCCTGCGCAGAAGATCGTATTTTAAAACTTGACCATACCTGAGCGTGTATGCCAGCGTTAAGAGGAAGTATTAAATCCAAGTTATATGTTAATCCTCCTGTTCCCGGCACTTCACATGATTTAATTTCCACGGAGCGAGGCTTCTTTACAACACTCCGCAGCTCAGGCCGGAAAAGTCCTTTCTATTGCCGTTTTGCTGCAATGGGTGCTCAAAAAAAGAAATCTATCGTGTGCGATAGTTTTGCATCATGGGCAATTCGCTTTTCCGGTTTAAGAGATTCGAAATTCGGCAGGACCGCTGCGCCATGAAAGTGGGCAGCGATGCCGTAGCCCTGGGTGCATGGAGCATTGAGGTCTTTCGGTCGCACCGGGGCGGGGCCTCCGCACCCAAAGTGCTGGATATCGGCA